>NZ_JBLWIT010000059.1:3873-69610 GCF_048381435.1 Rhodococcus mengyinensis | reverse complement strand
CGCGTCAAGCGTGGCATGGCCGAGATGTTGAAGGGCGGGGTCATCATGGACGTCGTCACCCCCGATCAGGCGAAGATCGCCGAGGACGCCGGTGCGGTCGCGGTGATGGCGCTCGAGCGGGTGCCCGCGGACATCCGGGCGCAGGGTGGGGTGTCCCGGATGAGTGATCCGGACATGATCGACGGCATCATCTCCGCGGTGTCGATCCCGGTGATGGCCAAGGCCCGGATCGGGCACTTCGTGGAGGCGCAGATCCTGCAGTCCCTCGGGGTCGACTACGTCGACGAGTCGGAGGTGCTGACCCCGGCCGACTACGCCAATCACATCGACAAGTGGCAGTTCACCGTCCCGTTCGTGTGTGGTGCCACCAATCTGGGTGAGGCGCTGCGGCGGATCACCGAGGGTGCGGCGATGATCCGGTCCAAGGGTGAGGCCGGTACCGGTGACGTGTCGAACGCGACCACGCACATGCGGACGATCGGTGGGGAGATCCGCCGGTTGACCTCGCTGAGCGAGGACGAGCTGTATGTGGCGGCGAAGGAGTTGCAGGCCCCGTACGATCTGGTCGTCGAGGTCGCCAAGGCCGGGAAGTTGCCGGTCACGATGTTCACCGCCGGTGGCATCGCCACCCCGGCGGATGCGGCGATGATGATGCAGCTCGGTGCGGAGGGTGTGTTCGTCGGGTCGGGGATCTTCAAGTCGGGTAACCCGGCGGAGCGGGCCGCGGCGATCGTGAAGGCGACCACGTTCTTCGACGACCCGGACGTGCTGGCGAAGGTCTCCCGTGGGCTGGGTGAGGCGATGGTCGGGATCAACGTCGACGACATCCCCGTCCCGCACCGGCTCGCCGAACGCGGCTGGTGATCTTCGCGATCGATCTGTGATCGATCGCGGCGCTCCCGGCGCCGCACTACTTCCGTTCGCACCGCACGAGGCCCCGACCCGGGCCTCGTGCGGTGCGGTGCGCCGGTGCCCGGGACCCGTGTGAGAGTGTCAGCGGACGAGCATCGGAAGGGGCCGTGGATGGCGACGATCGAAGAGATCCTGGAAGTGGAACGCCTCGAGGAGAACATCTTCCGAGGCATAGCGACCGAGACCATGCTTCCCCGCACGTTCGGTGGGCAGGTGGCCGGTCAGGCGCTGGTGGCGGCGGTCCGCACCGTAGACCCCCGTTTCATGGTGCATTCGCTGCACGGCTACTTCCTGCGTCCCGGAAACCCCACGATGCCGATCGTGTACCTCGTGGACCGCATCCGGGACGGTCGGTCGTTCGTCACCAGGCGGGTCAGCGCCGTCCAGGACGGTCAGGCGATCTTCACGATGTCGGCGTCGTTCCAGGTCGAGGACGAGGGCATCGAGCACCAGGACGAGATGCCCGTGGTCCCGCCGCCCGATTCGCTGCCGTTCGCCAGTGACTCCGACGACCCGGAGATCGCCTGGCTCGCCCAGGAGTGGTCCGACTGGGACATCCGGATGGTCGGCCACGGCGAGGTCGACCGCAGGCGCGGTGCGGCCGCTCAGCAGCAGGCGTGGTTCCGGTCCCGCAAGACGCTGCCCGACGACCCCGTCTTCCACGTCTGCGCGCTGGCCTACATGAGCGACATGACGCTGATCGGTTCCGCCATGACCCCACACCCCGGTGTCGAGATCAACGGTGCCTCACTCGATCACGCGCTGTGGTTCCTGCGCCCGTTCCGGGCCGACGAGTGGCTGCTGTACGACCAGACGTCACCATCCGCCGGATTCGGACGGGCGCTCGCGCAGGGCCGGATCTTCGACCGGAAGGGCAACCTGGTCGCTGCCGTCGTGCAGGAAGGGTTGACCCGGTTCCTGCGCACGACGTGAGCGGCCTCAGCGGCCCACCCGGACTGCGGGCCTCGGCGGATGGTCGTACCGCACCAGCAGGTCGGGTTCGTCCGTGACGTCGGCAGCACGGCGCAGCAGTGCGGGGACGGTCCATTGTTGATCGGCCGGGGTTCGGCGCATCAGGGCGCCTTCGCCCAGATGGAGTTGCACGGTGACGTCGAAGTCGAGATCCCGGCCCAGCAGCATCGGGCCCGCGACGAGAAGCACCTGACCGTCGGCCGCGGGAACGCGGGCGCAGCGGGCGGAGCGATCCTCGGCCTCGTCCCACAGGCGCGGCAACCACCGGCGGTCGGTGCGGACCGACCGCACCACCTCCCGGTTCAGGGCGTCGTAGTCGAACCAGAGGGTGCGGTAGCTGAGTTCGTCGTCGCGCCCGTGCTCGAACCGCAGGGAGGCGGGCCGGACGTAGTCGTGGAGCGACACGACGTCACACGGGCGGCCCCGCTCCCGCAGCGACGCGCACACCGCGTCCGCGAGGGGTAGGGGGTGCGCGCCGTCGGGAGCGTCGATCGCGACGACGGCGGTGCCGTGAACGGCGAGGCAGCGTTCGGAGACGAGGGCGACGAGACCGTCCGGGCTCGTCGGTGTGAACATCGTCATGGCACCCATGGTGCCTCGAGCCCGAACCGGGCGGATAACCTTGACCAGGCACAGAAGGAGGGCTCATGGCGAGCATCGAGGACGTTCTCGAACTCGAAGCGCTGGAGAAGGACATCTTCCGCGGCGCGGTTCATCCGTCTGTTCTGAAGAGGACGTTCGGCGGGCAGGTCGCGGGTCAGTCACTGGTGTCCGCGGTCCGTACCGTCGACGAGGCATTCAAAGTCCACTCCCTGCACGGGTACTTCCTGCGCCCCGGAAATCCGGCGAAACCCACCGTCTACCTGGTCGACCGGATCCGGGACGGCAGATCCTTCTGCACGCGGCGCGTCACCGGAATCCAGGACGGCAAGGCGATCTTCACCATGTCGGCGTCGTTCCACACCGAGGACGAGGGCATCGAGCATCAGGACAGGATGCCGTCCGTCCCCGCGCCCGAAGAGCTCGTCGACGCACAGACCCTCGAGGAGTTCGCCGCCACCGATCTCTACCGGGAGTGGAAGGAATGGGACGTCCGTATCGTTCCGGCCGGCTCCACCGGGAAGACTCCCGGAATCGCCGCGCAGCAACGGGTGTGGATGCGGTACCGCAGCAAGCTGCCGGACGATCAGGTCTTCCACATCTGCACCCTCGCTTACCTCAGTGACATGACGCTCCTCGGTGCGTCGAAGGTCCCGCACCCCGGAGTGGTCACGCAGACGGCGTCGCTCGATCACGCCATGTGGTTCATGCGCCCGTTCCGCGCCGACGAGTGGCTGCTCTACGACCAGACCTCACCCTCCGCCGGCTTCGGCCGCGCCCTCACCCAGGGCCGCATGTTCGACCGGAACGGCACCATGGTCGCCGCCGTCGTCCAGGAGGGGTTGACCCGTATCCAGCGCGATCAGGACAAGCGCGACATCGAGACAGGAAACATGGCATGACCCGTCCCCTCGTCGGAGTACTCGCCCTGCAGGGTGACGTCCGTGAACACCTCGCCGCACTGAACGATTCGGGTGCGGACGCCGTCGGCATCCGCCGCCCGGAGGAGCTCGAGAAGATCGACGGCCTCGTCATCCCGGGCGGCGAGTCGACGACGATGAGCAAGCTGCTGCAGATCTTCGAACTGCTCGAACCCCTGAAGGCGCGCCTGCGCGACGGGTTGCCCGCCTACGGGTCCTGCGCCGGAATGATCCTCCTCGCGAGCGAGATCCTCGACACGAGACCTGACGCGCAGCACCTCGGTGCGATCGACATGACGGTGCGCCGCAACGCCTTCGGTCGTCAGGTCGACTCCTTCGAGTCCGACCTCGAATTCGAGGGCATCCTCGGCGAACCGATGCGGGCCGTGTTCATCCGGGCACCGTGGGTGGAGCGCGTCGGCGACGACGTCCAGGTCCTCGCCCGCGTGCCCGAGTCGGGTGGCGCGGCCGCCGGACGGATCGTGGCCGTCCGGCAGGGCGCCGTGGTGGCCACGTCGTTCCACCCGGAGGTGACGGGCGACCGGCGGGTGCACGAGCTGTTCGTCGACATCGTCCGCGGGGTCTAGCTCGCCGGACGGGGCGTGACGAGTGTGTTGAGGAGCGCCGCACCCTGTGCGGCGCCGTCCACGGTGACCGCGAACGGGCGGCCGCCGGTGCGGTTCAGCACGATGCCCTCGCCGGCGCGGATCACGACCGCGGTCCCGCGCGGCGTGAAGCGGTAGCCCCAGCCGCCCCATTCCGTGGGCCGGATCTCGGTGACCCGAGCCTCGTCGATGGAGTCGAGCGGGATCTTCCGCCAGCGGATGTTCCACGACGACAGGGTCAGTCCTGTGCGGTCGATCTGCACGGTCACGGAGGCGAAGCCGCCGCCGACGACCGCCAGGACGACGAAGAGGACGGCCAGCCAGAGCGCTCCCACCAGCGCGGAGACGACGGCGGCCAGGGTCATGGCGAGAGCGAGCACGCCCGCCCACCGCCCGCGGGCATAACCGGTCCACGATGCGCGCTCGCCGGGCGTCAAGGGGACGGGCAGCGTCGGCGCCGCACCGTTCTCCGGGGAGTGCGGCGTCCGGGGGAGCAGGGCGAACGTGGCGATGGCCCACACGATTCCCAAGAGGGGAACGACGATCCACCAGCCCAGCGTCGCCGCTTCCGGCGAGCCCGCCTCGATCGTGGCGGCGACGCTGACGATCCAGGCCGTGGCCACCGTCCACCCGACGAGAACGGTGGCGGGAAGCCAGAGCGCGGCGTCGGTGCGGACCCGCGCCGCCACGACGCCCGCGATCACGGCGGCGGCCGCGCAGACGGCGAGAGCGATCCAGAAGTAGGTGGTCGTGTCGCTGAATCGGTCGGGTTCGGTGCCGGACCAGTGGCTGGCCACCACCGGCGGCAGTTGCCCGCTCCAGGCGAGTCTCGCGATCACGAGCGCGAGGAGGGGCGCAGCGGAGGTCGCGGCGAGGAGGCGCGTTCGGGAGGTCGTCATTGTCTGGTGGTCTCCTTGATCACGTCGAGCATCTGTTCGGTGTCGAGTCCGAGGCGTCGTGCCTCGGACACGAAAGCCTTTGCGGCTTCGGTCAATCCGGTGTGTACCGGGTCCGTGTCGGCGCGGACGACCGCGCCCCGGCCCCGGCGGAGGTCGATCAGGCCCTCGTCGCGCAGCGCGGCGTACGCGCGCAGCACGGTGTGGAGGTTGACGTCGATGGATTCGGCCAGCGCCCGGGCGGAGGGGAGCCGATCGCCCGCGCCGATCTCGCCGCGCAGGAACGCGCCGCGCACGTTGGCCGCGATCTGTTCACCCAGTGGGGTGGTGGAGCTGTGGTCGACCCGCATCAACATGTTTGCATTCTATGCAAACAATGGCGACTTATGCGAGTTGTTACCCCGGGAACGCGCAGGGGCGGCCGGGCTGCGGGTAACATCGTCAAAGCTGAAACCGCGCATTCGGCGTGCCAAAGGCAGCAGGAAAGGGGCTTGAATCGCATGAGCGGCCACTCCAAATGGGCCACCACCAAGCACAAGAAGGCTGTGATCGATGCCAAGCGTGGCAAAGCCTTCGCGAAGCTGATCAAGAACATCGAGGTGGCGGCCCGTACCGGCGGTGGCGATCCTGCGGGAAACCCCACCCTGTACGACGCCATCCAGAAGGCCAAGAAGACGTCGGTCCCCAACGACAACATCGAGCGCGCCCGCAAGCGCGGCGCCGGTGAAGAAGCGGGCGGCGCCGACTGGCAGACCATCATGTACGAGGGTTACGGACCCAACGGTGTCGCCGTCCTCATCGAGTGCCTGACCGACAACCGCAATCGTGCGGCCGGCGAGGTGCGCACCGCGATGACCCGCAACGGCGGCAACATGGCCGACCCGGGTTCCGTGTCCTACCTGTTCACGCGCAAGGGTGTCGTCACCCTCGAGAAGGGTGACCAGAGCGAGGACGACGTGCTGATGGCGGTCCTCGATGCGGGTGCCGAAGAGGTCACCGACCTCGGCGACACCTTCGAGATCGTGAGCGAGCCCACCGACCTCGTCGCCGTCCGCAGCGCACTGCAGGAGGCGGGAATCGACTACGACTCCGCCGAGGCCGACTTCCGTGCGTCCGTCGAGGTTCCGGTCGACGCCGACGGAGCCCGCAAGGTGTTCAAGCTCGTCGACGCGCTCGAGGAGTCCGACGACGTGCAGAACGTCTACACCAACGTCGACCTGTCCGACGAGGTACTGGCGGAGCTCGACGACTGATCGCACGACGCACGGCACGGGGCGGGGGAGCGGTGCTCGCCCGCCCCGGCTCGTCCTGCGTGTTGATGCGCCGACTCGTCCGACCCCACGGCTAAGCTATCGAACAGCTGTTCGGCGTGGGAGAGGTGGCTTTGCGTGCGTGTGCTGGGTGTGGATCCCGGTCTGACCCGGTGCGGATTCGGAGTGGTGGACGGCGGCAGCGGCCGCACCGTCACCCCGATCGCCGTCGACGTGGTCCGGACCCCGGCAGACCTCGAGTTGTCGTCCAGGCTGCTGCGGATCTCCGAAGCGGCCGAATCGTGGATCGATCTGCACAGGCCCGAGGTCGTGGCGATCGAGCGGGTATTCTCCCAGCACAACGTGCGCACCGCGATGGGCACCGCACAGGCGGGTGGCGTCGTCGCCCTCGCCGCCGCGCGCCGTGGCATCGCCGTGTGTTTCCATACCCCCAGTGAGGTCAAGGCCGCCGTCACCGGGAGTGGCTCGGCAGACAAAGCTCAGGTGACGGCAATGGTGACGCGCATCCTCAAACTTGCGGCCGCACCCAAACCGGCCGACGCGGCGGACGCGCTGGCACTGGCGATCTGCCATTGCTGGCGGGCGCCGATGATCGAACGCATGGCCCGCGCCGAAGCCGCGGCCGCCGAACAGAAACGTCGCTACCAGGCCCGACTGGCCGAAGTGAAGAAGGCAGGTACACGATGATCGCGTCCGTCCGCGGCGAGGTGCTCGAGATCGCCCTCGACCATGCGGTGATCGAATCCGCCGGAGTGGGCTACCGCGTGAACGCGACGCCGGCCACCCTCGGCGGACTGCAACGGGGATCCGAGGCCCGGCTGGTCACGGCGATGATCGTCCGCGAGGACTCGATGACGCTGTACGGGTTCCCCGACTCGGAGTCCAAGGAGTTGTTCGGGCTGCTCCAGACGGTGTCGGGAGTCGGTCCCCGGCTGGCGATGGCCACCCTCGCCGTCCTCGAACCCGACGCGCTGCGGGCGGCCCTGGCCGAGGGCAACGTCACGGCACTCACGCGGGTGCCGGGCATCGGCAAGCGCGGGGCGGAGCGGATGGTCGTCGAACTGCGCGACAAGGTCGACGCCGTCGCGTCCACGTCCGGGGCGGTGCCGATCGGTGCGGGCGGCGGCGGATCGGTCCGCGACCAGATCGTCGAAGCCCTCGTCGGCCTCGGATTCCCGGCCAAGCAGGCCGAGCAGGCCACCGACTCCGTCCTCGCCGAGGCTCCCGAGTCGACCACCTCTACGGCGCTGCGCTCCGCCCTCTCCCTGCTCGGGAAGACCAGATGAATCCCGAACCCGGGGGCGACTACGACGAGGAGTCCCCGGTCTCGGCCGATCTCGTCGCCGGCGACGGCGACATCGAGGCCAGCCTGCGCCCGAAGAACCTCCACGACTTCATCGGGCAACCGCGGGTCCGGGAGCAGTTGCAGCTCGTCCTGACCGGCGCGAAGATGCGCGGCGGCACCCCCGACCACATCCTCCTCTCGGGCCCGCCCGGGCTGGGGAAGACCAGCATGGCGATGATCATCGCCGGCGAACTGGGCTCCTCGCTGAGGCTGACGTCGGGTCCGGCGCTGGAACGGGCCGGCGACCTGGCCGCCATGCTGAGCAACCTCGTCGAGGGCGACGTGCTGTTCATCGACGAGATCCACCGCATCGCCCGGCCGGCCGAAGAGATGCTCTATCTCGCGATGGAGGACTTCCGGGTCGACGTCGTGGTCGGCAAGGGTCCCGGCGCCACGTCCATTCCCCTGGAGGTCGCACCGTTCACCCTGGTAGGGGCCACCACTCGCTCGGGGGCGCTCACCGGGCCGCTGCGCGACCGGTTCGGGTTCACCGCCCACATGGACTTCTACGAACCCGCGGAACTGCAGCAGATCCTCATGCGGTCGGCGGGCATTCTCGGCGTGCAACTCGGTGAGGAGGCCGGCGCCGAGATCGCGAGCAGGTCCCGGGGCACGCCCCGCATCGCGAACCGACTCCTGCGCCGTGTCCGCGATTACGCCGAGGTCCGGGCTGACGGCGTCGTCACCCGCGACATCGCCCACGCCGCTCTCGCCGTCTACGACGTCGACCAGCTGGGACTCGACCGCCTCGACCGGTCCGTCCTCAGCGCCCTCGTGCGCAGCTTCGGCGGAGGCCCGGTCGGAGTGTCCACCCTGGCCGTCGCGGTGGGTGAGGAACCCGCCACCGTCGAGGAGGTGTGTGAGCCCTTCCTCGTCCGTGCCGGAATGATCGCCCGGACACCCCGCGGCCGTGTCGCCACGGCGGCCGCGTGGACGCAACTGGGCCTGACCCCGCCGCCGGACGCTGTGACCGGCGGAATCGAGGTCCGCGTCAACGAACCGCAGGCCTCCCTGTTCGATCCGCAAGACCCCTGATCGACCCCCGGAGAAACGCCCGCCTCGTGCCGAGCGAACCGGTGTCCGGGCCGGTGATGGCACACTGGTGTATTGCATCGGTCCAACCGGGACCAGTGCTTCGGACCGTGCGACATACCTCGAGGTTGACTTTCAGATGGATTTTCTCTTCCCGCTCCTGATTCTGGCGCTGCTCGTCCCCATGTTCCTGGGGATCCGCCGACAGAAGAAGGAGGCGGCCAAGGTGACCGCTCTGCAGGACTCGATCTCGGTCGGCGACCGCGTCCTCACGACTGCCGGTCTGCACGGCACCGTCGTCGCACTCGGCGACGAGACGATCGACCTCGAGATCGCTCCCGGCGTGGTCACCACGTGGTCGCGTCTCGTCGTCCGCGAGCAGATCGTCGACGCCCCGCTGCAGGGTGACGGTTCCCTCGACCACGAGTCGATCGACGCCGAGGCCCCCGCCACCGACATCGTGCGCGAGGATCGTGAGAACGGCGGCGACAGCACGCCGCGGCTGAACAAGGATTGATCGACGCTTCCGCGGCGTATTTCCGCAGCCGTCGCGTCGCAGGCGCCCCGGGCGCGGCAACCGGGGCACAGCCCTGCGTCTGCCGGCTCGGTGCGCTGTGAACGTTCCCACCCGAACTGCACGTACTGAGGAGACATAGAGATCGTGGCACCTTCCACAGGATCGGTGCATCCCGTCCGCTACCTCACCGTTTTCGCGGTGCTCGTGGCGGTTCTGTATGCCCTGGTGTTCTTCACCGGCGACAAGTCCGCGACACCCAAGCTGGGCATCGACCTGCAAGGTGGGACCCGAGTCACCCTCACCGCACGCACCCCGGACGGCAGCAAGCCGACGCCGGACAGCCTGCGGCAGGCCCAGGAGATCATCGAGACCCGTGTGAACGGACTCGGCGTGTCCGGCTCCGAGGTGGTCATCGACGGCGACAACCTTGTCATCACCGTCCCCGGCGACGACAGCGCACAGGCGCGTTCGCTCGGCCAGACGGCGCGCTTGTACGTTCGTCCCGTCCAGACGTCCCAGGCCGCGGCCCCTGCCGGCACGCAGGCACCTGCCGCCGGTGAGACGCCGTCCCAGACTCCCGCCGGAACCGAGACTCCCGCACCCCAGAACCGGCCGTTCCCGGCTCAGGATCCGTCCACCTCTCCCGAGCCGACTCCGGCGCCGGCCGACGGGTCCGGCACCGAGACCGCCGAGGCGGCCGACGAGATCGCAGCAGCGCGAGCCACCCGTCAGAGCACCGACCCGGCCGTGCAGCAGCAGGCCATGGCGACACTCGACTGCAGCGTGCCCGACCCGCTGCGCGGCAACGACGACCCGGCCCTGCCTCTCGTCGCGTGCTCCACCGACGGTCAGGCCGTGTACCTGCTCGAACCGGCGATCATCGACGGACAGGAGATCGCCGACGCGACGTCCGGCTACAACTCCCAGCAGTCGCGGCACGAGGTGAGCCTGACGTTCAAGTCCGAGGGCAGCAACACCTGGGCCACGTTCACGTCGCAGAACATCGGCAAGCAGGCCGCGTTCACGCTCGACTCCAAGGTGGTGAGCGCACCGGTCGTCCAGGGCGCGACACCCGCAGGCAGTTCGACGTCGATCACCGGCTCGTTCACCGCGGAAAGCGCGAAGGAACTCGCGAACACCCTGAAGTACGGCTCGCTGCCGCTGTCGTTCGCGGCGTCGGAGGCGGAGACCGTGTCGGCGACGCTGGGTCTCGCCTCGCTGGAGGCCGGTCTCATCGCCGGACTGGTGGGTCTGGTCCTGGTGCTGCTCTACTGCCTGCTCTACTACCGCATGCTCGGCGTGCTGACGGCGCTGTCGCTGGTGCTGTCCGGTGTGATGGTCTACGCGATCATGGTGCTGCTCGGCCGGTACATCAATTTCACCCTCGACCTCGCGGGCATCGCCGGTCTGATCATCGGTATCGGTATGACCGCCGACTCGTTCGTGGTGTTCTTCGAGAGAATCAAGGACGAGATGCGGGAGGGACGCAGTTTCCGGTCCGCGGTTCCGCGCGGCTGGGCCCGTGCGCGCCGGACCATCCTGTCCGGCAACGCGGTCAGCTTCATCGCCGCCGCGGTGCTGTACATCCTCGCGGTCGGGCAGGTGCGCGGCTTCGCGTTCACCCTCGGCCTGACCACCATCCTCGATGTCGTCGTGGTGTTCCTGGTGACGTGGCCGCTGGTCCACCTGGCCTCGAAGTCGCCGTTCTGGTCGAAGCCCGGCGTCAACGGGCTGGGTGCCGTGCAGCAGATCGCCAAGGAACGCAAGGCTGCCGCAGCGTCGGCGAAGGAGTCACGAGTATGAGCGAATCGACCACGTCCCAGTCTGTGTCGCAGACGGACCCCGAGTCTTCGCTGTCCGATTCGGGCGTCAACCAGTCGTCGATGCCCCAGCACAGCCTGCTGTCGCGGCTGTACACCGGAACCGGCGCCTTCGAGGTCGTCGGGCGTCGCCGCTTCTACTACATCCTGACCGGCACGATCGTGCTGATCTCGTTGCTGAGCATCCTCGTCCGCGGGTTCACGCTCGGTATCGACTTCGAGGGTGGATCGCGGATCCAGTTCCCCGCCGGCGACGGGGTGGAGACCGCACAGGTGGAGGAGGTCTACTCCGAGGCGCTCGGCATGGACCCCGTCTCGGTGCAGACGGTGGGCTCGGGGTCGAGCGCGACCGTGCAGATCCGCTCCGAGGCACTCGACGCGGCGCAGGTGGTGACGCTTCAGGACGCGTTGTACGACGAGTTCCAGCCGAAGGACAGTGACGGCAACGTCAGCAAGAACGTGATCAGCGTCGCCGACGTCAGCGAGACGTGGGGCGGGCAGATCACCCAGAAGGCGCTGATCGCACTGCTTGTGTTCCTGGTGATCGTGAGCGTGTACATCGCCGTCCGGTTCGAGCGGGACATGGCCATCGCCGCGATCGTCGCGCTGTTCTTCGACATCGCGGTCACCGCCGGCGTGTATTCGCTGGTCGGCTTCGAGGTGACCCCGGCGACCGTCATCGGCCTGCTGACGATTCTCGGTTTCTCGCTCTACGACTCGGTGGTGGTGTTCGACAAGGTCGAGGAGAACACGCGCGGGATTCTGCACCTGACCCGTCGCACCTACGCGGAGCAGGCGAACCTGGCGATCAACCAGACGCTGATGCGGTCCATCAACACCACCCTGATCAGCGTGTTGCCGGTGCTCGCGCTGATGGTGGTCGCGGTCTGGATGCTCGGTGTCGGAACGCTGAAGGACCTGGCGCTGGTGCAGCTCGTGGGCATCATCGTCGGCGCCTACTCGTCGATCTTCTTCGCGACGCCCCTGCTGGTCACGCTGAAGGAGCGGTGGGGTCCGGTCGCCGCGCACACACGCAAGGTCCTCGCTCGCCGCGCGACCCTGGCACAGGGCGGTGCGCAGAAGGCCGGTACCCCGGCCGCCGAGGTCGCCGCGTCCACGGCGGACACCGCCGTCCCGCGCCGCCGGTCGGCGGCGACCGCACCCACACCGGGCTCACGTCCCACCGGGAAGCGCAACAAGAAGAGGCACTGACATGCCCGCATCGCACAGCACCCGGCGCGGTGCGCAGACCCGACACGGCCGTACGGCGGCCGTGTCGGGTGCCGGCCTTCTCGCGACCGTGCTCCTCGCCGGCTCGCTCGCCGGATGTTCCGAGGAAGGTGAGCAGATCCCGTCGATCGGGTACGCCATCGACAACACCGTCACCACCTACAACGCCAACAGCGTCGCGGGTGCGGTGTCGGGGGCGCGTCAGGCGTTCGCGCGGGTGTTGCCCGGGTTCAACTACACCGGACCGGAAGGCGGACCGGTGGCCGACACGGACATCGGCACCGCCAACGCGATGCCCGGGGATGCCCTGACGATCCAGTACAAGCTCAATCCCAACTCCGTCTACTCCGACGGTGTGCCGATGTCCTGCGACGATCTGGTGCTGACGTGGGCGGCGAACAGTGGCCGTTTCCCGATGTTCGATGCGGCGAGTACGGCCGGCTACTCGGACATCGACCGGATCGACTGCCAGACCGGCGCGAAGGATGCCGTCGTCACGTTCAAGGCGGGACGCAATGTCACCGACTGGAAGTCGCTGTTCGGCGCGACGTCGATGATGCCGGCGCACGTGGTCGCCGGCGCTGCCGGCGTGCCCGACGTCGTGGCCGCCGTGCAGAATTCGGACGCGGATGCATTGACGCGCGTCGCGGACTTCTGGAACAACGGATGGACGATGGCGCCCGGCGACCTCGACCTCGCCAAGTTCCCCGCGTCCGGCCCCTACAAGGTCGAATCGTTCTCCGAGGACGAGGGCCTCGTGCTGGTGGCCAACGACCGGTGGTGGGGGAATCGTCCCGCCACCTCGCGGATCGTGGTGTGGCCCAAGTCTTCCGACGTGAGCGCGCGGATCGGTGACGGTTCGGTCGAGGTGGTCGACGTCGCCGCGGGATCGGCGCCCGATCTGGACCTCGGCGGGTTCGACGTGACGGAGGTGCCGTCGCGCAGCGTCGAGCAGTTCGTCCTGTCCACCTCGGGCCTGTTCGAGAACGCAGCCGGACGGCGGGCGTTCGCAGCGTGCCTGCCCCGGGAGGAGCTGGCGTCGAAGTTCGGGATCGCCGCGGAGTCGGACGAGGCAGGTGCGGCGTCCGGTGGCCCGGTCGACACCCGGGTCACCGCCCCTGACAGCCTCGTTCACCAGTCGGTGGCCGGTGCCGTCGGCGGCCGGTACGAGACGGCGGACACCGCAGCGGCGGCGGACGCACTGGCCGACACCGGCAACACGTCCGCGACGGTCCGCGTCGGATATCTGGGACCGAACCCGCGCCGCGCCGAGATCGTGGCGGCCGTGGCGGCGGCGTGTGCCCCGGCCGGTATCACCGTGCAGGACGTCGCGTCGCCCGAGTTCACCCCGACCATGCTGCGCGACGGGCAGGTGGACGTGGTCCTCGCGGGCACGGCCTCCGCTCCCGGCGCCGCGGGCACCGCGGCGGCCACGACCGCGATGTACGCCCTCCGCAGCGGAATCCGATCGAACTTCGGGGACTACAGCAACGGCCGCGTCGACCAGATCGTCGACCAACTCGCGGTCGACAGCTCCACCGCCACCCAGCTGTCGCTGTCGACCGAGGCCGAGAACATCCTGTGGTCGGACGTGCCCACGGTGCCGCTGTTCGATCAGCCGCGGACCGTCGCGTTCGCAACAGGTTTGCAGGCGGGAGCAGTCAATCCGACGCGATCAGGCGCCGGCTGGAACATGGACAGGTGGGTTCTGCGCAGGTGATCGACCATTCTCCGGCCCGTGACGCCGTCACCCGGCTCACCCGATGGGCCGACGACTTTCCGCAACCCGGGGTGCGGTTCGCCGACCTGACGCCGGTCTTCTCCGACGCGGACGGTTTCCGTGTCGTCGTCGACGCGCTCGCCGCCTGCGCCCCGGAGGCGGATGTGATTGCCGCCGTCGACGCACGAGGGTTCCTCCTCGGTGGCGGCGTCGCCCGGGAACTGGGCTCCGGTGTGGTGGCCGTGCGGAAGTCGGGCAAATTGCCGCCGCCGGTGCTGTCGCAGTCGTACACCCTCGAGTACGGAACGGCCACGCTGGAGATTCCGGCCGGCTCGATCGGTCTGGACGGGCGCTCCGTGCTCGTCGTCGACGACGTCCTGGCCACCGGTGGAACCCTCGACGCCACGGCGCGACTGGTGGAATCCGCAGGTGCCCGGGTGATCGGTGTCGCCGTGGTCCTGGAGATCGCCGCGCTGGGCGGCCGAGAGCGGCTCGGAAAGTACCCGCTCACGTCCCTCGTCACGGTCTGAGTACTAAAGTTGTGCCTGGTGGTCGTCACGGCCACCGGGGCGCATGCCCGAGACCAACCAGGGCCGCACGGCCCGAGCCATTTCAGTGGTAGGAGGTGACGGCATGACTTCGAATCTTGATCGGTCGCAGAACACGGGATCAACCTCGTCTGCGCAATCCGATGCCGAGTCACCTGCAGCGAACCCGGCTTCCGGTAACAACCGTGGAGCACAGGGATTCGCCGTTCCGGCGTCCGCATCGCGCCGGGTACGAGCGCGACTCGCCCGGCGCATCACGGGTCAGCGGAACACGACCATCCGGCCGGTTCTCGAACCCCTCGTCAGCCTGCATCGCGAGCTGTATCCCAAGGCGGACCTGGCGCTTCTGCAGCGCGCCTACGACGTCGCGGAGGAGCGGCACGCCAGCCAGCGCCGCAAGTCGGGCGACCCGTACATCACGCATCCGCTCGCCGTCGCCAGCATCCTCGCGGAACTGGGAATGGACACGACCACGCTCGTGGCGGCCCTGCTCCACGACACCGTCGAAGACACCGGGTACTCCCTCGAGCAGTTGACCGACGAGTTCGGCGAAGAGGTAGCCCACCTCGTCGACGGCGTCACCAAACTCGACAAGGTGGTCCTCGGCAACGCCGCCGAGGGCGAGACCATCCGCAAGATGATCATCGCGATGGCCCGCGACCCCCGCGTGCTGGTGATCAAGGTGGCCGACCGGCTCCACAACATGCGGACCATGCGGTTCCTGCCGCCCGAGAAGCAGGCCCGCAAGGCCCGCGAAACCCTCGAGGTGATCGCGCCCCTGGCCCACCGGCTGGGCATGGCGACCGTGAAGTGGGAACTCGAGGACCTGTCCTTCGCGATCCTGCATCCCAAGAAGTACGACGAGATCGTGCGGCTCGTCGCCGACCGGGCGCCGTCCCGCGACACCTACCTCGCGAAGGTGCGTGCGGAGATCAACGCGACCCTGACGGCGTCCCGCATCAACGCCGTCGTCGAGGGCAGACCCAAGCACTACTGGTCGATCTACCAGAAGATGATCGTCAAGGGCCGCGACTTCGACGACATCCACGACCTGGTCGGCGTGCGGATTTTGTGCGACGAGGTCCGGGACTGTTACGCGGCCGTCGGCGTCGTCCACTCGCTGTGGCAGCCGATGGCGGGCCGGTTCAAGGACTACATCGCGCAGCCGCGTTACGGCGTGTACCAGTCGCTGCACACCACCGTGGTCGGACCGGAGGGCAAACCCCTCGAGGTGCAGATCCGCACCCACGACATGCACCGGACCGCCGAGTTCGGTATCGCCGCGCACTGGCGGTACAAGGAGACCAAGGGCAGGCACTCCGGTGACGTCGCCGAGGTCGACGACATGGCGTGGATGCGTCAGCTCCTCGACTGGCAGCGTGAGGCCGCCGACCCGGGGGAGTTCCTCGAGTCGCTCCGCTACGACCTCGCGGTCAAGGAGATCTTCGTCTTCACCCCCAAGGGCGACGTGGTGACGCTGCCCGCCGGGTCGACACCCGTCGACTTCGCGTACGCCGTGCACACGGAGGTCGGGCACCGATGTATCGGCGCCCGGGTCAACGGCAGGCTGGTGGCGCTCGAACGCAAGCTCGAGAACGGCGAGGTGGTGGAGGTCTTCACCTCCAAGGCCGTCAACGCCGGCCCGAGCCGCGACTGGCAGACGTTCGTCGTCTCCCCGCGCGCCAAGACGAAGATCCGGCAATGGTTCGCCAAGGAACGCCGTGAAGAGGCGCTCGAGACGGGCAAGGACGCCATCGCGAAGGAGGTGCGGCGGGTCGGCCTGCCGCTGCAGCGCCTGATGAACGCCGAATCGATGGCGTCCATCGCGCACGAACTGCACTACACCGACGTGTCGATGCTGTACACGGCCGTCGGCGAGAGCCACGTGTCGGCGCAGCACGTCGTCCAGCGTCTGGTGGCACATCTGGGCGGCGTCGGCGACGTCGAGGAGGAGCTGGCCGAGCGGTCGACTCCGTCCACGATGCCGATGCGGCCGAGGAGCACCGGCGACGCAGGTGTGCTGGTACCCGGCGCGGAGGGCACGGTCGCCAAGCTGGCCAAATGCTGCACACCGGTACCCGGCGACGAGATCATGGGCTTCGTGACCCGGGGCGGCGCGGTCAGCGTGCACCGCACCGACTGCACCAACGCGGGCTCCCTGCAGGAGCAGTCCGAGCGCATCATCGAGGTCAAGTGGGCGCCGTCGCCGTCGTCGGTGTTCCTGGTGGCCATCCAGATCGAGGCGCTCGATCGGCACCGGCTGCTGTCGGACGTGACGAAGGCGCTCGCCGACGAGAAGGTCAACATCCTGTCGGCGTCCGTGACGACGTCCGGTGACCGGGTGGCGATCAGCAAGTTCACGTTCGAGATGGGCGACCCGAAGCACCTCGGGCACGTGCTCAACGTGGTCCGCAACGTCGAGGGTGTGTACGACGTGTACCGGGTGACGTCCGCCGCGTAGCACCGACGAACGGGACGGTCGCTCGATCTGTTCGAACGACCGTCCCGTTCGTGTAGCCGGGGGAGTGAGGTCAGCCGACCTTCGCGGTCTCGATCTGCACCGGGGTGTTGGGCTTGCCGCCGCCCGCGGACATGGATCCGTCGTCGCCGTCCGCCGCGATCTTCTCGACCGTCGCGAGGCCCTCCTCGGAGATCGTCCCGAACACGGTGTAGTTGGGCGGGAGCACCGAGTCGGCGTACACGAGGAAGAACTGGCTGCCGTTACTGCCGGGTGTCCCGCTGTTCGCCATCGCGACCGTGCCGCGCGGGTAGACCACCGGATTCGCGAGTGCCGGATCGTTCGGCGCGAACGCGGTCTCCGGGTACTCGGTGGTGAAGCCGTAGCCCGGTCCGCCGGTGCCCTTCCCGCTGGGATCGCCGCACTGCAGGACCTGCAGACCCAGCTCCGTCGTCAGCCGGTGGCAGGGCGTGTCGTCGAAGTAGCCCTGCTGGGCCAGGCTCGTGAAGCTGTTGACCGTGCACGGGGCCTCGGCGCGGTCGAGGACCAGGCCGATCGGTCCGGCGCTCGTCTGGAGGTCGACCGGGACGGTGCCCTCGGTGGAGACCCCGGACGTGGGCGGTGGGGTGACGTCCTTGGCAGCGGGCTGCCCTGCCGGATAGGTGCAGTCCACGGTGGCCGCGGCCGGTGCGGGGACCGGCGGCAGCGTGCCGAATTTGGACAGATCGAGCGACTGTTCCGCCGCGCTCGTGGGGGCCGCCTTCGACGAGGTGCCGGTCGACGAGCCGCCGGAGTCGGACGAATCCGAACAGCCGGCGAGGAGGACCGCGAGGCTCACGCCTGCGACGAGGATCGAGGTGCGTTTCATCGGTCCATCCTCACACGAGACCTCAGTCCATCCGGACGGATGTGATGTCGATGGGCAGGTTGGGCTTGCCGCCGCCCGCCTGCATCGATCCGTCGTCGCCGGCAACCGCCACCTTCTCGATGGTCGCCAGACCCGTCTCGTCGACCTTCCCGAACGCGGTGTACTGCGGGGGCAGCTGCGAATCGGCGTAGACGAGGAAGAACTGGCTGCCGTTGCTGTCGGGCTGGCCGCTGTTGGCCATCGCGATGGTGCCGCGCGGGTACGTCACCGGCACCTGCAGCGACGGATCCGACGCCTCGTACTGGTCGGTGGGGAATTCGTTCGCGAAGCCGTAACCGGGGCCGCCGGTGCCTGCGCCCGTGGGATCACCGCACTGCAGGACCTTCAACCCCTCGGACGTGACCAGCCGGTGGCACGGGGTGTTGTCGAAGTAGTTCTGGCTCGCCAGGCTCAGGAAGTTGTTGACGGTGCACGGGGAGTCGGCGTTGTCCAGGATCAGGCCGATGTTGCCCTGCGTCGTCTGCATGCTGACGCTGACTTCCTGGAGCGTGGTGTCGATGTCGTCGGTGCGCGGCGGGTTCACCTGCTTCGCCGGCGGCTGAGTGCTGGGGGTGTACGTGCAGGACACCTTCTCGGGCAGCGGTTCGGACCGGCCCGCCGGCATCACACCGGGCGACTGCGGCGACGCCGACACCGACTCGGCCGCCGACGCTTCCGTCGCGTCGTCGTCGCCGCTGGTGAGGGCGAAGACGACGGCGCCCGCCGTCACCACGAGCACGACACCGAGCACCGAACCGGCGATCGTCAGCTGCTTACGCTTGCGTGCTCTGTCGGCGCGGCGTTCGAGCTGACGCTCGAGCTTTCGTTTGGCTGCTTCCCGGCGCTGCTCGTTGCTCGGCACTGCGGTGGTCCTCCCGTATCGGTCTGTCTGGCAGTCGGTCGATATAGCAGTTGGCCGGTGCGAACTACCCCCGGCACACGACCTCCAGAGTCTGCCATCCGAACCTGAGAACATCCTGGCGGGGCGGCGGCTTAGGCTGTAGCGACTGCAATGTCCACTCGAACAGGAGCCTCACAGGTGCTCGTCACAGGATTCCCGGCCGGGATGTTTCAGACCAACTGCTACATCCTCGCGCAGGACGATGCCCAGGAATGCGTCGTCGTCGACCCAGGACAGGACGCCGCCGAACCGCTGTTCGAGTTCCTGGACCAGTCGAATCTCACGCCGACCGCGGTGCTCCTGACCCACGGTCACCTCGACCACGTCTGGAACGCCTACGACGTCTGCGAGAAGTTCGGGATCCCCGCGTACATCCATCCCGAGGACCGGTACATGCTGTCGGATCCCGGCCGCGGCATCGGCCCGACGATGAAGCCGTTCATCGAGGGCATGACGTTCGTCGAGCCCGGCGAGGTGATCGCGCTGGCCGACGGCGACGTGATCGAGCAGGCCGGGATGTCGTTCGCCGTCGACCACACCCCGGGCCACACACAGGGGTCCGTGGTCTTCCGGACCCGGGTCGCCACCGAGAACGGTCCCGTCGAGATCGCCCTCACCGGTGACACCCTGTTCCAGGGGTCGATCGGTCGCAGCGACCTGCCCGGCGGCAACCACGAACAGCTGTTGCAGTCCATCGCCGACAAGCTTCTGATCCTCGCCGACGACACGGCGGTCCTCCCCGGGCACGGCGGGTCGAGCACCGTCGGCGCCGAACGTGGGTCGAACCCGTTCCTCGTTGGACTCTCGGGATCGAAATAAGGAAAAGTAACGACAGTGAGCAAAGCCAGCACCTTCTCCGCCCCCAAGGGCGTCCCCGATTACGTCCCGCCGCAGTCGTCCGAGTTCGTCGCGGTCCGTGACGGACTCACGCGCGCTGCGCGACTGGCCGGATACGGCCACATCGAACTTCCCATCTTCGAGGACACCGGGCTGTTCGCCCGCGGTGTCGGCGAGTCCACCGACGTCGTCAGCAAGGAGATGTACACGTTCGCCGACCGCGGTGATCGTTCGGTGACCCTGCGGCCCGAGGGCACGGCGGGCGTCATGCGGGCCGTGATCGAACACGGCCTGGACCGCGGCCAGTTGCCGGTGAAGCTGAGCTACGCCGGACCGTTCTTCCGCTACGAGCGACCGCAGGCTGGTCGTTACCGCCAGCTGCAGCAAGTCGGGGTGGAGGCCATCGGCGTCGACGACCCCGCCCTCGACGCCGAGGTCATCGCCATCGCCGACGCCGGGTTCCGCGGCCTCGGCCTCGACGGGTTCCGGTTGGAGATCACCTCCCTCGGTGACGACACGTGCCGGCCGCAGTACCGGGAACGGTTGCAGGAGTTCCTGTTCGCCCTTCCCCTCGACGAAGAGACGCGCCGGCGGGCGGAGATCAACCCGCTGCGGGTTCTCGACGACAAGCGCAAGGAGGTGCGCGAGATGACGGCGGACGCACCGCTCATGCTCGACCACCTCTCGGACACGGCGAAGGCGCACTTCGACGAGGTCCTCGCACACCTCGACGCACTGGGTGTGCCGTACGTGGTGAACCCGCGAATGGTCCGCGGCCTCGACTACTACACGAAGACGACGTTCGAATTCGTCCACGACGGTCTCGGCGCCCAGTCGGGTATCGGCGGCGGCGGACGGTACGACGGTCTGATGGCGCAGCTCGGCGGTCAGCCGTTGTCCGGCATCGGTTTCGGGCTCGGTGTCGACCGGACCGTCCTGGCGCTCGCTGCCGAGGGCAAGACCGCAGGCTCGACTGCGCGCTGTGAGGTCTTCGGCGTTCCGCTGGGCGACGAGGCGAAGGCGAAGCTGGTGGTGATCGCTCAGCAGTTGCGCGCCGAGGGGATTCGAGTCGACCTCGCGTACGGCAACCGCGGGGTGAAGGGCGCGATGAAGGCCGCGGACCGATCCGGCGCCGCGCTGGCACTTGTGCTCGGCGACCGCGACATCGCCGACGGGACGGTGGGAATCAAGAATCTCGCCACCGGAGACCAGGAATCGGTCTCCTCGGCGGATGTCGTCGCACGCGTCGGAGCCATCCTTGGCGCGTGACGACACCGCGCCGGTGTCACTCGACCTCGTTCCGATCGAGTTGATCGCACCGCGGCTCAAGCGGGTCGCGGCGATCGCCGTGCTGATCGGTGTGGTGGTCGGCGTCATCGTCGGGTTCTTCGGTCCCGTGTGGGTCGGTGTGACGGTCGGGGCCGTGATCGCGGTCCCGACCGCCGCCTCCGCGCTCCTCACGTTGCGGCGACGAATCGCACTGCAGACCGGGCGAATCCGGTCGACGGGGGGACTGCGCAGCAGGCACGTCGACGTCACGAGGGCGGTCGCGGCGGAATTGGTGGTCCGTTCGGCTCGCGTCAGCGAGGTGAGCGTCCGGATCACGGACCCCGACGGGAGCCTCGCGATACCGCTCGCCCTCTACACGACCGACGGCGGCCGTGAACTCGAGATCCTCGGGCTCCGCAGGCTGGCCGACGCCCTGACGACGAGCGAACTGGTGCCGGCCGCCGCGATCGCGTCGGTGCTCATCGAGCAGCTACGTGCGGAGGCCCGCGGCGCGGCCCTTCCCGAACGCCCCCTGTTCCGGGCCGTGGAACTGGTGCGTTCGGAAGGCCGCGTGCCCACCACCACGCTCACCGATCACGAGGTGGCAGCGCTCCTCGACTGAGCGATCAGCTCTGGTCGCCGAACGGAGTGTCGTCGAGATCCTCGCCGCCGATCACGGCGGGCGCGACCATCGGGAGGTCGCCGGCGAACGCGTTGTTCTCGCCGGCGTTGACGAGGTAGCTGGGTGTGGACCGGCCGCTCAGCTGGTCGTCGCCCCCGCGCCCGGCACCCGCCATCCCGGCGCCGCCCATCCCGCCCATCCCGCCCATGGCTCCGCCGGGTGCGAGAGGGGACGAGGCAGCGGCCGGAGCGGCGCCGGGTGTGGGAGTGGTCCCCGGTGTCGCCGGGGGAACCACCGGCCCGTTGACCGTTCCGCGGGGTACGGAACCGCTACCCGCGGAGACGCTTCCGCCCGCGCCGCCGCCGTACATGCCCGTGCCCGCGCCGCCGGCGATGCCCACTGCACCCGGAACTCCGCCCGACGCCCCGTGTGCGGGGGTGACGGCGGATTTCGCCGACAGGGCGTCGGCAGGCAGATCGGACGAGGAGACACTCGCCGCCTGGGTGCTCGCCGACACCAGGTCGCCGACACTGTCGGTGACGGTGGAGATCATCGGTTTGCCCACACCCTCGATCACGGTGGACGCGATGGCGAACGGTGACGCCGGTGCGGCTCCCGACACGGCTCCGGGCGCCGGGGGCGGCGGTACCGGAACCGGCGCGGCCAGACCGTTCATCGTGAGGGTCTGTTCGTTGAGTTCGGTGCGCGTCTGCGTCACGACCCCGAGGGCCGCCTTCAGGTGCTCGGCGGCGGACGCGAGCAGCATCGCCTGCCCGGGCGGCGTCATCACCATCGGCGCGGCAGCGACCGCGGTGGCCGCGAACGACTCCGAAATCGTCATGAGGTTCGCGTTGCCCCGCGCCACGGACGCCGCGGCGGTCTGCGTGGTCGCCGAGATCTCCGTGCCGCGTTCGCTCAGTTCCGTGCCGCTCGTCTGAGCCTGCAGGCCCTGCGACTGCGCTGCCTGCGCTGCCTGGCTCTGCCAGATCTGGTCGAGCACCTTCAGCCCCGACAGGCTCATCGACATCGCCTGGTCGACCATGCCCGAGGACATGTCGAGCAGCGACGTCGGATCGAATGAGCCGAACGTGCCGGTGCCGAAACTCCCGGCGAGATCGGTGAGCGGCTTGAACAATTCGTCCACACCCGGCAGTCCGGGCAGCCCGTGCCCCTGCAGCAGCGCCTCCACCGGGTTCGGCGGCAGTGGAGGCAGCGGCGGAAGGGCCGGTAGCGGCGGCAGGTCACCGAGCGGCGCATCGAGGAACGGGCCGAGCGGAGAGTTCTGCAGGGCCTCGAGCGGAGTGCTCGGCAGTGGCGTCGCGAGGGCGTCGCCGACGGGCGTTCCCTGGATCAGGTCGAGGATCGATCCGTGCTCCACAGGGTGCCCGGCGGGTTCGGGGGACGTCATGCGAGGCCCCCGATTCCGTCGCGGACGCCGCCGAGCGCAGCGCCGTTGGCGCCGTCGACGGAGTCGTAGGAATCGGCGGTGGCATGCGCCGCGATCGCGGTCTGCGCGTAGTGAGACGCGAGTTCGGCGACCGACCTGGCGTGATTTGCCTGTGCGGCGGCGAACGACGCGAGGAAGTCGGCGCCGATCGGGCCGAATACGGGCGCGAGTGCCGCGAGATTCGCGCCGAGATCGAGTGCGGCGGCGCTGCTGATCTGTTCGGCGGCCTGCGCAGCGGTGGCGCCGTAATTCCTGATGCCGTCCGTGACGACAAAGACATCGCTCAAGATAACCCCCCCAGTGATAAGCGTTCGCCAGACTTTATCTCACGGGCCCGACGTGCACGGCTAGAGGCGAAGGGGTGTTCCGCCCGCCGTCTCGGCGAGCAGTGCCCGCGACTTCGCCCGGATTTCGTCCATCGGCTTCGTCCATCCGAGGGCGCGGAGGCAGGCGTCGGCGAGGAGTCCGGCGGCACCCTCGTTCTCGGGCCCGGGAAGCAGTCCGCGTTCGATGTCGGCGCGGGTTGCGATGGCGCTCTCGACTATTCGGAACGGCAGGTCGGTCAGGGCGGGGGAGGTGTCACCTGAATCGTCGGTGATTTCCGTGAGGGCCTGGTCCGCCAGCTGCCGGTAGTGCCGGCGCAGCAGGGTTCGCTGGGCGCGGAACGGCTCGAATCGATCGGTCAGCAGTTCCGGAAGAAGATACAGCGCACCGAGGTTCCATGTGGTGGCGGTGAGTTGCGTGACGTCGTAGGTGGCCAGCGCGTGCAGGCGCACCGTGGCGGGCGCGGCGGCGTCGGCGAGCCGCCCCGCCGCGGCGAGCGCGGGGGACACCGTCTCCTCGAGGAGCGCCACCAGGATCTCCTCCTTGTTGGGGAAGTGGTGGTAGAGCGATGCCTGCCGGATACCGACCATCTCGGCGATCTGCCGGGTCGAGGTGGCCGCGAAACCCTTGGTGGTGAACAACTCTCCGGCGGCGTCGAGTATCTCCTCGGGAGTGGTCTGCCCTGGTCTGCGCTGACTGGTCAGTCGGGGTCGTCCCGGCCCTGTGGTCACCGCTCCATGATGTCAGGTCGCTCTCGGGATCGACGGTCTCCACCCGCAGTGAGGGTTTCGTCATGCTCCCGAAACGTAGGCAACGATGCTGTTACGGCCGGCGGCGATCTGGATACGCGGGCGTCACCCATCGAGGCCCTTCCGCGAGAAAACTATCGAGCGACAGATATTGCTCTCGCCGAAGGAGTAAGCCCTTGAGTACACCCACAAGGATTGCGCAAGTGCTGACCGCGCCGGCCGCACCTCCCCGCCCGTCCGGCGGAACCGGCGTCGACGACACGGGCGACCTCGGCGAATTCGGCTACGAGCAGCAACTTCACCGTTCCCTGGGTAAGTTCGCGTCGTTCGCCGCCGGCTTCTCGTTCGTCTCCATCCTCACCACCATCTTCCAGCTCTTCGGGCTCGGATTCGGATTCGCCGGACCCGCCTTCTTCTGGACGTGGCCGGTGGTGTTCGTCGGCCAGTTCATGGTGGCGCTCAACTTCGCCGAACTGGCCGCCAGGTACCCCATCTCGGGGGCGATCTACCAGTGGTCACGCCGGATGGGCGGCGAGGTGGTCGGCTGGTTCGCCGGATGGTTCATGATCCTCGCGCAGATGGTGACGGCATCCGCCGCGGCCATCGCGCTGCAGGTCGTGGTTCCGAATGTGTGGAGCGGATTCCAGATCATCGGTGAGGACAGCACGCTGACGTCCGCGAGTGGCGCCGCCAACGCGGTGCTGCTGGGTTCCGTCCTCCTCGTGATGACCACGTTCATCAACTGCATCGGCGTCAACTGGATGTCCAGGATCAACAACATCGGCGTGACCTGCGAGATCGTCGGCGTCATCGCGGTGATCGGCATGTTCCTCACCCACGCCCAGCGCGGACCGGAGGTCGTGTTCGACACCGGCACCGCCGGGGCGTCACCCGGGTACGGATGGGCGTGGATCGTGTCGGGTCTGATGGCGGCCTACGTCATGGTCGGATTCGGCTCCGCGGGCGAACTCGCCGAGGAGACGCGGAACCCGCGCCGGGTCGCGCCGCGCACGATCCGCCTCGCGCTGTCCGTGTCGGCGCTCGGCGGTGGACTGATGATCATCGGCGCGCTGATGGCCGCACCGAGCCTGACCGACGGCCGGCTCGCCGCCGAGGGCCTGCCGTACGTGCTCTCGTCGATCCTCAGCTCGCCCTGGGGCACACTCCTGCTCGTCGACGTCGCGATCGCCGTGTTCGTCTGCACGCTCGCCATCCAGACGGCGGCGTCCAGGCTGGTGTTCTCGATGGCACGCGACGGACGGCTGCCCGCCTCGCAGATTCTGTCGACGGTGAACACCCGCACCGGAACACCCATCGCGCCCTCCGTCCTGATCGGCCTGGTCTGCATCGGCATCCTCGCGGTCAACGTCGGGAACTCCGCCATCTTCGCGACCCTCTCGAGTGTCTGCATCATCCTGATCTACCTCGCCTACCTGATGGTCACGGTGCCGCTCCTGCTGCGCAGGCTGAAAGGCTGGCCGCACGGAGGACCGCAGGTCGACGCGGACGGACGGAAGCTGTACTCGCTCGGACGGTTCGGCCTTCCCGTCAACATCCTGGCCGTCGGCTACGGCGCGCTGATGGTCGTCAACCTGTCCTGGCCGCGCGCGGAGATCTTCGACCCCAGCGGCGACTACCCCCTCCTGCGGTGGGCCGCCCCCGTCACCGTCGCCGCCGTGGTCGCGCTCGGAGTCGCGTGCTTCCCGCGCGGCCGCACGACCCCCAACCCCGTCACGATCGGAGCCTGACATGACCTCAGCGGACACCTCGACCACCAGTGCCGCGAAGGAACACGCGCGTGCCCAGTCGGGAGTGGTCACCGACTCGATGCCGGTGGTCCCGGCGTCGTCCTGGCCCACCCCACCGTCCGACATCGATCCGGCACTGCTCACGTGGGCGGAGACGGTTCCCGGTGGCCGGTACACCACGAAGGTGCTGGGCCGCGGCACGCGACTGCGACTGCGTGACCTCGACGGCCGGGCCTGCGCCCACCTGCTGCTGTACCGGGTGGACGCGCCGTGGGAGCGGCTCAACGTCGCCGACACCGTCAAGGTGCCGTGGCAGGCGTACCTGGGGGCGGGACATCCGCTGCTCTCCGATCAGGGGCGGGTGCTCGCGACGCTCGTGTCGGACGGGTCCGGGCGGCACGACGCCCTCTGCGGCACCACGTCGCTCGCCTCGAACACCGCGAAATACGGTGACGGCAGCCTGCATTCGGCATCCCCCGCCGGCCGTGAACTCTTCACGGTGGCGGCGGCGAAGCACGGACTCGGGCGGCGCGACCTGCCGCCGTCGCTGTCGTTCTTCCACGGGGTGCGGGTGGGGGAGGACGGGGCGCTGAGCAGCATCGGGTCCGCCGGCGCGGACACCGCGGTCGACCTCGTGATCCACCTCCCGGTGATCGTCCTGATCGCCAACACGGCGCACCCGCTCGATCCGTCGCCGACGTACGGCACGACCTCGCTCGAAGTGCTCGCCTGGACCGGCGTCGACGTGGCCGAGCCTGTCGACGCCGACCCGGAGTACCACCGAGCCTTTCTCAACACCGAAGACGTCTGGGCTGCAGCGCAGCGCCAGGGACGGGAGCAGGCATGACCACCACCATCGAGACCGCACCGCTGGTACCGGGAACGGTGATCCTGGACGAGGAAGTCGGCGCCCGCGGCCCCTGGTCGGCCGTCGTCGTGGCCGGTGACGTCCTGACCATCGTCGACCTGTGCGGCAACCAGGCCGTGGACACCCTGATCTACGCGGCCGACGACCACCGGCAGCGCTACTCGGCCGCCGCCACGGTGTCGGCGCAGCGAAACCTGTTCCTGACCACGGGAAGTGTCCTCCGCACCGACGATCACGACGCCCTGATGACGCTCGTCGCCGACGAGGTCGGCTCGCACGACACGGTGGGCGGCGCCTGCTCGCAGGAGTCGAACACCCTGCGGTACGGCCACCACACCAAGCACCAGCACGCCTGCGTCGAGAACTTCCTCGCCGAAGGATCCCGGTGGGGGATCGGCAAGCGCGACCTGGTGTCGAACATCAACTTCTTCATGAACGTTCCCGTCGACGCCGACGGCACGCTCGGCATCGTCGACGGCCTGTCCGCGCCGGGCCGCCGCCTGGCGCTCCGCGCGGAGCGCGACGTTCTGGTACTGGTGTCCAATTGCCCGCAGATCAACAACCCCTGCAACGGTTTCGACCCGACCCCGGTGCGGATGATCGTGACCCGGCCGACGGGAGCGCAGGCATGAGCGCCAAGATCACCGTGCACCGGCCCGGCATGCTCACCACGGTGCAGGACTTCCCCGGACGGACCGGGTACTGGCACGTCGGCGTGCCGCCGTCGGGGCCGATGGACGACCTGTCGTTCCGGCTCGGCAACACCGCGCTCGGCAACGACGAGGGCGCCGCCGGTATCGAATGCGCCATGTCCGGTCCCGCACTGCAGTTCGACGAGGACACGGTGGTGTGTGTGACGGGCGCGCCCGCACCGGTCACGGTCGACGGAGTGCTGCAGGCGCAGTGGCGTCCGGTCCGGGTGCCGGCAGGCGCAGTCCTGGACGTCGGCGCGGTGGCAGGACCCGGCCTCCGCATCTACGTACTCGTCCAGGGCGGGCTCGACGTCGACGACTTCCTCGGCAGCGCCTCGACGTTCACGCTCGGCAAGTTCGGCGGACATCAGGGCCGCACGCTGCGGCAGGGCGATGTTCTCGCGGTCGGCGAGCACACCGGCGCCCGCACGGCCGCCGTCCCCGCCGAATACGTTCCGGCCCTGTGCCGTCGCTGGGAGATCGCGGTCACCGAGGGCCCGCACGGCGCACCCGAATTCTTCACCCGCGCCGACATCGACACGCTGTACCGGACCGACTACGAGGTGCACTTCAACTCGGACCGCACCGGGGTGCGGTTGATCGGACCCAAGCCCGACTGGGCCCGCACGGACGGCGGCGAGGCGGGACTGCATCCGTCCAACATTCACGACAACGCGTATTCGGTCGGCGCCCTGGACTTCACGGGGGACACCCCGATCCTCCTGGGCCCGGACGGACCGAGCCTCGGTGGGTTCGTGTGCCCCGTCACCGTCGTCGCGGCGGAACGCTGGAAGCTCGGACAACTGGCGCCCGGCGATGCGGTGCGCTTCGTGCCGATCAGGGCCGACCGGGCCGCGTCCACGCGGGCACTGGGGCCCGCGCGGCGGGCGGCGCACTCGACGGTCTTCTCCACCACCGGTGACCGCGACGACGGCGTGATCGCCCGGCGCGACGGCGAGACCGCCGTGACGTACCGGCGGTCCGGCGACGACAACGTCCTGGTCGAATACGGCGACATGACCCTCGACCTCGCACTGCGGGCCCGCGCCCACGCGTTGCACCAGCGACTCGAGGTCGAGAAGCCGGCCGGGCTCCTCGACCTGACACCGGGCATCCGCTCGCTGCAGGTCCGGGTCGACCCCGACGTGCTGCCGATCCCGAAGCTCATGGGGCTGCTTGGCGAGGCGGAGGACGCACTGCCCGCGGCGAACGAACTCGTGGTGCCGAGCCGGTCCGTGCGGATGCCGCTGTCGTGGGACGACCCCTCGACTCGTGAGGCGATCCAGCGCTACATGCACGGTGTCCGTTCCGACGCACCGTGGTGCCCGTGGAACATCGAGTTCATCCGCCGCATGAACGGGCTCGGCAGCATCGACGACGTCTTCGACACGGTCTTCGGAGCGGAGTACATGGTGCTCGGGCTCGGTGACGTCTACCTCGGCGCACCCGTCGCGACACCGCTCGACCCGCGGCATCGGCTGGTCACCACGAAGTACAACCCGGCCCGAACGTGGACGCCGGAGAACGCGGTCGGTATCGGTGGCGCGTACCTGTGCATCTACGGAATGGAGGGCCCGGGCGGCTACCAGTTCGTCGGCCGAACCACCCAGGTGTGGAACCATCGGCATCCCGAGAAGTCGGGACCGTTCGAGGACGGCACCCCCTGGCTGCTGCGCTTCTTCGACCGGATCTCCTGGTACCCCGTCGAACCGGACGAGCTGATGGACCTGCGATCCGAGGTCGCAGCCGGCCGCGGCGGCGGTATCGACATCACCGAGGGCACGTTCTCGCTCGCCGAGCACCAGCAGTTCCTCACGGCAAATGCCGATTCGATCGGCGACTTCCGAGCCGAGCAGGCCGTCGCGTTCGCCGCCGAGCGGCAACGATGGTCCGCGGCAGGGGAGTTCGCGGCGGTGGGCTGACCGTGTTTACGCGAGCATGTCGGTGAAGCTGTCCGGCCTGAGTGCGGCCGCTCGTTCCCGGGGCACCTAATGCGCTTCGACGACCCCGTTGCCGTACGACTCGGTGCCCACCAGTTCGAGGTCACGCTGGTCGGAGATCTCCGAGAACCAGGAGGCGCCCCGGTGACACGACCGGATAGACGAAGGGATAGAACTCGTCCACCAGAGCCAGCGCGAGGACCGATCGCGCAAAGGACGATCCGCCGGACAGGTGAATGTCCTTGTCCGGCTGTCTCTTCAGCTCCTCGAGGTAGGTTGCGAGCTCATCGTCGGTGGCCACGATGACCTGTTCGTTGTCGGCCTCCTCCGTTACGCCTGTCGCTCGGCCAGTTCGGCGAGCTGCTCCGTGACGGTGCCCCAGCCGTCGTAGAAGCCCATTTCCTCGTGGGTGTTGCGGTCGGCGTTGTCCTTGTGCATCACGTGGGCGACGTACTCCGTGCCCGTCGGATGGTCGTTCAACGTGATGATCGCGGTCATGAACGGCTGTTCGGCGGGTCGCCAGCCGCCGACCAGCGAGTTGGTGAACACGATGCGTTCGAGTTCGTCGACGGCGAGGAAGCAGCCACTGATGTGTGGTGCGAATTCACCCCCGTCCTCACTGATCTGGGTCGTGAACGCCCCGCCCGGGCGTAGTTCCATGTCGACGACCCGGCACCGAGACGGCGCGGGGACCCACCATTGCTCGAAGCTGGCGGGGTCGGTCCAGGCGCGCCACACGACCGGACGGGGTGCCCGGATGATGCGCGAAATCGTGAGGTCGAGATCGGGTCTCGCAGTGTCGGTCATTGCGGTGTGTCCTTTGCGGGTGTCGTGACGGTGTGTTCGGTGGCGAATTGTTCGAGTCGGTCGGTGCGGCTCTCCCACAGTTCCTGTTGCTCCGCGAGCCACGCCTCGACGGCCGTGAACGGTTCCTTCTCGATCGCGCACGTCCGTACGCGGCCCTCCTTGTGCGTCCGGATCCATCCGCTGTCCTCGAGGAAGTGGATGTGCTTCATGAAGGAGGGCAGGGCCATGTCGAACGGTTTCGCCAGTTCGCTGACCGTCGCCGGGCCCCGGCTCAGGCGGCCCAGCACGGCCCGCCGCGTGGGGTCGGCGAGCGCTTGGAAGATGTCGTTCAGCTGCTCCGGATACTGAGCCATAAGGCAAAGTATTCACAGCAACAATGGTTAGCGCAAGAGCTAACTGATGTGGGTGGTGTCAGCCGAGCTTGCCGTGGCCGGGGGTGAGCGGGACGTCCAGGGCGTCGTAGAGCCCCGGCGCGGCCGTCCGCAGCCACGGGATCGCGTTGACCAGGCGCCCCACCGCGGTGGCGTTGCCGCCGGCCGCTCGATTGCCGCCCTCGTCGGTAGCCCCCACGTTCACCTCGATGCGTGGCCGGCCCTCGATGATCACCTTGTGCGCGCCGTCCCCGCCGTCCGGCGGCACGGGCCAGTCCGGGGCGCACGACGGGTGGATCCGCGTGACGTGCTCGATGACGATCAGAGGCTCGCCGCCCACGATGCCCTGCACCTCGAAACGCAGCGCCCCCTGGGTGCCGGCCTCGAACTCGCCCATGAGATCGGTGGTGATCGTCTCGTCCAGCGGCCGGCGCAGCAGCGTCTCCCGGATCTCGTCGAGCTCCACACCGAGGGCCCGGGCGACGAGCCGAATTTGGCCGCCCCACACCATCGTCGGCACGGTCGCCGCGACCATCGGCGGTTCGTAGTCCATCGGCTGGCCCATGCCGACGAGGTATCGCACAGAATTGTGCTGGTCGTAGGTGGTGTAGTCGAAGATCTCCTGGCAACGGATCTGATCGATCGTGCCGGCCAGGCCCGTCATCAGGATCGGCAGGATGTCGTTGCCCCATCCCGGATCGACGCCCGACACGAACAGGGCGCCGCCGCCGGACTTCGCGGCCGCCTCGATCGGGTCGCGCAACTCGGCCGGCGCGTTGCGCTGGTCGTAGAGCGCATAGATCGACGGGGTCACGACGACGGCCCCGGCGGAGAGTGCGCGGATGATGTCCGCCGCCGCATCGTCCGGGCGAATTTCGCCCGACGCGGCGTAGACGACAGCGCCCGGTGAGGTCGCGAGCACGGCATCGGCGTCGTCCGTTGCGGCCACCCCCAGCGAGCGGCCCAGGCGGGCCAGGTCGCCGGCATCGCGTCCCACCTTCTCCGGGTTGGCCACGATCACCGCCGTCAGCTCGAGTCCGGGGTGTGCATCGATCGCGCGGATCGCGGCCCGCCCCACATTCCCGGTGCCCCACACCACGGTCCGGATCTTCCCCTGGTCAGCCATGGAATCGGACCCTACCCAGTGCGTGAGGTGGGTAGTGCCCGAATGGGGCAACATCGGGCCGTGGAACCTCCACGCGAGGGGCGGCGATCGTGGGTGGGCACGATTTCTCGACGAACTGGTGGGTCGTCAGCTGTGCGGGGGTCGGTAGACCTCTGCGAGTTCGTCGATGAACGGGGGTGCGAAAAGGCAATTCTCGAGTATTCGCCAGAGTGCCTCGACGAAGCGGTCCGTGGACATTCCGAATCTGACGAAGATCTCTTCGTCGGGTGCTCCGCCGTAGGGTGCCCAGACATGTGCGAACTCGATGACCGCGTCGGTGTCACTGTGCCCGGAATGCCAGTCGTGGGTTCGTCGGCGAAGGCGTTGGCTGCGTTGTCGCAGTTGCCGGTATAGGGATATGTCTTCGTCCGGTGTGCGCGGTGGGTGGGTTGCCCCTGGCGTGGGTGTGCGGCCGTGCAGTGGAGGGAACTGGTGCGCGGGGTGCTCAGTCATGCGTGATCACTCAATCGTCGGGGTTGCCGGGGCTGAATGCAGTGGCGGTGTTCGGGTGATGCCTCGCCGTTCCTGCGCGGCGGAACGAACCTCCTGTGGCTTGTACAGTACAGTCCATACCACTGAGGGGTTGACTTCGCAGCAGGTTGCTGTGCAGCAGAACGTTCGGAGGGCAGTGTGGCAAATACGGTGGAGGGTTCAGCGGCGGCCGAGCCCGAGACGACCGGCAAGATCCTCGACGCAGCACAGGCGCTTTTCTTGCGGGACGGATACGCGGGGGTCAACCTCGATCGGATCGCGAAGTCGGCGGGAGTGGCGCGCCAGACGTTATACAACCGCTTCGGCAGCAAGGAATCCGTCTTCCGCTCGATGCTGGATCGGCACTGGTCGAAGTTGTTGCAGACCGGGCGCATCGACGATCTGGTGGACGGTGCGCCGCAGTCGGCGGAAGCAGTACTGAGGCGCTTCGCCCAGGCGATCCTCGCGTTCGTGGCCGAGACCGACCAAGTGAGCTTCATCCGCCTGGTGGTGGCCGAATCTCGGCGACTGCCGTGGATAGCCGAGGAGTTCTACCGGGCCGGCAAGGAGCCTCTGCTGAAGGCGCTGGTCGGCCAACTCGACCGATTGGTCACCGACGGACACATCGAATGCCGCTCGACCGAGTTGGCCGCCCACCAGTTCTTCGGGCTACTCCAGGAAGTGACGTTGTGGCCTCAGGTCATGGGCATCGTCGAGTTCGTCACGGATCTCCCGCCCGCCGACGAGATTGTCGAGGAGTCGGTCGCCACCTTCATGGCGCGGTACGCGCCCGCTGCGGGATAACTGCCGCCGATGCGTCACCGGGCGAGATCTCCTCGAGGGTCCGCCCGGTGGTGGCAACACCGAACCCCACGGTGACGACCGCAGCAACCGCCAGGGCTGCGGCGACGAGGGTGAATACCGCTCCGGCACCGCTGTGTTCGAGCATGGGGATCAGATAGAGCGGCGCGGCGGCGGTCGACAGGCGTCCCAGTGAATAGAGCCGGCCCGTGGCGGTGGTCCGGATGGCGGTCGGGTATTGCTCGAGCTGATACACGTGGGTGACATTCGACATCAGGTTCGCGATCACCGTGAACGTGAAACCCCACAGCACGATCCACACCGGTGTGACGGCATTTCCGTAGGCCAGGCCGAGCGCGGCCATCACGACCAGCGAGCCACCGAGAAGCCATTTGCGCTCGAACCTGTCCATGACGAGCATCGAGAGCAGTGAGCCGACCGGGTATCCGACGAAGGCGAGCGAGACATACAGCAGGGAATTGGTGACACTGATTCCCTTCCCCGTCAATACGAGCGTCGCAACGCTACTGAATCCGTGGTACCCGACGACGGCCAGAATCCAGACGATCGCCATCGTGATGGTGCGGCGCAACAGCGGCTTCCGCAGCATCGCGGACGCGCTCACCGGTCCGGTGCTCACGGGAGAGATTGCCTCGTCCTCGGCCGGGGCGGCCCAGCCCTCCGTACGTGCGGCATCCTCGAGTTCGCGGGTGACGGCTTCGGCTTCGTCTGTCCGGCCGACGGATTCGAGCCAGCGCGGCGACTCGGGTAGGTGCCGCCGCAGGACGAAGGTGATCAGGGCGCCGAGCGCACCCAGGGCGAACATCCATCGCCAGCCGTCGATCCCGAGCGGGCTGGCATCGACAACGATCATGCCGACGAACCCGACGACGGGGACCGCAGTGTACGAAAGCGTGAAGGCCCACGCCACGAAGTAGCCGCGTCGTTTCGACGGCAGGATGTCGCCGAGGAAGGAGTCGGTGACGGGCAGTTCGCCGCCGAGTCCGACGCCCGCGATGAAGCGGCACAGCACCAGCATCCACAGATCGGTGGAGAAGGCGGCTAACAGCGTGAACACCGAGTACAAGCCAAGGGTGATCATGTACGCGCGCCGGCGGCCGAGACGATCAGCGATCCGGCCGATCAGGACGGCGCCGACGAAGGCGCCGACGAACGCCGAGGCCAGCACCAGCGACAGGTCGAAGCCGGTGAGCGCGAACTTGGTCTTCAAGGTGGCCGCCAGTACACCGGCGAGGAACAGTTCGTAGATCTCGAAGAAGTTGCCCAACGCAATGATGGCGATGATCTTCTTGTGCCGCCGGGTGACCGGGAGGCGATTCAGCCGGGCGGCGATGGTCAAGGGAACGCCGGGGCTGGGGGTATGTGTATCCATGGCTCCTCGATGGGGTTCGTGCGGAAACGTCAGCGATTGGCCATTGCCGGCCTGGGCTCTGTCGACCGCTACCGATAGGGGTGTACTGTACAGTCCAACCTAACTTTGGTCGAGGCTTGACAGCGTTATGGAGGACGAGGGCGACATGGAGTACTCCTGGGAGAAGATGACCGCGGAGCAATTGCGAGAGCGGGCGGGACTGGACGGTCTGGTGCTGCTCCCGGTCGGATCGATCGAGCAGCACGGCCCGCACCTGCCCACCGGGGTGGACGCGCTGCTCGCCACCGAGGCGGCGAACAGAGTCGCAGCCCAACTGGCGGAGAGCCTTTCCGTCGTCGTCGCACCGACACTGTGGTGGGGTCTGGCGGAACACCACATGCGTTTCGGCGGCACGCTGACCCTGAGCCTGCCCACCTACCACGCCGTGCTCCGGGACGTCTGCCGGTCGATCATGCGCGCCGGGTTCACCCGGATCGCGATAGTGAACGGGCACGGCGGGAACATCTCGGCGCTCAATGCCATCGTCAACGAACTGACCGCGGAACTGCCCGTCACTATCGCCGTGACGACGTACCTGACCGCGGCGGCGGACGACGTCGCGGACATCCTGGAGGGGCAGAGCGGCGTGATGCACGCGTGTGAGGGGGAGACGTCGATGATGCTCGCCGCGCACCCCGAGCTAGTGGTCCTGGGCCGCCTCTCCGACGCACACGGCCCCGAATGCGGACTGCAATCCGACAACGTCCCCGTGTACCTCTGGCGCTCGTTCGAGGAGATCACCGAATCCGGTGTGGCCGGCGACGCACGACTCGCCACGGCCGACAAGGGCGAGAAACTGTTGGCGGTGTGCGCACAGCGACTCGCTGATCTGCTCGCGGCGCCGGAAACCTGGCACCGGAACGCCACCATCGACCGCCAGGCTGCCGCAACGAGCGTAGGGAGCTGATCGTGTCCGGAACATCAGCGCACTGGACGGTAGGGGACGCGACCATCGGTCGCGTCGACGAAGTCGTACTCGAAGGGCAAGGCAGTTGGCTCCTGCCCGACGCGACAGCCGAACTCGTTGCCGGCCAACCGTGGCTGGACCCGTCGGCCACCGACGACGGAGGTGACATCCGCCTGTCGGTGCACAGTTTCGTGGTGGACATCGCCGGAACCCGCATCGTCATCGACACCGGTGTCGGTAACGGCAAGGTCCGGGACAACCCGGCGTGGAACAACCTCGACGGCGATTACCTGCCGCGACTGGGCGACGCCGGGTTCGACCCGGATTCGGTCGACCTCGTGATCAACACGCACATCCACCGCGATCACGTCGGGTGGAACACCACCCTGCGAGAGGGGGTGTGGGAGCCGACCTTCCCGAATGCCCGCTACCTCGTCGCCCGCACCGAATGGGACTACTGGTCGGCGGCAGCGTTGAGCGAAGACCAGCAGCGAATGTTCGCCGATTCGATCACCCCGATCCGCCAGGCCGGTCAATACGAACTCGTCGACGCCGAGACACCTGTCGAGGTCGCCGACGGAGTCGAACTGCTCCCCACTCCTGGACACACCCCGGGGCACGTGTCGGTCCGGATCAGCTCCGCGGGCGAGACCGCACTGGTGACCGGGGACTTCCTCCACCACCCCATCCAGCTCGCCCACCCACGCCTGTGCTGCGGAGTGGACATCGATCCGGCTGTGTCGGAACGCACACGAGAGACTACGCTGTCGAGCATCGCCGACACTGAAACCCTGCTGCTCGGAAGCCATTTCACCCACCCCACCGCCGGACGCGTGCGCAGCACCGCAACAGGTTTCGTGCTCGTTTCAGCCGCTGCGATCCCGTAGGCATTTCACCCACAACCAAGGATTTCTCCGTGACCACACATTCCGAACACCGAAATCGCGAGCTGGCCGCAGCCGTGGCGGCCACTGTCATGGGGATCCGCGGTGTCCTGAGCGCTCTCGATGACGTCGAATACGCGGAGACTCCGCCGGCGTTCTCCTTCGTCGCGCTCACTCAGCCACAGAACGGAACACCCGATGCAACCGCATGAATTGGACCTCACCGCCGCTGCCGACGCCATCTCCCGCCGAGAACTCTCACCGGTCGAACTGATCGACTCCGCGCTCGATCACCTCGACCGCGTCGACCCGCACCTGTCCGCCTTCGTGACTGTGACGGCCGACGCGGCGCGGGAGGAGGCGAAGATTGCCGAATCGGACATCGCCGCAGGCCGATATCGCGGACCGCTGCACGGCATTCCGATCGCGATCAAAGATCTCTTCGATACTGCCGGGGTTCTCACCACGTCCAGTTCTGCGGTGCGGGCAACTCACGTTCCCGACCGCGACGCGACCGCAGTGCGGAAGTTGCAGTCGGCAGGCGCGATCTCGCTGGGCAAAACCCACACGCACGAGTTCGCCTTCGGAACGATCACACCGCAGAGCAGGAATCCGTGGGCTGTCGACCGCGTGCCCGGTGGCTCGAGCGGCGGATCGGCCATTGCGGTCAGCGCGGGGATCGTGGGTATCGCGCTCGGCAGTGACACCGGAGGTTCGATCCGGATTCCGTCCGCGCTCTGCGGGGTTGTCGGGCTCAAGCCCACATTCGGCTTGGTCTCCCGCGCAGGCGTCACCCCACTGTCGTGGTCGTTGGATCACGTCGGCCCGATCGCCCGCACCGTGCGTGATGCGGCGGTCGCACTCGATGCACTCGCCGGGTACGACGACAACGACCCCGCCAGCCTGCGGCACAACGAGGGGAGCTACGTTCCCGATTCCGGGAGGGACCTGACGAACGTCCGAATAGGTGTCCCCACGAACTACTACTTCGACAACGTCGAACCCGAGGTGCAAGCGCGCGTTCTGGAGGCGATAGACGTACTCGCCGGGCTCGGTGCGACGCTCGTCGAGGTGGAAGTCCCGCTCACCCACCTCGTGCACGCCACGCAATGGGGTCTGATGGTTCCGGAAGCCACGACCTACCATCAGGATTCGCTGAACCGCCATCCCGAGCTGTATTCGGACGACGTCCGTATTCTCCTCGAAGCTGGGCAGCACCTCCTCGCGACCGACTACCTCCGGGCGCAACGGTCCCGCGCGCTGATCCGTCAGGCCTGGGCGAGCCTGTTCGACGACATCGACGTGCTCGCCGCACCGGCCGTGACGTCGGTAGCCGCGCGGGCGGGTCAGGAGACCATCGGCTGGCCCGACGGCACCAGCGAAGGCATCAGCGACACCTACGTCCGTCTCTCCGCTCCGGCGAACCTCACCGGTCTGCCGGCGTTGTCCGTGCCGGTCCGCGTGTCGTCCGATGGGCTGCCGATCGGAATGCAACTCATCGGACGGCCACTGTCCGAGGCAACACTGCTTCAGGTGGGCGCGTCCTACGAGCTCGTCCGCGGGCAAGTGAGAAAGCCGGGATGGAGCTGGCTCCCCACCGGCGTCTGAAGTGGTGGGGCTGTCTGCTGATCGACTCGTGGGAGAACAAAGATTCGGCGACGAACGATCGGGCGTCGGGCGATCCGCTGTGCTCGTTCCACGGCTGAAGGCGGCCGCGTCGTCGGGCCATCGTTCGGCAACAATGTTGCTCCTATCGGCCGACAGGAGTCGGCCCGCCCGGGCGACGGTGCTTCGCACGGGCGGGCCATCCCCCGACACGCACCGGTCGACGGTGCGTCCTTGGGGTGCAGCACTGGTCCCTCATAAGGGGGCGCAAGTTGCCTGTCTGCGCGGGGTGTGCTGCCTGCATGATTGCGAGTGAAGTTGTGGGTCGGAAGCTTTGTCCGGCGGCCTCCTTGCTGTGGGTCGGCGTATCGGGTTGGTCACAATTGTGGGTTGACCTGCGAGCTTTCGCATGGGTCGTTCGGCGTATGTGGGTACCTGTCTTCTCGGGTTGCCTCCAGGTCCGGTCACGTTGAGGTGGACAATGGGAAGATGCACCCGCACGGGACGCTCCCCGGCTCGGGACAAGGTCTGAGCAGAGCCGAACTGCTGGCCGCGGTATCGCTGGCGATCGATCTCGGTCTGGGTCAACCGATGGAACACATGCTTCGGTCGTCCTTGATCGCGACACGGATAGCGGAGCGGATGGGACTCGACCCCCAGCAGCGAGCGACCGTGTACTACGCCAATCTGGTCGGGTGGATCGGCTGTCACGCAGACTCCCACGAACTCTCGGCGCTCTTCGGCGACGACATCGCCTTCCGGGCCGACACCTACGCGGTGGACATGACCGGTCTGCCGTTTCTGCGGCTGATGACGAGTCACGTGGGACGCGGCCTGCCGGGCTGGGAGCGCGGCATCCGGGCCGCTGTTTTTCTGGTCGCAGCGCGTAGCCAGGTCGCCACGCTGATCCATTCACATTGCAGTTCCGCCGGGGTTCTGTCCGATCGGATGGGCTTGGACGGGCAGGTCGGAAAGGCGCTCGCCTACGTCTTCGAGCGTTGGGACGGCCGGGGGTTGCCCAACGGTTGTCGCGGAGAGGGTATCCCGGTCGAGATCCACATCTCCCACGTGGCGGACGTCGCCGAGGTGCACCTGCGGACGGGTGGGCTGGGGCACGCGAAGGACGTTCTCCGTTCCCGGCGTGGCAGTCAGTTCAGCCCGGCAGTGGTGGAGGTGTTCGAACGTGACGCGGCGGCGATCGTGGACGGGTTGTTCGAAACGGACGTCTGGGTCGCAGCGTTGGCTCGGGCTCCGGATCGCGACCGAACCCTGAGGGCCGAGGAGAGCGACGAGTTACTCGGGGCCATGGCTGATTTCGTCGATCTCAAGTCTCCGTTCACCCTGGGGCATTCGCGTGGCGTCGCGAATCTGGTGGCCGGGGCGGCCCGGCACCTGGGCATGTCGCCGTCGGACATCACTCATCTCTACCGCGCAGGCCTCGTGCACAGCCTCGGCAAAATGGGGGTGTCCAACCAGATCTGGGAGAAGAAGGGTCCGCTCACCACGGCTGAATGGGAACGGGTGCGAATGTATCCGGATCTGACCGGCCGGATACTGAGCCGAGTCAACGGCTTGGAGTCGGTGGTGTCCGTCGCAATGAAGCACCGGGAACGGATCGACGGGTCCGGCTTTCCCCGGGGGATCGCCGGCGCGGAGTTGACCGCGCAGGATCGGCTGCTTGCCGCGGCGGATGCCTATCAGCGACTGCTCGAGCCGCGTCCGCACCGGCCGGCGCTCGATCCTCGCGGCGCTGCCGATCGGTTGAAAGAGGAGGCGCGCACCGGACGCCTCGACGCCGAGTCGGTGGCGGCCGTGCTGGCGGCGGCGGGGCAACGGGTGTCGCGGCGGACGCCTTGGCCCGCCGGGCTGACCGACCGCGAGGTGGAGATCCTGCGTCTCGTCGCGCAGGGCCGGTCGAACCGAGAAATCGCCGCCGACCTGTTCATCGCCGAGAAAACGGCACGCAACCACGTCGAGCGTGTCTACGCCAAGCTCGGGGTGAACAACCGCACGCAGGCCAGTCTCGCCGCGATCGACCGGGGTCTGGTGGGCTTCCCGGTCAATGCGGTCGTGGGGAAGTGAAGCATCCGCCTTCTGGCGGGACCGGCCGTGCGGGCGGTCATCGACGGGATGCGCCGGGCCGGGACCGCCGGTCCAGTACCCACACGGTGGCCAGCATGAGAGCGACGGCAAATGAGGCCAGCGCGATGAGACTGGCACCGGTGCCTCCGCGGAAGGTGTCGCCGTAGGCGGACATGGCCGGCAGAGTGGCGCTGTACCGGTCGAGATCCAGGTCGCGACCCAAGGCTTCGAATGCGTGGCGGTTGGATAGGCCGAGGCTCATCAGGCGTCCCGGGAGGGCCATCTCGTCAACCGGGACGATGGCTCCGCCGAACAGAACCTGAGGGAAGCAGAGCATCGGCAGGGCGAGGGCGGCCTGCGCGGCGTTGGAGACCGCGGCCGAGGCGAGCAAGCCGAGGGCCAGCGCCGAGGTCGCCTCGATCACGATCGTCACGAACAGGACCGCCGACACGTCCCATCCGACGGCGGGGAGCCGACCGAGCGCCCGCAGCACACCGAGCAGCAGCGCGCTCACTCCAGCCAGCACCGGAAGCAGCGCTGTCACCTTGGAGGCCACGTAGGCGCCGACACTGAGCCCGGCCAGGCGCTCCTGCCGGAAGACAGACATCTCCCCGACGATCTGGAGCAGGCCGTACGTGAGGCCGAAGAAGAAGCCTGCGAATGCGATCCAGAAGACGATCTGGGCGGGGCCGAGGTCGGCCGCGCCATGCGGATCGAACGCGCCGCGCTGGAACAGCGTCGCCATCATCGCCGTGACCAGCACCGGTGAGCCGAGCAGCACCGCCAGGGTCAGCCGGTTGCGAAGGAGGACATCGACATTGCGTTGTGTGAGTAGCCACCATTGCCGCACCATGCCGGTGCGTCCCACGTCGGACCGGGTGGCGGGGACGGGCGGGATGGGCGGTAGCGCCGAGCCGGGCAGGGATTCCGACGTCCCACCGCTGTCCGCGAATCGCTCCGCCCAGACCTGGGGGGTGTCCTCACGAGCCAGCCGGTCGTACACGTCGGCGAGGTCCTCCACACCGAAGTAGCGCCGAACCTCGGTCGGGCTGCCGGTGAAGGCCAGGTGGCCGTCGCGAGCCAGGAACACCACCCGGTCGCACCGATCGATGCCGGCCGGCTCGTGCGTCGTGAGGACGACTGTGACCCCGCGCCGGCTGAGTCAGCGCAGTAGGCGCATCACGTCGGCTGCGGTCGACGGGTCGAGCCCGGAGGTGGGTTCGTCGAGGAAGAAGAGGTGTGGCCGGGTCAGTAGCTCCACGGCGATACTCGCCCGCTTGCGCTGGCCGCCGGACAGCGCACGGACCGGCACCTCGGCTCGATCGGCCAGGTCGAGGTCCTGCATGGTCTTCTCGACTATCCGGTCCGCTTCGGCCGCCGATGTGCCCGCGGGCAACCGGAGCCGCGCGGCGTAGCGCAGCGTGCGGCGCAGGGGCATCTCGAGGTGGATGATGTCGTCCTGGGGGACGTAGCCGATGCGCGAATCGGCACTGACTCGGGCACCGCGAACGACGCCGTCGTGCCGGACCTCCCCGGCGGACGGTGGTTGCAGTCCCGCGAGGATCTCCAGCAATGTGCTCTTTCCTGCTCCACTGCCGCCGGCGATGGCGACCAACTCGCCCGGCTCGACCGACAGCGACAGCTCCTGAAGGATCTGCCGTGCCCCGACATGCCGGCTCACGTCGACCGCGTCGACGCGCCCGACGGTCGGTGATTCGACGGTCGATCCGGTCATGACCGGTGATTCCTGAACTCGCTTTGTCATGCCCTGATCATCGGTCGACCGCTTATGTCGTCGCATGGGGCGTTTGCCTCAAATCGGGCGCCGGAAACCGATCCAAGTCGAAGCAGATGAGGCAAGCTTCCATCAGACGACAGTGGAGGCTTGGATTGGGGAGCGGGGTGTCACAGACATTCGCGGGACGCCGAATCGTCGCGGTGTTGGCGATCTCGATGACCGGACTCGTGGGGTGCGGTGAGTCGGCAGTGCAACCGGCCGTGCCCGACGCACAGCTCGACGCCACGATTCCGGGGGCGATGGAGCACGCCGCGATTCCCGGGGCCATCGTCGGTGTCTGGCAGGACGGGGCCGCACCCTACGTCCAGGCGTTCGGGGTGGGCGACACGGCCTCCGGCGACCCCATGGCACCCGACCTGTTCATGCGCATTGGCAGCGTAACCAAGACCTTCACCACCACCGCCGTGCTGCAACTGGTCGATCAGGGAAAGGTCGGCCTCGATGATCCGATCGACAGGTATGTGCCCGACGTCCCCAACGGGGACACGATCACCATCCGCCAGTTGGCGGCCATGCGCAGTGGGCTTCCGGACTACTCGGAGGTGGTGATCCCGGCGCTCCCGAGTCAGCCGCAGCGCCAATGGACGCCTCAGGAACTGCTCGAGATCAGCTTCAGCCGTCCACCGCTGTTCGCACCGGGCACCGAGTTCGACTACTCCAACACCAATACCGCGCTCCTCGGCCTCGTGGTCGAGAAGGTCTCCGGCCAGCCGCTGAACGCGTATATCGACGAGTACATCGCGCGACCCGAGAATCTCGGCCACACCTCGGTCCCGACCGATGCGGCACTTCCGTCACCGCACGCTCACGGATACACGAAAACACCTGACGGCGAATCGGTGGACGCGACCGACTGGAACCCGTCCTGGGGATTCGGTGCGGGAAACATGATTTCCACGCTCGACGACCTGCGTGTGTGGGTGCGCGACTTGGCCACCGGAACGTTGCTCTCGCCGGCAACACAGCGCGAGCGGGAGCAGTTTCAGCTGGCACCGTCGGAAGGTGCGGGTTCGCTGTATGGACTTGGTGTCGAGTACCAGAACGGCTGGATCGGCCACAACGGAAATATCGCGGGCTACCAGACCTACGCGTATTACCTTCCGCCTGAGGGTAAGACGGTGGTAATGCTGGTCAACACGAACGTCGACCCGCTGGGCGTGTGGAACTTCTTCGCCGAGATCGTGAAGATCATCAGCCCCGATCATCCCTGGCCGGCGCCTCCGTCGTAGAGATCAGATGATAAGAGGTGCCGCGTCATGACCAGGTGTCCTGGTTGTGGGCGGCGGTGGGGACGTGGCATTTTCTCGATGAATCGCAGGGCGACAACCTCATGTAGGCGCCACTGCAGCAGATCTCCGGCGCCGCTCAGGGTTTCGGGCATGAGTACAACGTTGATCTTCACCGGTTCCAGTCCGGCGGCGACGGCGGCGCGGATTCCGGTGAGTACCGACGGCAGTCGGTCCCGGCGGGAAGGACGCGAAGTGCGCGCGGTCGATGGTATCGAGTGAGACGTTGACTCGGGTCAGTCCCGCATCGGCGAGCCGGTGTGCGCGATGTTCGAGGCCGACGGCGTTGGCGGTCATCGCGAGGGGAATGCCCGGTAACCCGTTGTGAACAACCGGCGATGATCTGGTCGAGGTCCGCGCTCGCTCGTTGGCTCATTACCCGGCACGAGCGTGCGCACGCCTGGACCATCGCCGGTGCGCGAAGTCGGCAGAGCCGAATCGCACACCGATCGGCCTTTGACACGTGATTCACGATCGGACCGGATCGTGGCTGTCGGTGAAGTCGAGGAAGCGGGGAATCACCTGCTCGGGATTCGCCCACAACAGGTCGTGCCCGATGCCCGGATAGATCTCGACCTCGACCGACGGGATGTGCTCACGGGCGCGGGCGGGTCCCAGCTCCGGATCGCCGCAATCGAACAGCCGGCGACGCAGGTGTTCGGTGTCTTCCGACATTGTCCATTCCAACACTCTTCGGGAAACGGCAGGTCCTACTGGGACGGCAAGTCCTATTGGGACAGCGGTGCGCCGACGACCGATGACCGCGGCGTAGACCTTAGCGGGCACCGCCAACCGCCCCCACACCGTGCTACCGGCATGGGCGGGCCCACACGCTGCGTAGTGAACGTTCCTGGCCTGGACAATGCGCAAATGCCCTTTAGTAGCTGGAGTAGTCGTTGGCTCCCGCGACCATCGCGATCGTCAGGACGTAGAACGCGATCAACATCGTGTTGAGGATGATGAAAATCCATAGGGCCGTCTTGCCGAGGCGCTTCGTCCGGTGGGAGGCATACGCCGCGCCCAGGTAGTCGCCGGTCGCCCACAGCGGATACACCCGGGAGGAGTGGTTGAACGCGGCGAACGCGAGCGGCCAGAAGAAGATGATGGCTGCGGCGGCCCAGCCGGCGTTCGATTTTGGCGGCGCGGGCTGGGGCGCCCCATAGGTCGGCATGGACTGGGCGGGGAACGACTGGCCGGACATGGGCGACGATGTCGGGTACATAGTTGGGAGCTCCTTCAACGGGCTGTCGAATTCGTGCTGTTATTAGTGAGATGCGTTCGAAGACGCGAAAGTTCCCACAAGTTCGGGGAACACCTCGGACTAATTGCGGTGGTCGCGGATGACGGGTTCGTCGCGGTGGTCGCGGACGACCGGACCCGTGGGCTCGTCGCGGTGGTCGCGGATGACGGGTTCGTCGCGGTGGTCGCGGATCACCGGCGGCTCTGCGACCGGCGGCTCTGCGACCGGCGGGTCGGCGACGGGTGGTTCTTCGACCGGCGGGTCGGCGACGGGTGGTTCTTCGACCGGCGGGTCGGCAACGGGTGGTTCTTCGACCGGCGAATCGACAACGGGTGGCTCCGCGACCGGCGGATCGGCGACCGGCGGGGATGGGGGCGAACCGGGATCCGCGGGGGCCGGGCCGACGATCGTGCCCGGGTTCACAGGGGCTGGGCCGGGGTTCGCGGCGCCGTCACCGGACGGGTCAGCCCCGACGGCTCCTCCCGCAGTCGCGCTACCGTCGGGCCCGACGGTAGCGGGAAAGTTGCCGGGGAATTGCGTCCGCGCGTCCGCGATGTCTCTGCCGGTCTGTGGTGCGCTTCCAGGGACGACCTGCACTGTGGTGCCCTGTTCCCGGCCGGGAAGCGGAATGCCGCGCAGATCGTCGTCCGCGAGGACGATGGCAGTCGTCGCGGCCAGGGAGATTGACAGCGCCGCGAGGGCGCCGATCGCGATGCGGGCGCCGGTGTTTCGAGCCATGAAGTGCCTCCAACAGGGGGTACGGGATGGGATGACAGGCCTTATCCTGCGGCCCCGACGGACGACGGGACAGGCACCCGAGGGTCACTGTCGCCCACCCCGATGGGGCGCCCCGATACCCCATCGGGATGGGCGACAGCGCCCCGGCGTTGGTTAACTCTTTGACATCCTGCGTGAATGTCCGCGTGCGGGTTTCCACTGAATAGGGGTTGAACACGTGATTGTGATCGGGAGCGAGGCCAACGAGCACATCGCGTTGTCGCTCGGGGCCCACGCCCGGCCCTGACGAGCTGTTCCGGCGTTCGCCAGGGTGCCGATCGCGATCCAGGTGGGGGTTCACCGGTGATCTGACCGCGGAACTGATCCTGAGCGAATTCGTCGCTTTCCGGGACGGGCTACAGCAGGTCTACGAGACCCTGGCTGGACAGCGACCCTCGCCGGCTCGATCACACTCGTAGTGCACCTGAGAGCCGCGGCACCAAGCCCCATCGGACCCGCCGACCTGCTATGGATGCCGTACCGGCAAGGCGCACGGTTGAGTTCAGCGTTAATGCGCGTCGCGGTGCGCCGGCTCCTGGACAACCCTGGCGACCTCGCGGGCGATCTAAAGATCGTTGCGCCGGTGCACGACCTGTGACCGCCACCGCCCACCGTCCGGGTCGATGTCGCCTCGACGACGAACTCCTCATGCACGTCGACGCCCTCGCCGACCGGCTCGGCTCGGACCGCCAGGAGCTGGTGTATCTGGCGGCCAAACGCATCCCCCGGTTCCGCGGCAACATCGAGAACTGGAGGCTCGACGAAATGTTCCGCGGCCCGAAAAACCGTAAGCACATGCTGGCCAAACCTGCCCGCCGCGAGAAGATCCGTCGGATGGACCGCGGCAGCGACACCTGACCTGCGAGAATGGACGGTGGGTCGGGCCCGCACCACCGGAGGACCCATGTGTCGGTTTCTGCGCCTCACCCTCGCCGCGGCGGCAACAGCGGCTGCAGCGATGTCCCTAACCGCAGCACCCGCACACGCAGCACCGCCCGTCCCGAGTGGATGCGCATGGCAGAGTTTCGTCATTGGCGGGCTGTCGACGTGTGCACCGAGTTCGGTGAAATCCCATCAGGTGGAGGTGTTGTGCCATCTGCTCGGAGGATTCCCCTATATGGACTTTTCCGTGTGGGGGCCGGCGGTGCCCACCTCCCTGCCGTCGATCGCGCTGTGCCCGCCGCTTCACGTTGGACTCGGCGGCACTGTGCACACCCGATAGCGCAGGCGCGGCTTCCCGCACCGCCCACGCTGCAAGTGACCTCGGGAAATGGCATTGCCCGCTTTACCGGCGTGAACGCGGTCAACCACACCGGTTGGCCTCGGCCACCATGAGCCGCAGAGTCAGCTAAGCATGTGCGGCGACCGCTGCAGCCGCTGCGGCGGCTCCGGCGAAGAGGGTGGCGGCGAGCGAGGGTCAGACGAAAAGGGGGATCCGCCACAGTTCGGTGACCCGGAGCTGCCGTCGGACGGCGGCAGTCCATGACAGCCGACTGCTTCGGCGGTGTTCTCGATCTTGGATGGTGGTCGGGTCGCGTACCGGGTCGGGTGGTGCTTATGCTCGATTTCGGGAGTTTCGCCGAGCGAAGAGGTGTGTCAGCATGGCCCGAGACAGTGGCAACCGGCCGGTAGGTGGCCCGGAGTTGACGGTTGGTGTCCGGGTGCTGGTCCGCCGGAGTTCCGGGGCCGATCTCACCGGTGAGGTTGTCGAGGATTACGCGGCGGTGACTGATCCGGGCGGTGGTGGGCATGAGTGGGCGCCGGTGCATCGGTGGGCGGTCGCGCTCGACGACGGGCGGCTGGTCTTCGCCGACACCGAGGACCTGACCATCGATCCGGGCTCCTACCGTTCCGCCCCGAACCCGGATTCGGCTGCGCGGACACCCGGCCGTCACCGGGGAGAATGATCGGCGGCAGCCGCTTCGTGGCCAGTTCTGGTCGGCGTCAACCTCGTGCACACGAATTGCGCTAGCAGCCAGTCGATTACATGAATCACGTGGATGAGGTCCTGAAGGGGACGTCGATCTCACCGCATGATCGGTCGGGGTATGCCTCAGTCGTGGCATAGCCGCACCGGATGTGTTTTGCGCTGTGGTGTTGTTCGGAACTGAGGCTTCCGGTTTACCGTGTCGGGTATGAGACGTGATGAGGCTCGCGTGGCTCGGGACTTCGCGGGGTGGTTATCGTCTCAGGGGTGGACGGTCCGCACCGATACGGATGTCGTCGACATCGTTGCCGACAAGGACGGACGCCGGCTCTATGTCGAGGTCAAGGGTGCGAGCTCCGCGCCGGGGTTGGATGTCGATACCGCCATCGGGCAGCTCGTGCGGCGGATGCCGAGCGAACCGGATCAGTCGGTGTCGTTTGCTCTGGTCGTGCGTGATGAGCCGCGATCGGTGGAAGCGGCGGTGCGGGCACACCACAACGGATTCTCGATCTGTTGGGGATGGCGCTGTATGCCGTTGATGACAACGGTGGGGTGCGGCAGCTCTTTGGCCGCGTGTGAAGACCTTCCCCCGGAGCGTGAGCGGGGACGGTCGGCGGTGTGGAGATACCGTCGCCAGGTCCCGCGAGAGTGGGGTAGTGCAGTGATGGGGCGGTAGCTCGGTCGGTTAGAGCCGTGGACTCGTAATCGGTTGGTCGCGGGTTCGAGCCCCGCCCGCCCCACCTCGTGTCGCCTGCGAGGCCGCAGGGAGGTCCGTGGAGGGCGAATCAGGCCGTGGCGGCGGCGATCGAGGGTGTGCGATGCGGGCCAATCTGAGGGCGGCCGCGCTTCTCGGTCGGTCCGACCGTGTTCAGGCGCAGTCGCGGCAGAGTTGTTGCGCGGCGTCGGCGAGGCGGCTGCGGTGGTGGACGAGGAAGCAACTGGTGCAGGTGAATTCGTCCGGCTGCTTGGGGATGACGCGGACGGTGAGTTCTGGGTCTTCGGACCCGTCAGATTAGAGGGTCCGGTGCCGCGACATGCGCTCGGGGGCAGAATGTGCTGTGGACTCAACCGCTTCGGTCGGTGGGTGGTCGTGAGCGCGGTCCGGTTGCGTGGTGCGTGTCTCCCATTGTCGTTCTCTGGTAGGTGATATGACCTTCCGGGGTCGAGCCCAGTGGGTGGCCGGGACCCGTTCTGCGGCAGCAGGTGGGATTGGGTCCGCAGCCGGGTGTCCAGTCCTACCGGGCGTGCTACTCGCGACCAGTGGTCGCCCATGTCATTCGAACGAATGACACCGGAGCATCGGGGCGTGGGGATGCGCGTGTCGACAGCGCGGCACTGGACTGAATGGGCACTGCACGTCTCCGGCCGGAGCTGAGGATCGAGCCGCACGGTTACCAATGTCGGCTTGAGTTTTTCACTGCCGACATGTACAACAAAATCTATAGGCGTAGACATAGATAAGTTCGCTTCGACGAGCCAGACCGTCAAGGAGAACCGATGACCGCACACTCTCCGCGCCCCGCTCCCCGCGACCGCGAGGTCCTCGTTCTCCGCGCAGGCAGTGGCGGAGCCATCGCCGGGGATTGATCGTCACACTGGCCCTCAGTGCGCTGACTCTCCTCTCGTCCCTACCTACCTGACCAGCAGTGACGCCACGCCCCGCCGCCTGCACGCCGTCACGTCGCGCATGACCACCACGAAGGTTTGTGTGGGGCGACGACCGGTATCTGGACGTTTGTGCAGATCGCTGGTTGCTGCCGGTGTGCTAGAACTGATCACGCATCGTCAGTGACGTGGCTCACATTCACGTCACGGTCGGGATGGTTGTCGGCACACCGGCACGTTCCGGTCGATGCACGAGAGCAAAGGACACATCACATGATCGAGGACACCGCAGAATCACCCCGCACCCCGGTTCCGAGCCCGACGCGCCTTCTTGCCCGCCGGCGCCCCGACGGTCGCGAACTTCTCGCCAGCGCGAAGGGCATCCTGATGGCCGCCCGCGGCTGCAGCGACGCCCAGGCATTCGACGAACTCCTCGACGTCTCCCGCCGTCATCACCTGACCGTCCTCGGTGCCGCCCGGAATTTGGTCGACCTCGCCGCCGGATCCCCGACCCGTCGGCGGACACCGGACGCCGTCCGGTTCGACGAATGGGAGCAACTACTCACCCAACTCCCACAGCGGCACGCCCACGCCAGCTGAAGCAAAGCGGGAACACACCTCAGCGGAATCAAAGGATGCGATCGACACCCCTTCCGGAAACTGGTCAGGGCCAACCGATCTGGCTTGATTCAGTCCCTCGACACGGGGAGCGCGGTCGACGACGCCCGGCTCCGGCGTCCGCGGAAATGCTGACTCGGCACCGCCACCCAGCGGTCCGGCAACGGGGCGAAGTCGGTTCGGTGGTTCTACACTGAGTGCCACGGAGGTGTCCCGGTGGACAACCGTTCCGCTCGGTGGCCGTTGCGGGTGCTCGCGGCGGCGCCCCGGCGGTGGGGAGGGTGGCATTGACCTCACCGCCGCCGGTTTCCTCTCGGCGCCGCCATGCTGGCCGGTGCGCTCGGGGCCAACGCAGGGTCCATGATCCCGGCCGCGTGGCCAACCTGGTGCGCCATGGTCGGTGCCGATGTGTCCATACGGTCAGCGATCCGTGCGGCGCTCGCGCTCGCCCTCACTCGCTCTGATCGCCGCCGGAACTGGAGACCTCGTGCCATGCAACAACTTCTCGCCGACCACGAAGATATTGTCAACGTTGTGATGGTCATGGTTGTCGTAGCGCTCGCCGCTGCCGCGGTGTGGACGATCTTCCGTTGACCGGTCACGGTGCCGGGTCTGCTGGTGCAGCTCGAGTTCCACGCACGGTGGTCGTTGCTTCCCTGCGACCCCCACGCTGTGTCTCTTGCGTGTGCGATGGTTGCGGCGGGCGAGGTGGCCCACCAACCGGAGTGAGCGCCCAACGGTCACCGCAGCTGGTGGGCCCTACCACCCGAATCGCTGTGTGTCCGAACGAACTCGGGAGGTAGCGTCAGTAGAGTATCCGCCGACGTGGCCATCGAAACCCAGAGGGCTTATGCCTCGGAAACGGTGCTGTTCGGGTGTTCAGGGCCAGAACAGTGCGCCCCATTCGGTGCGGGCCGCGCGGGCGGCGGTGGGCTCGGGCAACTCGTTGCCGCTGGCGAGGGCGACCAGGGCCTCGGCGAGGGTGAAGACGGACAGCCGTGACGGCGGGCCGCATTCACCAGTTCGTCGAAAGCGTCTGCGGTCCTGATCCGGCGGATCCCGATGAGCACCCCCTCGGCGGTGTCGAGGGCGCGGGTACGATCTCCCGGACCGCGGGGATTGGTTGTGGTCTGACTGTGCAATGCTGCCATCGACGACACCTCCGCCGAAATCTTGGGAATGGGTTCCTCTCGGTCGTGCCCGGTCGGGTCCGAACTCACACTTTTACGCCTCCACCAGCTGCTGGACCCGGCGACGGAATCGCTTACGATCTCTATCCTGACCAGCGCTGACGGAGTAGTTTCGACGTCACCGCGGACAGGTAGATGATCCGCGACGGAGAAAAGCGCTCACGAGGAAGCACTGCGCCGGCGTCGGCGAAGCCCCGACGTTAATGCATAAGTGTTCGCGGTCGCGCGGGCACTAAAACGCCGACACGATCCGCCGATGGGACGAGGTCAGTTTCGATGCGGTGGTCGTGGTGTCGAGGCAGTTCCGGCACTACAGCGGACGCGACATCCTGATCGCGTGGAACCACTATTTCGGGTGGTCGTTGGGAATCGAGGGTCGCGCTGCGATCGTGTCCTGATCATTTCCGGGCTCGGGATCGGCCGTCGCCCGCAACCCGAGAACATCGCCGACCGAACTGACGAGCTCGTCGCCGACCTGCTGCACCGCGAATATCGAGCCCGGACAGTTTTCCGGTTCCCACTGTCGTCTACCGGCTCGGTACCGGCCCCGCCGCGCACGGGCCGTTCTGGCGGTGACGGACCGCCGGTTCCCGGTTGGGGGAGCGGTGCCTCGGCGAGGTCGGGATGCGCCGGCTGCGCACGGAAGTCGGGCGCTGGCGATTTGTCGGTGGCAGGGCCCGGACAGGAGAGGACGCCGGGGGCATGACGACGAGGCCGCGATCCGACCGTGGGTGCAGTCCGTACCCGTGGACATCGGTCCCCGGCGCCCACGGCGGCGGGGGTGGTCCTGGGCGACTGCGGCGAGCACGAGGATCCGGAAACCGCGGGCCTCGTCAGACAGTGAGACGGGCTCGGACCCGAGATCGGCGCCGGTGAGCAACTCGAACCCGCACGACACTTCGTTGTTGTCGGCTCCGAGCGGACGCGCAGCAGAGACCCGTACTCCCCGACCAGCGAGATCATCACCGAGCGGAATGGGGCGGTGCGCAGGCCACCCGCACGTCTGCGTGACCGCCGCCGACAGGTTCCGTTCGCCGACCTCCTGCAGGCGCTGCCCCCCGATCCGGGACTGCGGCCGACCACAAGAATGTCGCTGGGGTGTGCGGGTCTACTCGTGGGGTTGGGGGTGTTCGGCGAGTTCTTGGAGGCGGTCGCGCATCTCGTGTGGGCTGATGGTGGTGAGGTGGGTGAGGATTCGGGTGCCGGTGCAGGTGGTGTCGGCGAGGAGGGCGAGGAGGAGGTGTTCGGTGCCGATGGTGTCGTGTCCGAGTAGGGAGGCTTCCCGCAGGCTTTGGGCGAGGGTCTTTTTCAGGGTCGGGGTGAAGGGGGGACCGGCACATCCGGGGTCGGTGTTCGGGTAGGCGGGGATCTCGTCGAGAGCGGTGTCGAGGTGGGGGCCGGTGATTCCCCAGGGTGGCACCGGTGGGGCCGCCGGCGGCGTGGATGCCGGTGAGGAGGTGTTCGCCGAGGTGGTTGTGTGGTGGTGGGTGCGGGCCGCGTCGGAGGCGAGCACGACGACGTGGCGTGCTTGGTCGCTGAATTTGTCGAACACCGTTTGATCACTCCCTCGGCGAGTGCCCTGCGCGGGGGTGGAGAGCTGGCGCCCTTCCAGTCTCCGTGTGGGGGCGCTGAGCCTGCAACGATGAGTCGCCTCGGTGAGGATGGGTCGTCGCTCGGTTGCGGCCCCGGGTGATCTCGGAGCGCATGCAGGCGTGGGCCGCGCAGCGCGGGCTACGTGGAACAGCCCGGACCTGCGTCCACAGGTCCGGCGAATTTCGCACCGGGCCACACCGGGAGCTGCGCACCACATGGGGTAGCCGCGCCCCGCCGGGCTCTTGAAACGGTCCTCGCGGGCTGACCGGGTGCCGGACGTCTTGGTCCGTGCCGATGAGCGTTGCTTCCGTTGCGCGGCACCGGGTCCGGGGGTGACCGACCGGAAATCACGGCGGTGGTCTTCATGGGGGTGTCGGCGAGATTCGGGTCGGGCGTCGTTCGCTTTCGGACGGGGATCGGATCAGTCCTTGTTTGTTATGTGGGGCGGCTACCGTGGGGGTTTGTGGCAGCAGGTATTCCGGGGCCGTCGCCCAAGATGACGCCGAGCCCCGAGGTTGGGCTCGACTTCGCTCGGGAGTGGGTGGAGTTCCTCGATCCCGACGACGCCGAGCATCTCATCGCCGCGGACATGACGTGGCTGCTCTCGCACTGGACCTGCGTGTTCGGCACCCCGGCCTGCCAGGGCATCATCGCGGGTCGACCCGACGACGGTTGCTGCTCGCACGGCGCGTTCTTCTCGGACGAGGAGGATGTCGCGAGGTTGCACGAGTCGGTGAAGCTGCTCAGACCCGAGGACTGGCAGTTCATGAAGCAGGGTCTCGGGAAGAAGGGGTACATCGAGGAGGACGAGCTCGACGACGAGCCGGCGCTGCGGACCCGCCGATACAAGGGTGCATGCATCTTCCTCAACCGTCCCGGCTTCGAGGGTGGCATCGGGTGCGCGCTGCACTCGATGGCACTCGAGCGCGGCATCGAGCCGCTCGAGGTCAAACCCGACGTGTGCTGGCAGCTGCCGATCCGGCGCACCCAGGAATGGGTGGAGCGACCCGACGGCGAGCAGGTCCTGAAGACGACGATCAGCGAGTACGACCGGCGCGGGTGGGGTGCGGGCGGCGCGGATCTGGACTGGTACTGCTCCGGCTCGCCGGACGCGCACGTCGGCGCGAAGGCGGTGTGGCAGTCGTATGCGCCGGAGCTGACCGAGTTGCTCGGTGAGGCCGCGTATCGGGAGCTGGCTCGGCTCTGCAAGCGACGCCAAGGCCTCGGCCTGGTCGCCGTGCACCCGGCGACCGCGGTCGCCGCGAAGAAACCCCGGTAGCGGAGTGGCGGTCCCTGAACGTCGACCCCGGTGACAGAGTTATGGGCGTCTACGGCGCAAGAGTCGGGTATCGCTGCGATTCGCAGGCGGCAGCGTGGTTGCCAAGTAGGCTCTCCGATCCCGACTAGTGTCGGTGTTCGGTTAGGGGCCCTCGAATGTAGTGCCGTGAGATGGACGTGATCAGGGAGCAGCTTTGCGCCGGTGGCGCTGGCCCGGTCCTACGACGCCGACAGCACTCCAACTCGCAAACTCGCACACTCGCACACTCGCACACTCGCACCAGGGTGACACTGACGGCAGGTCCTCTGAGGATCACGGCTGAGAAGTCGCCGAGGCGCATCAGCTGGTGGCCCGACTGATCGCCAAGTCCCCGGAACTGCGCGGTATCAGGCGACCGTCCGGCCGGTGACCGGAATCGTGAATCAGGTGCGGCGGGGTGTCGATAGAGGTGCGATCACCGCCAGGTTCACGGTGGTCATGCTGGCGGGTAACCCGATCTGCGGCCGCTCGGCGGTCAGGGTCACCGTCCGTACCGGTGGCGGGACGGGCAGCCAATACAGCGGCTCGCTGCGGTAGGTGCAGATCCCGGTGGCGGTGGCCTGCAGATCCGGGCGGGGCAAGGTATGGGTCCGCGACCGCGAGGTCGGCGGTTCCGGCCCACACGTTCAGAGAGGACCACCGGGCCGACGGGACCGCGAGGTCGGTCAGCGGCCGGGTCTGGTGCAGGGCGCGTCGTGCCGGTCGACCGGTCGCGGTCAGGGCCAGCTGCACCGGGAGCCCGGACGGGTACGCCGTGATCCGCACCAGTTCCAGGGTCAGGTGGGTGTGTGCGCTCAGCTGTCGGTGACCGTGCACCCGGTCACCGGCGCACGGCGGTGGGGCGGTCGAGGGCCAGCGTGGACTGCGCAAGAAGTGATGGTGCACCACCACCGGGAACCTGGCAAGAGCGGCGAGACGAACCAAAACGGTTGTACCGGTGAGTAACCGGCGATGGTCGGAGGGGTCGGGTTTTCGGGTCGCCTGCTGGAGGTGAGGGTGCTTATGCTCCAACCCCGGGTTCACCGAGCACCGAGGTGCAGCAGATGGCCCACAGAAGCGGTAGCAGGCTGGTTCGCGGCCCGGAGTTGACGATCGGTGCCCGGGTGTTGGTCCGCAGGAGGGCTGAAGCGGACGTCACCGGTGAGGTCGTCGAGGACTTCGCGGTGCTGACCGAATCCGGGGGCCACTGGTTGCGAGTGGGCGCCGGCGCATCGGTGGGCGGTCGCGCTCGACGACGGTCGCCTGATCTTCGCCGACTCCGAGGACCTCACCATCGATCCCAGCTCCGGCCGCCCTGCGGAACCGGAGTTGGCGCCCAAGCCGGTCACATCCCCGGGGGAGTGAGAGGGGGACAGACAGGCCCGCGACCTGTTCAGGCGGACGATCGGTGGGTACTTCCGGTCGGACAGGATCGGCGGCGTCGTCGATCTCGGCGATGGTGAAGTGGGGCGAAAGGCTATGAATTTGGTGAGCGGTACGGTACGGGTGGCGACCGGAGCGGGTGAGGCTGCGACGGCCACCCTCGGCGCGGTCGGTGGAGCTGCGGTCGGCGGTCTGGTCGGCAGCATGAAGGGTGCGGCCGTCGGGGCTGCGGAGGGTGCCCGGCGTGGAAGTCATTCGACGCCTGCGGCCGTGTTGACCATGGGTGCGGTCGCGGTGACCGTTGTGGTGCAGTGGCCGATCGTGGCCGCGGTCGGCGGGACGGCGCTGGTCCTCGATCAACTCAAACTCGGCACCAGACCGGATAAGCAAGGGACCGGCGAGCCGTCGACCGGACCCGGAACCGCGGCCGAAGCGAAGACTCCCACCCCTGCGGCGAAGCCGGTGCGGGGACGCCGGACGCCGGCGAAGACACCGCCCTCGTCGACACCGTGACGGTGGGCCCGACGCGGACGTCGCCGGCCTACCTACCTCCACTGCTACGGAATGTCGGACACGGTGGCGCCGCCGGGCACCGTGGTTGCGGTGCTCGACGGCGCGACCGTGGGGTCTAGATGTTGTTCGCCGTCCGCGGGGTGTGGTTGCGGGCCTCGATGGCCGCGACGGTCTTGTCGAACGCCTTTCCCAGGACGCGGCTGCCGAAGACGCCGAGCACGGCCCCGAGCGCTCGTCCTTTGAGGTTCTTGCCGTCGCGGACCACGACGGCGTCGACGTCGGTGGTCCCGTCGGGGCGCGGGGTGAGGGTGTAGGTGTGGCCGGAGTTGCCGCCCCACAGGTTGGAGTCGGTGGTCGTCATGACGATGCGGTGGGGGTCGGTCCAGTCGTAGCGCAGGCGTTCCCAGGCCCCGCCCGAGCCCTCGGTGACGTCGGCCTGAGTGGTGCCGAGTTCGTGTACCTGGAGGTAGTTGTCGGCGCTGTTGCCGAAGACCGCCTCGCGGCCGGGCCCGAAGTCGGTGAGTGCGTCGAGGAATTGTTCGGGTGTCGCGGTGGTGGTCTGGTGCAGGTGGATCGTGGACATGACGTTCTCCTTGGTGGGTGGTGCAGGGGTGACGGGTTGATCGGTGGGTGGTGTCGAGGGCGGTTAGCGGGGCGGCTCCGTCCCCGCCTGTTCGGCGACCATGTAGGCGGCGTACCAGTGGGGCCAGTTCGGGTCCGCTGAACCAGTGCGCTTCTCGTGTTCGCCGTGAGCGATCGCTGCGCGAATCAGCGCACCGGTCAGGTCGGCGGTTCTGCCGAATGTTGTTGCCGTGCTGGTGTTCGTCTCGGTGGTGCGGGTGTCGATGGTGCTCATGGTTGCCTCTCGCCGGTTTCTCAAAACAGTGGTGACGTCGGATGTCAGGCCGTCAGGCCCTGATGGGGGAGCAGCTGGTCGCCGCTGGCACCCCCGGGATAGGCGGCTGCTACAGCTGGGAGCTGCCGCTGTTCCAGCCGGCCAGAATCTCGTCGAGGACGATGGTTTCGGCGCGACGGTCCTGCCGCTGGTCACGCTGGCGGTCGTGCTGGCGTTGCTGCTGGATGTCGTTGTCGCGGTCGAGCGGGCTGTCGTGGGTGACGGCTGCGGCGACGGGTTGCGCGGCGTTCGAGGGTGCGGTGGTGGCGGCGGCGGCGCCCACCGGGACGAGGCCGAGTGCGACGGTCGCGGCGGCGACGGCAGCCAGTCGCTTCCAGGAGGAGGTGCTGGTGGCGGAGCGGGTGATCGGGTGAAGCTGTGTGGCGATCATGGTGGGTGGTCCTCATTCGAGTGCCGCGGGCCCAGCGTCTGCGGCTACTCGAACGGTGTCGGGGAGGGCCGGAAGCGTTACACCAGCCAACCTCAGATCTGTGTGACGTGTGTCACTTCCGGTGTTACCGCCGTGGATGGTGACGGACCTCGCTGCGGGTCACCGCGCTGCTGACGTGACGGCATCCCGGGGTCAGCAGCATCGTCGATAGGACCGACAGGGCGACGGTAACGGGGTAGGTCCCGACCTCGCGAAGTCCGTCAGGTCCGTGAATCGCTGCTGGAACGGCAACGTCAGCAGGTACCCGGTGAGCAGTTGCACGCCGGTCCGCACGACGGGGAGTTCCTGGAGCAGCGCCGCCCAGTTTCGGTCGAGTCGTTGGGTTTCCGCCTCGTGGCGGGCGCGGTAGTTCCACTCGTCGTCGTCCCGCGCCCGATCGTCACTGCCGTCCGACATCTCCCACCCGCTGTTCTCGGTATGGATCGGTCACCCGTGGCTGGGACGCGAGGTGCCGCGATCAGGATGGGCCTGGATCGAGGTACTTGCCGCCCGGCCGGTACTGGACACTGCCCACCTGGTGTTCCCGAAATGTCCGTTTCTCACATCCCTGTCCGGGCGGCCTCCGCGCCGAGGCGCGAGATCTGCCCGGCTGAATGGCCCGCCCGCGACCCCGACGGTGATGCACCGTCGTCGGCTCCGGGCATGGGCGGGCGCGGGTCGGGCGACGCCCGGTACCGGAGTGTGTCGGTCCGCAAACGACGGGCCACCGCACCCTCGCCGGTGCGCACCGCGGAACGCGGATCAGGTGGCGAGCCGGGCGGCGTCGTCGCGGGCACGTCGGGCGGCCTGCAGCTCGAGCCCGTAGAGCAGCCCGAAGGTGAACCCGTTCTCGCCGTCGGTGCTCCCGGCGCGGGCCCCGAGGGTGCGGAGGGCGCCCAGGGCCACCACGCTGTCCTGGTGCTCCCCGAGAACCTTCTGGACCTTCTTGTATGCGGCGACCCGCTTCTTGCCCTTCTTCTTCCCGACCAGCCCGCGGGTGAGCTCGGCGGCGTAGCGGGCCCGCTTCGCGGCCTTCCGGGCGCGGTGTAGGGCCGCGTCGTCGCCGTCGTCGAGGGCGGCGGCCAACCTCTTGTCGGCCTTGCGGCGGGCCTTGCGGGCGGCCTTCTTCAGCACCCGGGCCCCGGCGGTTGCGTCCTCGGTCAGCGGCGGTGCGGTGCGCCACCGCGCCAGCGCGGCGAGCACCGCCCGGTACCGGTCGCCGTCGACGGTTTCCATGACCTCGGCCCGGTATCGGAGTTGTTCGGCGAGCAGGTCGTTCTCGATGCGGGCGGCGACCGGACCGAGTACCAGCTCGTCGGGTAGGTCGGTGACCGCGGCGGCGAACCGGGCGCGTTGGACCTGCCGGTCCCGGACCTCACCGAGCACCCCGGCGTACCAGGACAGTTCCTCGTCGAGCCGGGTCCGGGCGGCGGGGTCCAGCATTTTCTTGAACACCCGCAGGGTGCTGCGGAACCGTCGGATGCCGACCCGGGTGGCGTGGATCGGGTCCAACCCGCGGCGCAGCCACACGTCGCCGCCGACGATCGCCTGGACCTGGGTGTCGAGGTAGGCGGTCAACAGCTCCCGGACCGCCTCCGCGCCGGAGTCGTCGTCGGCGGGGCTCGGATCGTTCGGGTTCAGCGCCCGGGACAGTTTCGACGGGTACCGGGACGGGTGGGCGTCGTCCCGGGTCAGTCGTTTGCCGATCGCCTCGAGTAGTGTCCCGTCGCCTCTCTCGCCCAGTTCGACCTCCACCTCGCGCCAGTCGCTGGCGACCGCGCCGTCCCCGGCCGAGGCGGCGGCCGCGGTGGCCCGGACCGTGTCGTCGGCGACCTCGGTGAGCAGGTTCCCGTCCGAGTCGAGCATCCGGCGGCGGCGCCGGACGGTCGAGATCGTCGCCACCGGGTGCACCGGTTTGCCCAAGGCCACCCCCGAGATCAGTGTGGCCAGCTCGTCCGGCATCGAGTCGTCCGCGGTGAGCGGTACCCGGATTTCGGTGCGCGCCTTGCGGTCGGGCACCTTCAGCTGCCAGCCCGCGTCGGTGTCCCCGGATCGGCGCCGCAACGTGACGTGCTGGCGGAGCAGGTCCCGGTCCGTGGTGTCGAAGTATTCGTTGTCGAGGGTGACGGTGTCTTCCTCGAGCCGACCGCCCGGTGGGACGAGGTCGTCCAGGTTCGGTACCGCGAAGTCGGCGCCGACGTCGTACTTGTCTTCCCGTTCTTGCTGCGCCGTGCTCATGAATCCAGACTGCCCGCCAGGCCCGTCGAATAATCAGGACCACGTTGACCGAGGTCCCGCTGCGGTGCTGCGCTGGCCCTGGGCGGGGCGTCAACTGTCGCCCACCCCGAGCGTCCTACTCGTGGTACCGGGTTGCGCCGGAAATGGTGTGTCACCCTCTTTTCGTTTTTGCCGACGCGGGAATCGACCGATGGTGCGGACGCGGATTGAACATGCTCGGTCGGCGGTGCTAACAACGGTTGAACAGTGGCCCGGCCCGGGCTGCCGTCGGCCTCGGCGGGGTACGCGGCCAGGGTGCAACCGTCCATGCCATCAACTCCGAAGGGGCACACCCGCATGAGCACACCCGACACGACCACCCTGCTTGCCCAGCTGCGCACGGTCCTCGATCTCACCCACACCGAAATCCAGGTCGCCGAAACCCGCATCGTCCAGGCCCGCACCGACGCGGTACGCCGAGAACTGTCGGAGAACGCCGCCAACAGCCGCTCCCGGGCCGAGGCCATCGACGCCGCAATCCGCCAACTCGGCGGTGTCCCCGAGCTGATCGGCCCGTTCCTCGGCCGCGCCGCCGCCGTGGTCAAGGCCCTGACCGAGCAGGCCCAACCATTCGACGAAGCGCTGTTCGGCGATCTGGCCCTCGAACACCAGCTCCTCGACCGTGCCCGCTACATCAAGGCCCTCGCCGTCGCCGCCGGGGAGAGCGACATCGAAAACCTTGCGTCCCGGTTGATCGCCGCCCACTCCGCCACCGTGGATTGGTTGACCACCGTGCTCGCCGAAGACGCCCTCGGTGGCCCGGAGGCGTTGCGCCGCACCCCGTTGCAGGCCGCCGCCGGCGCCGCGGTGCGGCTGGTCAACGTGCCCGTCACCTGGTCCGCGCGCGGCCTGGACCGCGCCCTCGACACCGTCCGCACCACCCCACCCGCCCTGAACGAGCTCCTCAGCCGCGGCGCCCGGGCCGGGGACGTCGCGGTCAGGACCCTGACAGCCTCCCGCGACGCGGCCCTCGAGACCGCCGAACAGGTCACCCGCCGGGAGGGCGCCGGTGGTGTCGCCGGGGTCATCCACTCCGCCCGCACCGCCACCGGTGTCCTCGAGCCCGGGGAGCTGCCGATCGACGACTACGACGAACTCAGCGTCACGAAGGCGGTCGCCGCGATCCAGGACCTCACCGAGCCGGGCGACGTGCGGGCGATCGTGGCGTACGAGGAGGCGCACAAGAACCGGCACAGCGTCGTCTCCACCGCCCAGACCAGGCTGGCCGCCATCGCGCAGGAGGTGGTCGGCATCGACTAGGCGACGCCACCAATCAGAGGGAATCCCCGCGCACCCGGTGTGCGGGGATTTCCGCTTGTCGGCGGGCCGGGCCCGCACTCGGTCCGGCGCCGCGACGTGACGGATTGACGGGGCGACCGGGGGCGCGCAGGCTTTGGGTATGAACTCCGCGGAGGAAGAACGCCAGCTTTCGCAGGTCACCGTACGGTTGCTGAACAAGTTCCCGGCCGCGTCGCGGGAGATGGTCGGGACCGCGGTAGGGGAGGCGGTCGCCTACTTCGTCGGATGCCCGATTCGGGATTTCGTACCGTTGCTCGTCGAGCGTGCGGCGACCGCGAAGCTCGGCGCGTTGCTCGACGCATGACTTTCGACGCGGTGGCGCGGCACCAATGTGGCGGAGGCGCGATCTTCCCTTGGCCAACTCGCCGAATGCGCTGGGGTGGCCACTGCCTCGCCACCGGTTGCGCGCCGAGCTGTATGAATTGCACTGACCATGAACGTGCTCGTCGCCGTGCGCACGTGTGCAGATATGTGCGGCCCGCTCGACGCGACTCGCGCGGAAGGGGCCGCCGGATTTGCCCCGACGGCCCTCCGCAACCCGGCACCCGGCCGTGCGGCTACCTCATACCTAGTTGAGTTTCTGCGGCACACCGTATGTCATGACGGTGTCACCGTTTTCGGTGACGGCCTTCGCGTATGGCCGGATGGTGACGGCTCCGATGGCGCCGGAGATGGACCCGTGAACGCCCTGCATCCGCACCAGCGCCTCGGGTCCGTCGAACTCCTGATCCTCGAGCAGCGGGACCTCGGTGATACCGCCCGGCTCCAGGTCGATGTCCAGCTCCTGCGACGGGATGATGTCACCGGCCAGCTCGGCGTTGGTCCCCGCGCTCAGATCGAGGGTGAAGTCGGGGACGAGCCCCAGGTCGATGCCGGTGTCCGACCCGATCGCGAATCCGAGGCCGGGCGAATTGAGGACGATGGTCGCGCCGGCCAGCGCGATCGGGTAGCCGATCTGGTAGCCGACGGTGAGCTTGGTGCCCTCGAAGTCGGCGGCGTCGGGGCCGCTGATGTTCACCGCGGCGTAGCCGTTGTGGAAGAATTCGACGCTGGTCGGTACGCCGTCGAGTGGCGGGACGGCATGGTACTGGGTGTCGCCCTGCAGGACCTCGATGCGGTTGCCGTCCGCGTCGATGACGGAGCTGGAGTTGTCGACTCCTGCCGAGGCGGTGCCGTTACCCATCACCATGGCAAGTACGGCGATACCTGCGACCGCCGCCAGGCGGGTGAAGGGTTTGTATCCGGGTCGAGCTGTGCTGATGTTCGTCATGCGAATCCCCATTCAGTCCGTACTGCAACCGAAACGAAAAAGCATGCAGAGCTTAACCATTCGGGTCGAATGATGTCCTTGTGTTGATCAGATCTTCACGTGAGCTTCGTGTGTATATTCGACGACCGGCTCCCGCTCGGCATCCGGGTGAGTTGCTCGGGGCTCCGGTGAGGTCGCACGGCCCGCCCGCGATCGTGGACCCGGTGCGCGGCCGGCCGACTGACCGGCGAGGTGGTGCAGATGGTTGGCGACGCCCTCGCCATCGTGATCGACGATCGTCGAGGCGGTGCGCGGGAGGCGGCCACCGAGTGCGGCGGCGCTGCGCGTGCGGGACTGGACCGGCGATGACGTGCTCGCCGACCAGCTCGACGCCGCGTTGGGGACGTCCCCGACACCGTTGCTCCGGCCACTTGCGGGCGACCTCGACAAACTCACATCGGTGCTCGAGGGAGACCCCGTCGACGGGGGCGACCGGATCGATTTGAAGACGCCGACACGTGGCCGGCGATGATCGCGGACGACCCCGACCGCTGGCTGTCCGTGCACTGCGCCCGATCGCGGGCGAGTCACCGTGACATGGCGTCGTTCATTGACTGGTCGCCAACTCGGCTCCTGCACCGTGACCTGGCCCGATCCGTCGGCACCGCGCGCCGGCGCGGCTGGCCCGCCCATCCCACACACGGAGCAGCGATGTAGGACAGCCGTCGGTGCCGACCTGCGCGACACCGGGGCGGGTGATGGGACTTCACAGCATCGCGTTCAGTGCCGTTCGCGCAGTTCGCTATGCGGGATTTGCACGTCAGACCGAGGTTGTCATCGACTGCCCCAACCGCGGGAGCCCACTTCACCTCGGGAACCACCCACAGACCGGCACGTCCTTTCCTCACTCGGACGCGACGCTTCGACCAGCGCCCATACTTCCTGAACCGGATAGCTACTTCTCCGAGACCCTCTACCCCTGCCCACCCGGCAGCGGGGAACCTACCGTGAACTTCGCCCCGAACGGATCGGTGACATCCGCGGTCCGCCCGTACGGCATGTCCGTCGGGTCCTGCGCGGTGCCCCCGTTGGCCCGGGCGGCGGCAACGGCCGCGTTCGCATCGGCAACCTGGAAGAGCGTGCCCCAGGAGGACTCCGCGGCGGCCGGGTCGCCCACGATGCCACCGATCTCATGCCCATCCGGCCTGCGCAGAAAGGTGAAGTCCACTCCGGGCAGGTCGTCGTTCCCGTCCAGCGTGAAGTCGAACACCGCCGCGTAGAAGTCCCGCGCCGGACCGGGATTCGGGGTCACCAAGTCGTTGCGCAACAACGTGTTCGGCTCGTTCACGAGCTCGCAGCCGACGTGCGCCCGCCCCTGCCACAGGCCGAACTGCGCACCGGACGGATCCCGCACCATCGCCATCCGACCCTGGTCGGCGATGTCCATGGGCTCCATCAGCACCGTGCCGCCCGCGTCTGCGGACCGAGCGACCGTCGCATCGAGATCGTCGGTCGCCAGGTAAACGTTCCACCAGAACTCGGTGGCGTTATCGTCGGGATTCGGCATCAGCGCGGCGACCTTCCTGCCGCCGAGCAGACACATCGTGTACCGCCCGTACTCCTCGGGCCCCACGTCGAACTCCCAGCCAAAGACCGCCCCGTAGAAGGTCATCGCCCGGTCGAGGTCGGGAATGCCCAGGTCGATCCAGGTGGGGGTGCCGAGTGGTTGATTCGTCGTGACCGCGCTCATCGCTGCTCCTCAGCTGCCGGGTACCCACTCGACGCTAGCCTGCGGAACCGACATTCGACGGCAGAGCCGCGATTCGCTGGCCGCTCCGCGAACCCACTCTGCAATCGACAGGACGGCGTCCTGAAGGTGCAGGGCGGCCGATGCCCGGTAGTCACCTCGCCGAGGCGTCCTTCCGGCCACCGACAGCGGGGTACCGGGCAATCAGTGGGCCGACCATCCGACGCGCCTCGAACGGTTGCTCCTGAAGCGCCGGAACCTCCGCCCGGGGACCTTCGGCCGGGACGTACACATCGTCGCCCAGTGCTCGCCTTCCGCGCGTTCGGCGGCGTCGGCGGTCTCCTCCTTCTGGTGCGCCACCCCCCAGCGTGTGCGGGAGCTCGACATGCTCACGCTGGGCATCGCCACAGCGTGAGCGACCTGCCCAGGCGGTGGTGACAGGGTTCAGGCCGGGCCGGTGCTCTGGGGGCGTGGGCTGCATTGGTGGAATCGTGCCCGTTGCTGGCCCAGAAGGATCACGCCCTCGTGGATCCGCCGTTGGTGGCGGGCGATGGTGACTCGGACGGCGGCGGTATGCCGGCGCGGGGTGGGAATTAGCAGGCGCGGGCGGGCGGGCGGAGCGGGGGTGGGTTAGAGCATGCGGTGTGGGCGGGTGAGGGCCTTGGCGCGGCGCACCGAGATCCGTGACCACACCGCCTGCTGCAGACTGAGCGTGGCCCATCCGGCCAGTGCCATCCCGGTCAGGTTCAGCAATAGCTGCAGGGTGCTGCCCCAGATCGCCGAGCCGACTCCGAACGCCGCCCCGAGCGCGATGTTCCCCGCGGCGGGGACGGTGGTGACCGAGATGAACACGCCCGTCAGTCCGCCGACCTTGGCGGAGGTCAGGGAGAGCACGCCGGCAGCCGCGGCGACAACAGCCACGATGAACGACCATTTGTCGGGGGTGTAGATGAAGGCGGTGCCGGGCCGCGGCCCGATCACGTCGTCGAGGGTGATCCATCCCAGCGCCCGCCCCAGCAGTGCCAGGACGGTGGTGATGAGGATCGCGACGGTGAAGCCGATCAGGAGGGTGCGAACGGCGACGGTCAACAGCACGAACCGCCGGCGCACCAGGGCCACGCCGAGGGCGGCGATCGCCCCGAACTCCGGGCCCAGGACCATCGCACCGATGACCAGGATCTGCGAGTCGACGACGATGGCGATGCCGGCGATCAGGGTGGCCAGTGTCATGAAACTCAGGTACGTCCAGTTGAGTTCGGTTTCGTCGTAGGAGCGTTGGGCGACGTCGGCCCACACCACGCTGTCGGCGCTGCTGCCGGGGGTGGCCAGTTCGGCCTCGAAGCCGGTGCGGGAGAGCCAGGTGCGGACCGGTTCGATCTCGATGCTGCCCAGGCGGTGCAACCCGATGCCGCGGAGCCGGTCGATGACGTCGTTCGCGGCTTCTCGGGCGACGTCGGCAAGGATGACGTCACCCGGTGGGCGGAGCGAGGCTCCTTTCATCCTGGCGAGCCCGCTCACGGCGGGATCGTGTTCGAGGATGTCGACCACATCGTCGGTCAGTGTGGTCGGTGTCAGGATCCGCAGGTGCAACATGCACATAGTGTGCCGTGCCCGGGCGGAGCGGGCGGGTGCGTTCGCGCTGCACCCGTACTGATTCCGGGAAGAATCGGCCGGGTGCCTTCTTACTGGATGTGACCGGTCGATGCCGACTTGGTTCAGTTGGTCATCACGGTGTGAAGGGAAGCAAGTACGCGGGCCACAGGTCACCCGAAACAAACCGAATGATCGGCGGACATCGTGTGTGTGAGGTGATTATCGGGGAGGGAGGCGTGCTGGTCTGCGCAGGGGTCGTGGGAGGGTCGACACGAGTGTGGTCATGAGCAGCCGGTCCTCGTCGCCGGTATGACCTTCCAGTCGGCGCCACGACCTGGGCTATATGGACCACGTGGAGCACGACGGTCGTGTCGTGGTCTGCGGGTCGGAATCCGGAGAGCTGGCGGTTCACCGATGTGGTCGGGGTGGGTGCGCTCGGTGGGCAGGGACCGGAGCACCGTCCTCGTCGAGGAACAGGGCTCGCGCACTGTCCCTGGATGCCGTCGATCGGGTGCTGCATCTGATCGGTTTCCGGGAAGCGAATGCCGGGATTGCCGTGACCGGGCGGGAATCGAGTCGAGGCAGCGGTGATGAACCCGTTGCCGGTTCCCACCCTGCCGACGGGTGTGGGCCTTGGGTGACGGTGTGGAATCGATGAGTGTCGGTGCGTACCGGCGCCGCTCGGCTGGTTCTGCGAGTCCGAGAGACACGCGATGACGGATTCGAGCGCGAAAACCGCGCGGGTCTCGTTGCGGACGCTGCTGTGGGTGGCTATCGGCATTCTGGTGACGCTGTTCGTGGTGTCCACGGCCTTCTCGGTGTACGGGCGATTGGCGGCCACGAAGGGCGAATCGGTGCGGCTGAAGGTCAAGAGGATCGCCCAGCGGATCAACCTGCAGGCGAATTGCACGCTGCGTATTTGCCGCGGTGGTTCAGAGGTCAGGGTGGGCGCGTCCTGGCCGAGGTGCGCGATCGCGGCATGCCGGGTTCCGCGCGTGCGGATGGCGCGGGTGATGTGTGGCCACGGGCTCGGCCCGTGGAAGGCGGTCCCCATAGTCAAAACGGTAGCGGGCGGGAACGCCCGGTTGGGTGGATACGGGATCGGCGGCCCACGGATAATGTCCGGATGCAGGCTGCTGAACTGCGAAGAGGACATGTCCCTTCTCGCAAGAACTGATGCGCGAAGTCCGTTACAGGTGTGAAGCGGTTGCTGTCACGGGCGACGGCCCGGTCGAATTCGGTTCGGCTGCTCGGTACCACGCGTGCGCCCCGAGGCCGGTCCATGAGAAACCGAGGTTCGGATGCACGGACGTAGGTGTGTCGGATACGGCATGGCTGAAGTGGC
>NZ_JBLWIT010000059.1:0-3843 GCF_048381435.1 Rhodococcus mengyinensis | reverse complement strand
TGGCCGAGCCACATCGTGGATCAGACGAGATCACTAACCTGTTCGAGAGCGGCGGTGACTCGTGTACGCGCGGCCGGGTCGCCGAGCGGACCGCACACGACAAGTTCCGGGGTGGGTGGTGGCGGGGAGCGAGGAGCGAAGCGATGACCACAGCGGGCGGTCCGAGTTCGAGCAGCCTGGCGGACGTCATCGACACCATCTTGGACAAGGGCTTGGTCATCGACGCCCGCATCGTGGTCGCGAGCGTCGACACCTACCTGCGTTTCGCCGAGGCGGCGAACCGACTGGCGATCGGCAGCGAACCCAAGGGCCTGTCCGACCTCGTGTCCGACGTCAGGGGCAGCGGCAGTACGAAGTCCAAGACCAAGGGCGTCCTCGAGGGCGTGGGGGAGACGCTCGGTGAGCTGCTCGGCGGATCCGGAAGCGACCGCGAACCGGCACCCCGCCGGAGGCGGAAATGACCTCCGCCGACGACACCGCCGACCACGACACCGACGAGGGTGCTTCGGCGGTCGTGATCTACGTGTACGGAATCGTGCCCGCGGACGTGCAACCCGAGAAGGACGCCACCGGCGTCCACGATGCCCCGATCGAGATCGTCAAACACGGCGACATCGCGGCGTTGGTCAGCGAGATCGACCCGGACCAACGCCTCGGCGCCCCCGCGGACCTGCAGGCCCACGCCCACATTCTCGACGGCACCGCGCACGTCGCCCCGGTACTGCCGTTGCGGTTCGGTGCAGTCGTGTCAGATCGTGACGCGGTAATCCGCGAGTTGCTCGCCGAACATCACGACGAGTTCGCCTCCGCCCTCAATGAGCTCGAGGGCTTCGCCCAATACATGATCAAGGGCCGCTACGTCGAGGAGAGCATCGTGCGGGAGATCGTCGACGAGAGCCCGGAGGCGTCCGCACTGCTCGAAACGATCCGCGACCAGCCCGAGGAGCTCACCCGCGATGCCCGGATTGCTCTGGGCGAGCTCATCGGCCACAGCCTCGAGGACACGCGGGAGACAGACACCCGCACCACGCTCGAGGCGTTGTCACCGCTGACCGACACCGTCACCGTCCGCGAACCCACCCACGACGAGGATGCCGTGCAGATCGCGGTTCTCTTCGAGGTCGACCGACAAGAGGAACTCGAGCAGACGGTCGGGGACCTGGCCGCACGCTGGGACAACCGGATCACCATGCGGGTGCTCGGCCCCATGGCGCCCTACGACTTTGTGGTGAGACCAAAGCGGGAGGACTGACGAAGGATCTCCGGTGTGCAGGATTCGAAGAGTCGGTGTTCACCTCCTTTGTCCATGCGGCCGGGAATTTCCGAGACCGGTCACCCTCGTGCACGGTGAGATGAATATGCAGACACGGGACTCTCGGATATCCGATGTTGGCAAAACTTGTGTACACATTACGAGGCCCACATTCTCGAACCACGCTTCGCGCAAGGCTATTCCGTGTTCGACCGGCCCGATTTCGGGGAGGCAATGTCGACTCGACTGCCCGGTCGCCCGCCGACCGAGCACCCCCCGCAGACCGAGCACCCCCCGCAGACCGAGCCCCATCTCACGGCCTAGGATGGCGGTCAGGACAGGGGGACCTGGCCGGTGATCGTGCTGATCAGGGCGGTGGCCCGGACGCCCTCAGGTGAGCCGGGCCACCGCGGCCTGATTACTCGGTCCGATGCCGTCGCCGAAGGCGGCGCTCAGCCACCTACCTCGAACGGGACGATGAAGTCGATTCCTGCAAACCCATAAGAATCCGCGCCTTTCCTGGTGCTGAATCCACGGGATCGTCGATCCCCGCTTGCGATGCCTATCGCGCTCAGAACGAGGAGCGTTTCGCGAAAAGCGAATTTATCACATCATGAATTTAACAACCGCCCATGATGTTCCTGGGCAATCGATTTAGGAAATGGGGGTGACTTCAAAAGTCGGCGCATGTGCTTCTCGCGTGTATTTGCGTAATCCACGACGTGAGAGGGCCGTGGCCGCGCGCGGCCGAGGTCGGGGTGGGCGAGCGCTCGACCGCGGTCCGCTCGCGACGGGGCGCCCCGCCGGCCGAAGGGGTTCGGCGGCCGGAGCGGGGCTGGCTGCCCGGTCCGCCTTCGCGGCGCGGGCAGCGTATTCAGCGGGTACCCACAGACAACCGCGGTACACGGGTATCCCGAGGACCGGCAGATCCCACGGTCATTCGGTGCGGTCCTGTCCGATCGTGACGCGGTGACGAAACGAACTGCTCGCCGAACACGACGGCGCGTTCGCCTCCGCCCTCCCGGAACTCGAGGGCTTCGCGCAGATTGAGTGTCGCCGGCCCGGGGTAGTCGGCGGGAACGAAGGCACCACCCACCGACCACGGCCCCCATCCTTTTCGCCGACGCCGGCGCCGAGGTGCACCACATCTTCTCGACAACAAGGGGTTGGGCGATGACAGGCAAGGGTCAGATGGCTATGGCGGTGGGTGCCGGTTACATGCTGGGCCGTACGCACAAGATGAAGCTGGCGTTGATGCTCGCCGGGTTCGGAGCCAGCAGACGTTTTCCCACCGGGTCGCTGGGTGTTCTCAACGAGGGCCGCAAGCTGCTCGCCGATTCTCCCGAGGTCGCCAAGCTCGGTGTGACGGTGCGCAAGGAGTTGATGAACGCGGTGAAGGCGGCCGCGTTGACTGCGGCCAGCCAGCGCATCGACTCGCTCAACACCCGGCTGGAGTCGGGTGAGGACCTGGTCGGCGGCCTCGGCAAGGCTGTGGGCGGGAAGAAGAAGTCCAAGCGGGCCCGTGTCGAGGAACCCGAGGACGAGTACGAGGGCGAGGCGTACGCGGAAGACGAAGGCGAACCCGATGACGAGGGCGACAACGAGACCGGTGACGACGATTCCGAACAGGCGCCCCGCGGCCGGAGGCGGCCGGCCCCGCGCCGCCGCTCGTCGAGTGGCGGTAGTTCCCGGCCCACCCGGTCCCGGTCGCGGTCGTCGAAGGACGACGACGAGGACGACGATCTGGCCCGAGCCAGGGCCCGCAGGGCGCGCGCGAAGGCGACGACCGATTCTGTACCCGTACGACGACGCACCCGGAAGTGATCAGCGATGACCTCGAATCTCGACAGCGCGGCGAAGAAGCTGCGCCAGAACGTGTCCGGTGCGTCCGGTGAGGCCGCATCGCTGTCACCGCTGAAGAAGGCGGCCCAGGGCCTGCTCGGCACCGTGACCGACAAGGCGATGTCCACCGTGTCCGACAAGGTGCAGGGTGCGTCCGGCCGGCTCACCGACTACGCCGAGGGCGGCGGCGGCAGCCTGCTGTCCGCGGTCACCGGCAAAGAGCAGCAGGGTGACGGCAACGGGGACGAGAAGGGCGACGGCAAGTCACTGTTCTCCGGGCTGACCGACAAGGTGAAGGAGACGGCGTCGGATGTGAAGGACGCGGTCACCGGTGGTGGCGGTGGCGGTAAGGGCAAGAAGCTCAAGTTGACCAATATCGTCGAAACGATCGATGTCGGTGTCCCGGTCCAACTGGCGTATAACCAGTGGACCCAATTCGCCGACTTTCCCTCCTTCATGAAGAAGGTCGAGCGGGTGGAGCAGGAGGCGGACGAGAAGCTCGAGTGGAAGGCTCAGATCTTCTTGTCGCACCGGACCTGGGAAGCGTCGATCATCGAGCAGGTTCCGGATGAGCGGATCGTGTGGCGCTCGAAGGGTGCCAAGGGTTTCATCGACGGGGCGGTGACGTTCCACGAGGTGACTCCCGATCTCACGCGCATCGTTCTGATCCTCGAGTATCACCCGAAGGGCTTGTTCGAGAAGACGGGAAACCTGTGGCGTGCACAGGGGCGACGAGCACGGCTGGAATT
>NZ_JBLWIT010000058.1:0-15116 GCF_048381435.1 Rhodococcus mengyinensis | reverse complement strand
CCGAACTGATCGACGTCGTCGCCTCCGAACTCGCCGCCCGCCCCGAGATGCACCTGGTCCGCAACCAGGTCACCGCGCTGCTGGCGATGGCACCGACCCTGACCGACCGCACCCAGGCCGCCCGGATCGGCGCCGACCTCGTCGACGACGCCATCGCCCAAGCCGAGATCGAGCAAGCCGCCCGCCGGCACATCCTCGACCACGCGATGCTCACCGCCGGCCAGGTCGCCGCCGTCCTACGCCGGCCCGCAGCCGATCGCACCGTCGCCTCGAGGCTTCGCACCACCGGCAAGGTCGTGGCCCTGCCCGTCGGCAACAGCTACCGGTACCCGGCATTCCAGTTCGACGAGGCCACCGCCTCGGTCCGCGACACCGTCGCCGCGATCAACACCACGCTCGGCGCCGACGCCGACCCGTGGGGTGTGGCGTCGTGGTGGCTGACCCCCTCCACCCGCCTACCCGAGGGGCAGACCCCCGCCGACCTCGCCGCCGACCCGGACCCCGCAGCCGGTCGGGAACTCGAGCGGCTCGCCGCCGCGGTGCTGCCCGACTGATGCCGAACATCGAACCACCGGCCGCAGGGTTACTCCGGCCGGCACACCGCACCGTGCTCACCGCCGGAACCATGGTGTGGCGGGTGCACAGCAGCCACCGCGCCCCACACGCCCCCAACCCCACCGCGCAACCGGACGAACTCGCCGGCGGCAGGTTCGACTCCCTCGACGGCAGCTACGCCTACCTCTACATCGCCGACAGCCCCGACGGTGCGATCGCCGAAACCATCTGCCGGGACCTCCCCTTGGACCCCACCATCGCCCGGATCGTGCCTGCCTCCGCCGTGATCGGCCGCACCCTGACCGCCCTCACCGTCACCCGCACCCTCACCGTCGCCGCACTCCACGGCCCACACCTCTCGTCGGTCGGACAGGACCTCTGGCTCACCAAATGCGAAGCCCGGCACTACGTCACCACCCGCCGCTGGGCCCACGCCATCCGCACCGCCGACCCCGACATCGACGGACTCGCCTACCGGCCCCGGCACAACGAAGACACCCTCGCCTGGATCCTCACCACCGACCCCGCCATCACACCCCACCCCGACCTGGCCGTCGACCCCACCACCACACCCCTGCCCCTCGACCACAGCCCCGGCCGCGACCTCGCCGCCCGCATCATCGCCGACCACAGCGCCATCCTCTCCCCCACCTGAACCACACCAGCATCAACGCCCTCTGACAGACGACACCGACGGTGATGCGCACCGACCTCGACAAGCGACGGTCGCTTTCGGCTCTGTGAAACGATCCGTCAGTGCGGGCCACCGTCCCGGAGAGCGTGCGCGCGGACCACGAAGGGAGGTTCGCCCACCTGACCGCGGGCGAAGAACTCACCGTCCGCGGACCTAGGTTTGTCGCGCAGCACTCTCCACCTGCTACCGGAGCGGCAAGGCCATCGCTGACTGTTGGCTGGCTGGCTGGCTGGCTGGCTGGCTGAACAGGATCGTTGAATATCTTTCCCTCACAACTTATCCCGCACCCGACAACGTGCATCGACACCGCCGGTGATCCTCCAGTGTCGGGTGCGCCACCCAACGCCGATCAGCGAGTGTAGATCGACTTCAAGTTGACGTATGCGCTCAGGCCCTCCGGGCCGAGTTCGCGGCCGAGTCCGCTGGCTTTGACCCCGCCGAATGGGGCTCCGATGTCGAGGTCGAAGAAGTTCACTCCGACGCTGCCGGTTTCGATACGGCGAGCAACGTCGAGACCCCTGTCCGGATCGGATGTCCAGATAGTGCCGCCCAGTCCGTAGTCGGAATCGTTGGCGATCGCGACCGCGTCGTCGACGTCCCCGTACGGCAGGACGGTCAGGACGGGGCCGAAGATCTCCTCACGCGCAACGGTTGCCGAATTGTCGAGGTCGGCGAAGACTGTCGGTTCAACGAACCATCCGCGATCGAGGTGTTTAGGTCGGCCGCCACCCGCGACGACGGTGGCCCCCTCCCGTTTGCCGGTCTCGATGTACGCCTCGACACTGCGGCGCTGGCGTTCGGAGACGAGTGGTCCGACCCGGGTGGCGGGGTCGGTCGGGTCACCGACCGTCAGCGACGACGCGAGATGCGCGACCGCCTCGACGGTTTCACGGTAACGGGACCGGGGCGCAAGAATCCGGGAGGATAGGTAGCACGTCTGCCCGTTGTTGAGCAGGCTCGCCCACGACAACCCGCGCGCGACGCTCACCAGGTCGGCATCGTCGAGGACGATAGCTGCGCTCTTACCGCCCAGTTCGAGGGTGACCGGCCGCAGCAGGCGACCACATGTCTCCCCGATCGCCCGTCCGGCAGCAGTGGACCCGGTGAAGGCGACCTTGTCCACACCGGGGTGGCCTACGAGGTAGGAACCGATCTCGCAGCCACCTGTCACGATGTTCAGTACCCCTGCTGGGAGTCCGGCCTCCTCCGCGGCGTCCGCGAGTTGGAACACGTCGAGCACGGTCTCCGGGGCGGGCTTGATGACCACGGTGCAGCCTGCCGCAAGCGCCGGCGCCACCTTGAACATGGTGAGTGACTGTGGAAAGTTCCACGGAATGATCGCGGCGACAACACCGATCGGCTCACGGCGCACGATCGTCGTGGACCGGCCGTTTGCTGAGGTCCGCGGTGTCTCGACCGGAAGCTTCTCGGTGAGATCGGCGTAGTACCGCAGCGTCGCGGCGGGTCCACTGCCCTCCGCGGCCAACGAGATCGCCGTGGGCATGCCGTTCTCGTCGGTCGTCACCACCGCCGCCGTTTCCTCGCGTCGCCGGTCGAGCGCATCGGCGAATCGGCGGAGAGCGGCTGCGCGGTCGACAGGTTCCAGCGCGGACCACTGGGGTGCACGCAGCGCGCGGCGGGCTGCGTGTACCGCGGCGTCGACATCCGTGGGGGTACTGTCCGGCGCCGATCCGACGGGTTCCTCGGTGGTCGGCGAGATGACCGTGATGCGGTCGGAGGTGGACGGCGTATGCCATCGGCCGTCGATGAACAGCTGCGAGCGGGTGTACTTCATGTGGGGTACCTCGGTCGTCGTGGTGCGCGGTCAGGGATGCGGGAGGAGGACCGGTTTGATGCTCGCGCCGCCGGCGGCGTCTGCTTCGGCGACGGTGATCTCGGAGAGCGGGTAGGTGCGGATCAGCCGGTCGAATGGGAACCGGCCCTGGCGCCACAGGTCGATCAACTTAGGCAGGAACAATTGCGGGACGGCGTCACCCTCGAGGATGCCCATCACGTTCTTACCGGCGGCCAGGGCCGCCGGTGCGAGGACGAGCTCGCGTGTGGCCGCGCCGACGAGACCGACGGTTCCGGTGGGCCGGAGGCTGTCGATCGCCGACGCGATGACCTGCGGGACCCCGGTGGTGTCGAGGGTGGCGTGCACTCCGCTTCCGGTCAGCTTCCGGATCTGTCGCGCGATATCGTCAGCGGACCCTTCGAATACGTCCGTCGCACCGAGTTCGAGGGCGAGATTCAAGCGATTCGCGTGCAGGTCGACGGCGATGATCCGGGAGGCGCCGGCGACCCGGGCGGCCATGATCGCCGACAGACCCACCGCTCCGGCACCGAAGACGGCGAACGTCGTGCCCCACCTTCAGGGCGATCAGCGCGGACCCGGCGCCGGTCTGGATCCCGCATCCCAGTGGGCCCAGCAGATGCAGCGGTAGATCCTTGTCGACAACTACGACGTTGCGGGCACTGACGACCGCGTGGGTGGCCAGGGAGGACTGACCGAACCACCGTGACGCAATGGCGTTGCCGTTCAGGTCGGTGAGCGGGCCGGGCCCATCGGGGCCGCGGCCGGACAGATTGCGCGCGAAGAACGTTGGACTCCCGTGACACAACCCATCCTATGAACTTTTCAGAACAATTGGCTCGTGAAACCGCCGTCGACGGTCAAGGCACTCCCGGTGATCATCGAAGCTTGGTCGGAAGTGAGGAAAAGAGCCGCATCTGCGATATCCTCTGGGGATATCAACCGCCCCTGCTTCTGGTCGATTACCTGAGCGAAACCGCCAGGGGCGAGGCCCATGGTGGACTCCCAAACTGGGACTTCAGAGTCAATGAGCGGAGTATCAACGTAGCCGGGCACCAGGGCGTTGACTCGGACGTTCTGTGCTCTGAGTTCACCTGCAGCTGTTGCGGTGAGGTTACGAACTGCAGCTTTCGACGCCCCGTAAGCCGCCGCGAGAGGTGTGCCCCCGGTCCCCGAAATGGACGAGAGGGTGAGGATCGATCCACCACCGGAATTCGCGATAGCCGCCGCGCTGTGCTTGATGGTCAGGAAGACACCGTCAAGGTTCACTGACATGGTGGATCGCCAAACATCGAGCGGCGTTTCCGCGATCGGATGCGATGCGCTGATTATCCCAGCGTTGGCGACCACGTGATGCAAAGCCCCATGCTCTTCGACAGTCCGTTCTATCAGTGCAGAAACGTCCTGCTCGCGGGTCACATCAGCCGGGATTGCGCTCGCGCCGGGGATGCGGGAAACAACTGCCTCGGCGGCTCCGCGGTGTCGATCGGAGACGACAACCCGAGCGCCTTCCTTCGCGAACCGGGCGGCGATCACAGCGCCGATTCCGCCGCCCGATCCAGTGACGATCACGACCTTACCTTCGAGTGATGCAGGCATGGCCACCTTCCTTTCCATTAGACGATGTACTGAGCCAGTTCGAGTTCCGCGGGATGAGAGGACCGACAAGGCCCGGGGCAGCGCCGCCGTACCCCGGGATCCTCAGTCACGAGGCAGCGACGTCGTACGGAACGGGTCGGTTCTCCTTGGCCCAGAGCTTCTCCATGTCCGACTCCGGCGGCGGCGGCACGAGACCCTGCGTGCGCCAGAGGTCCATGGGGGTCTCGTCGATGTGGATCTCCCAGTCGTAGCCGCGCTCCTTGATGAAGGGCGCGAGCTTCTCCTCGGCCACTGTCATCATCAGTGCGCGAACCTCTGCGGTCTCCATCTGCCGGGCGATGTGATCGAGTCGGATCCGGACGAAGTTGTTGTTCGCCTTTCCCCCGACATACATCGTCTCCTTCGGCATGTCCTTGAACAGGACGACCACGTAGAACCGTGGCAGGTTGACGTAGTCCACGTAGATCGACGTGATCGCCTCGGACAGCTGCTCCTTGTCCGCGGGGGTGAAGGCGTTCTCGGGCGCAAAGATCTCCCAGTACGGCATTGCGGGTTCCTCCTGATGATGAGTGCGGCGGGACTTGTGCCGCGATAGCGATTGCTTCTGTCGGACGGTCCGAATGGGCTCATCAAACTGAGGTCTGATGTTGCCCGCACGAAGGTTCTTGATGGGCCCGTAGTCGCGGACGGGTCCTACGCCAGGGCGCGCACGAAGTGCTCGCACGCAGCCTTTGACGACGCTTCGAATGCGGCACCGGTATACACGTCGAAGTGGCCACAAGGCAGCACGACCAACTGCTTGGGCTGCAGCGCCCGTTCGTAGGCCTCGAAGGCGAGTTCTGCGTATGCACTGATGTCTTGGTCGGCCACGATCATCAGTAGTGGGGTCGGTGAGATCCGGTGGATTCCGTCGCCGGGCTCGAACTCGACGATCCGCTCGAGCGACCCGAGGGTCACCTCGTTGCGCCAGGACGGAGCCCTGTCCTGCGCGGTTTTGGTGAAGAACTCCCAGGATTCGGTGCTGGCCATGAGCGCGGGAGCCAGCGGATCGGCGTCGACGGCCGGCATGAGCGTGGGCTCCCCGCCGTGGTAGAGGTTGCGTCGTTCGCCGTCCAGCTGGGCGCGCACCGTTGGCAGGAAGTCGGGACGAACGAGCCGCGTCATCTGGCCGGATCCGCTGATGAACGGGACCTGGGCGACAACGGCTCGCACCCGACGATCGACCGCAGCCACGCTGAGCACGAGGCCGCCGCCGTGGCTCGATCCCCAGATGCCGACACGGCCGGGGTCGACGTCCTCGCGGCCAGTCGCATACGTGATGGCGTGGCGAAGGTCGCGGGCCTGGGTGATCGAATCGATGTGCTGGCGCGGAGCGCCGTCGCTGGCGCCGAAGTTTCGGTGGTCGTACACCAGAACGTTCAGTCCCGCTTGGGAAAAGGACTCGGCGTAGTCGTCGAGATACATTTCCTTGACGGCGGACAGTCCATGGACCATCACCACCACTGGGCCCTTGGACTCGGCCCCTTCCGCGGGATAGAACCACCCGCGCAAGGTGACATCGTCCGCTGAGAATTCAATATCCTCACGTGGCATTAGAGATCCTTCCGAAATTTGTACGCTTGTTGAAGAAGGTAGTGACGCGGGACACACCATTGAAGGGATGCTTGCGCCTAATCCGAGTACACGTCCGCCACGTGCGGTTTGCCGTTACCCGGCCGCGAAATCCCATCGGTATCCGTTTCGGGACTGGGCCGGCCGTCGAGACGCACCCGCTTCGGCCCGGCCTATTTCACGGCGCGACGTACGACTCGACCGTGGTGCCGTTGCGCGGTGAGCGAGTCGCACAATGTCTCGCGGCCACCGCGCGGTATCGAGTGGCGGTGCTCGAGCCTAACGCCTAGCACTGCACCCCTCGCGGCGATGGGCCGGGGCAGAGGGACTCGCGTCGAGGCTCGAGGCTCGCTGTTCTGCGAGTCCCGAGCTGCGGCGTCGTTCGCTGGGCGCGGGGTCCTGCCCGGGAAGTTACGGCCGGATGTCCGCCGCGGTCGAACCTGCGTCTCGAAGCTGGATCGCGTTCATGGCCGAGAACTGCAAGGTCCAGAGGTTTCCATGCCCCGGGTACTTCGCCGACATGATGCGGACCAGGTCCTCAGCATCGTCCGCAACCTCGTAGGCAGCGGCGAAGTCATGGATGTAGGCCCGTGTTTCGGCGATCATGGAATCGACGGCGTGGTCGTCGCCGTCGGGCCTGCGGTGGCCGGCGACGATCACCTTGGGTGCCAGCTTCTCCACCAGGTCCACGGTCTCGAGCCAGTCTTGCCATTCCTCGGGCGTCGACAGACCGAGCATCGGGTGGATCTCGTTGTAGATGGAGTCACCGGCCACGACGACATCGATCTCCGGGATGTGCACGATCGTCGTGGGATGGATGTCGGCCTGCTTCACCTCGACGATGTTGAGAGGCGAGCCGTCGACGTAGAGCGTGTTGTCGTCGATCGGGTCGGGGAGCGCATCACTGACGACGCAGGCGTCGCCGAACAGCATCGCCCACTGCTGTTGCTGCAGTTCCATGGATTCCTTCATGGCCTCGACCACGTGGGGCAGCGCAACGCACTTCGCGTCCGGGAACCGCTCCATGAGGGGACCGATGCCCAGGTAGTGATCTGCGTGAGCGTGCGTCACGTAGATCGTCGTGAGTTGCTTCCCGGTGCGCTCGATCAGGTCCCCCAGGTCCCGGACGTCATCCTCGAGGTACTGGGCGTCGATGAGCACAGCTTCGGTCGGACCGCTGATGAGGGTCGCGGTGGTGGGCGAGAACGTCCCGGTGGGAATATCAGGCCAGTCGCCCGCGGGGATCTCGGGCCAGCGACCGACGTACACGGTCGCTCGGATCGGCGGGGCGGCTGCGGCGGGCGGGCGGGTGTTGGTATCCACGAGGTACCTCCAGGTTGGGTGATTTGGTCAACGGCTTGCGGGTGGGACGTGCGGCCCGCCACCGGTAGATCAACGGTAGGAGCGCGCGATTACCGGGGGCATAGGTCGACGCTGCCCAATACCGGTACATGGCCGCCACGATTCGCTGGGCGTGACGAAACCGACCGGCCCACCGCCAGCGGGTCGTCGTTCTTGGTCACGCGCCCTGCAATGGTGAGTTCGCAGCACGAGTGGCTGCGTAGCGGGCGAAGGTTTCCAGCAGGGACGGGTCGTCGATCGATCGTGCTTCGGCGACCGCGGAGACGTCGTTCCCTTGCAGGATGCGCTTGACCGGGACTTCGAGTTTCTTGCCCGTCCGGGTGTGCGGGATCGCCCTGACGACGATCACGTCGTCCGGTACGACTCGGGGCGAGACCGCCTCGCGGATCCGCCCGATGATGCGCTCGCGGAGCGCGTCATCGAGATCGGCGTGATCGGACAGTGCGACGAAAAGCGGCATCCAGTACTCGCCGTTCTGCTGCTCCGCCCCGATGACGAGGGCTTCCGCTACCTCCGGGAGTTCTTCGACGACGCGATAGATGTCGGCGGTACCGAAGCGGATCCCGTTACGGTTCAGCGTGGAATCAGAGCGTCCGTGGACGATCACGGTGTTTCGTTCGGTGATGGTGACCCAGTCACCATGCCGCCAAACTCCCGGGTAGCTCTCGAAATAGGTCTCGCGGTAGCGGGTCCCGTCGGCGTCGTTCCAGAATCTGGTCGGCATGGACGGCATCGGCTGGGTGACCACCAGCTCGCCCACGGCATCGCGCAGGCTTCGGCCGTCGGCGTCCCACGAGTCAAGGGCCACGCCCAGGTGTGGGGCTGTGATCTCTCCGGCCCGCACCGGCAGGATCGGCACGAAGCCCGCGAATCCGCTGGCGACATCGGTGCCCCCTGTCACCGAGGCGAGCGGCACATCGCGGCCGATGTGATCGGCAACCCAGGAGTGCAGCTCGGGAGGGACCACGGAGCCGGTGGCCCCGAGGGTCCTCAGTCGACGCAGGTCGTGGTCGGTGCCGGGTGACCGGCCCGCTCGGGCGCAGGCCTGGAGGTATGCCGGGCTCGTGCCCAGCACGGTGATCTTGTGCCGGGCTGCGAGCGCCCATAGCGCGTCGTCGGTCGGGTACGACGGACTTCCGTCGTAGCAGACGATCGTCGCGCCGACGAGGAGGCCGCTCACGAGGGAGTTCCAGACCATCCAGCTCGGCGAGGTGTACCACAGGTACGTGTCGGACGGCCCCAGGTCGAGATGGAGAGCCAGGGCTTTGAGGTTCTCGAGCACGACTCCACCGTGGCCGTGAACAAACCCCTTCGGCTTCCCGGTCGTACCCGAGGAGAACAGCACCCAGAGGGGGTGGTCGAACCGCACGTGCGCGGGGGTCATGGCCGGCCCTACCCCTGTGACTGCCTCCACCCACGGCGTGGTGCCTGCGGGAACACTCGTACCCGAGTGAAGTCGGCCGACGACGAGTACCTCACGCAGCGTCGGCATCCCGGCCTGCAGGGCTGGCAGGGCCGCGAGCCGGTCGACCTCGCGCCCGCCGAAGCGGTAGCCGTCGGCCGTGACGAGGACCACCGGTTGGAGCTGTCCGAGGCGGTCGACAACCGCTTCGGGTTGGTAGTCCTGTCCGCAGCACGACCAGGTCGCTCCGACGCTCGCGGTGGCGAGGAAGGCGATGACCGCCTCGGCAACGTTGGGGAGGTATCCGACCACACAGTCGCCCTCTCCGACGCCCCGGGCGCGCAGCCAGTTCGCCAGCGCGGTCACCTGGCGGGCGAGTTCGGTCCAGGAAACCGTCCGCGGCCCGGCCCCGCCTGGTTCGGAGTCGTCGATGATCGCCGGGCGGGACGACTGGGCGTGGCTCAGCACCGTGTCCACATAGTTCAGCCGCCTGCCGGGAAACCATTCGGTAAAGGGCATCTCCCGGGTTGCCAGCACCGGGCCAACGCCGGTCATGCGCACCCCGAAGTAGTCCTTCAACGACGCCCAGAATTCCTCCGGGCTGGTCACCGACCAGTCCCACAAGGACTGGTAGGAGGTGGCCTCGAATCGGCCGGTCGCCTGCAGCCAGTCGATGAAGTCACTGATCCGGGCGTCGGCGATCCGTTCTGCCGAGGGCGACCAGGCGACGTCCCCGGGTCCGATCGAACTCAACTCCACGGTCGCGTCCATTCCGAAATCCATATCTGCACCCTTCTTCACGCGTTGCTAGTCAGACCGGGCATCAGCAGCCGTGGCTTTCCCGATACTCGCTCGGCGAGACCCCGAAGCAGCGGTGGAACTCCCGGCGAAGGTGACTGGGGTCGTAGTAGCACCATCGGTGAGCGATCGTCGCGATGGTCATGTTGGAGTTCACAAGTTCCTCGCGGACCGCGGCCATACGCCGTGCACGCACGACCGCGGTCATGGTGTCCCCGGTCAGGGAGAAGGCCCGGTGGATGGTTCGTGCCGAGACGTTGTGGGCGGCCGCAAGATCCTCGATATGGATCGGACCGCTACGAAGATTGCGCGTGATCCAGTTGTCAATCTGCGCGCGCAAAGCAGCCAAGGCCGATCGACCTGTGACAGAGCCGGTCTCTGCGCGGATGATGCCGGCAGTCAGTGCCACCAGCGCCCGGCGGGTCGCCTCGATCTCCGAGGGATGCATGGCTGGTAGCCGGCTCCAGACCTGGTCAAGGGTCGTAAACAGGACGCCAACCAGCGGCCGGTCCTGCTCGAGCACGAGGCAGCCGGGAATGTTCGCGTCGCAACCAGCTGCCAGCAGCGCGGCCCGCGGCAGGGTCAGCGTGCGTTTCCTGACCCGCTCCGGCACCGCGAAGCCGTCACCGTCGTAACCGCCGGTGGCCACGACCACTGTCCCGTTCACCAGCGCGGCATCCGTGCGCGCGAAGGAAAGTCGCTCGTCGCCCCAGTCACCTGCCACGACCACGACGACATCGCGCTCAGCGTCACGATCTTTACCCAGCGGCAGCACGCTGTGCAGGGGCGGGCAGTCCCAGTCCGCGAGCTGGAGGTCGCCGACGTCTCGCGAACGCAAGCGAGTGGCATTGCCCCACCTCTTGCGGTGTTGCACCGTCATGGGCCCCGAGACATCGCGGACCGCAGTCTCCCAGCGGGCCCCAGGCCCGGCCGCCTCGACGTCGAGGATTTCGATTTCGGTGGCTGCGGTCGCGGTCATCGGGGCCTCTCAAAGCAGTGGACTAGGTTTGATGTGCCTGTACAGCGTGCCTGTGGACCACCACGGGGGGCATCGTGTGAATCACGTATTCCATTACCTATTCGCGCTGCGGCCCGACCGCTCCCGGTCGGACGTGAGCGTTAGTCTGGTCGGACCATGGCTTCACTGTCGGCGAACCAGCCGGACAACCTGCCCGCGGATCTGACGAGTTTCGTAGGCCGTCGATCCGAGACCCAGACTGTCCGAAAGCTTCTCTCCGCCGACCGGCTCGTCACGTTGACCGGGGTAGGCGGGGTCGGCAAAACCCGCCTCGCACTGCGGGTTGCCCGTGATGTCCGCCGCGCCTTCCCGGATGGGGTTTGGCTGGTCGAACTGGCGTCCCTGAAGGACCCAGACCTGCTGCCGCACACGCTGATAGATGCACTCGGGATTCGCGAGCAGTCAGCCCCTGCCCCGTTGGTCCTCACCGACTACTTGCGCCCCCGGCACACCTTGTTGGTCCTCGACAACTGCGAGCACATACTCGAGGCAGCCGCGGACCTGGTGGACCGGCTGCTCCGGGCGGCGCCGAAACTGCGGATCCTCGCCACGAGCCGACAAGCGCTGATGATCGCCGGTGAGCATGTGTACCCGGTTCCGACGCTCCCGGTGCCCGACGCCGATGTCCGTCTCGCTCCCGGCTCGGCGACGCAGTTCGCGGCTGTCGACCTGTTCGCCGCGCGGGCGGCTGCGGTCGTTCCCGGGTTCGAGATCACCCCCGACAATGAACAGGCGGTCATCCGGCTCTGTCAGCGGCTGGAGGGGATCCCGTTGGCGATCGAACTGGCAGCGGTACGGTTGCGCGTGCTCACGGTGGAGGAGCTCGCGCATCGGCTGGATAGCCGGTTCGAGCTGCTTCGCGAGGGCAGTCGTAACTTGCCGGAGCGGCATCAGACTCTTCAGGCACTGATCGACTGGAGCTACGAGCTGTGTACTCCGGCGGAGCAGACGCTGTGGGCGCGCGCATCAGTGTTCGCTGGTGGGTTCGGTCTTGACGCGCTCGAGGCTGTCTGCGCGGACGAGTTGCTTGCCGAGGAGGTCATTCTCGACACGGTGGCCGGGCTGACCGACAAGTCGATCTTGATCCGAGGCGAGCACGGCGGGCGTGTCAGGTTCCGCATGTTGGAGACTATCCGGGAGTACGGCCAGGCCCGACTACGAGAGTCCGGCTCCGAAGCGAAGGTGCAGCGCAGGCACAGAGATTGGTACTGGCGGCTGATCGAGAAGGCTGCCGCGCAGTGGTTCGGTCCGGGACAGGAGGCCTGGGCGGCCCTGCTCCGTGTGGAACATCCGAACGTGCGCTCGGCGCTCGAATTCTGCCTCGCGCGGCCAGACGAGGTGCGCGTCGGACTGCGGATGGCGGGCCTGCCGTGGTTCCTCTGGACTGCGCTCGGCTTCATGACCGAAGGCCGCCTGTGGCTGGACCGGGCGTTGGCAATGGATCAAGAACCGAGTCTCGAGCGGGTTTGGGCGCTGGGCACCGCCGCTGACATCGCTGTCTTCCAGGGCGATGAGGCTGCTGCTACTGCACTGATCGATGCCGTCCACGATCTGGCGGGCCGACTGGGCGACCCACAGGGCCTGGCTTACGCAACCCATATGCTCGGCCTACGCGAACTGGGCACCGACCCGAGCGCTGCGATTCCACTGTTGGTTGAAGCGCTCGAGCGATATGGGTGCGCCGACGTACCCGCCGACTACCCCAACAGTGTGCGGCCTGCACTGACCATTGCCTACTTGCTGTCGGGCGAGCTGGACAGAGCCGCCGACGTGGTCGAGGAGGCATGCGAACAGTGCAAGCAGGCCGGCGAGCGTTGGCTGTTGTCCTACGCCATGTGGGCGAAGGGGTTCTTGAGGCTCCTCCAGGGCGAGCTCGAGCAGGCCGAAGCCGATCTGTGCGAGGCGCTCCAGCTCAAGCGGTTCACCCAGGACAACCTGGGCCTGGCGTTCATCCTGGACGTTCTCGCCTGGACCGCCGCGGCGAGCGGCGACTGCGAGCGGGCCGCCGTGCTCCTCGGCGCATCGGACCAGGCCTGGCAGACCATTGGCGTCCCACTGCTCGGAGCGAAACACCTGCTCGCGCGGCGCGAACAGTTCGAGAACATGGCTCGGCAGGCGATGGGCAACCCCGGCTTCGACACCGCGTTTGCCCGCGGAGGCCAGCTCACCGTTGAGGAGATGCTGACCTTCGCGCTCCGAGAGCACCGAGTCTCCCCCGTCGAGCCCCGACAGGCCGACAGCTTGTTGACACCTCGAGAGCGCGAGGTCGCGGAGCTGGTGGCGCAGGGAATGTCGAGCAAGGACGTGGCGGCCAAGCTGGTCATCTCCCGACGCACCGTCGACGTACACGTGGAGCACATCTTCGCCAAACTTGGGTTCAACTCCCGCACTCAGATCGCGACCTGGGTGGCACAACGGCGCGCGCCGGAATCGCCAAATCGGTGATAGCTGGGCGGCGACTGTCGCCGACACGGTGACCTCGCGATCTCGGAGCCGCGGTATCTAGGCGGACGCCGCGGCGGGGCAGTTCTCCGGCGCAGGTCTCGCCAACTTCGGTGACGAGCCGTTCTCGAATCCTGCAGTCCAGCAACACGTATCAAGAAGACTTGTCGAGGGGTTGCCGGTCGGCGCACCCGACCATGCGAAGGGCGAGTTCGACGTAGCGAGCTGCGATAGTGCGTGGGTCGGAGTAGGCGTGGGAGGGGAACCACCTGCTGACATCGACGCCGAGGGACGTGATTGCCAGCGCGGCGGCCTCGGTGTCGAGGGGATGAAAGTCGCCTGCCGTTGCGCCGGCTTCGATGATCCGCTTGAACACCTTCGTGGTGGACCGGCGGATGTCCGCAATGATTGCGAAGTGCTCGGGCGAGAGCGAGCGTAGTTCGTACTGCGCGACCCGGGCGCTGGCGCGGTTGTCGGCGTGCCAGATCACGTAGGCCGTCACGGTCGACGTCAGCCGGTCGGGCGCCGCGACGTCGGGGCGATCAGCGGCCGTGATGGCCGCCAGTACCGAATGGTGGCCCTCGAGGCTGATGGCGTAGAGAAGGGATTCCTTGGTCTTGTAGTGCGGGTATACGGCTCCTGGACTCATGTCGAGGCTGGCGGCGATCTCCCGGGTAGTGGTGGCGCCGTACCCCTTGGCGGCGAACACCTCGATGGCCGCAGCGCGTATCCGCGCAGCGGCTTTCGAGGTACCCAGCTCGCCGACCGCTCCGGTTAGTGATGCATCCATCGCACTGTTGCCTCTCGATTGGCGGGGTTGACAGGTCTCCGCCGACACCATCAGTATATGCAAGCGCATAGAAAATATGCGGTTGCATATTTTTTGGCTACATAGCTTTCCCATCACCGTCGCCAAGCGACCCGCACCCAGGAGTTCCTCATGCCCGAGGCTGTCATCGTCTCCATCGCCCGTTCCCCGATCGGTCGCGCCATGAAGGGATCGCTCAAGGGCATGCGCCCCGACGACCTCGCCGCGCAGATGGTCCAGGCGGCACTCGACAAGGTGCCCGCGCTCGACCCCACCGACATCAACGACCTCATCCTGGGCTGCGGCCTGCCCGGCGGCGAGCAGGGGTTCAACATGGGCCGCAACGTCGCCGTCCAGCTCGGCTACGACTTCATCCCCGGCACCACCATCACCCGGTACTGTTCGTCGTCGCTGCAGACCACCCGCATGGCACTGCACGCGATCAAGGCCGGTGAGGGCGACGTCTTCATCTCCGCCGGTGTCGAGACCGTGTCCCGGTTCACCGCGGGCAACTCCGACTCGCTGCCCGACACCCAGAACCCGCTGTACGCCGACGCGCAGACCCGCACCGAGAAGCTGGCCCAGGGCGGTCAGCAGTGGGTCGACCCGCGTGAGGAGGGGCTGGTCCCGGACACCTACATCGCGATGGGCCAGACCGCCGAGAACGTCGCCCAGATCACCGGCATCACCCGCGAGGAGCAGGACCGGTGGGCGGTGCGCTCGCAAAACCGCGCCGAGGAGGCCATAGGCGCCGGCTTCTTCGAGCGGGAGATCACCCCGGTGACGCTGCCCGACGGCACCGTCGTGTCGAAGGACGACGGCCCCCGCGCCGGCACCACCTATGAGGCCGTCAGCCAGCTGAAGCCGGTGTTCCGTCCGGACGGCACCGTCACCGCCGGCAACGCGTGCCCGCTCAACGACGGCGCCGCCGCCCTGGTGATCATGTCCGACACCAAGGCCAAGGAGCTGGGGCTGACCCCGCTCGCCCGGATCGTGTCCACCGGGGTGTCCGGT
>NZ_JBLWIT010000057.1:0-36113 GCF_048381435.1 Rhodococcus mengyinensis | reverse complement strand
GGCGGATTCCAGTGAACGTCGCAACACCCGACGCTAATCGGAGGTTGCGATGCACGACTCGACACAGCCCAACAGTGGGCACCCCGGTGTTGCTCTGACGGAGAAGCGGGAACAGTTCGCTCGGCTGATCCGGCAAGGGGTTGGTAACTCCGAGGCGTGCCGCCGTGTCGGAATCAACCGCCGGACCGGGACACGATGGCGGTTCGGGCGCACAATCACCAATACGGCCGGCGAGCCGGTGCACTATCCGCCAGTGACTTCTGACGTTCGCACGCGGCCTCGCTCGCCCCGCTACCTGTCCCTGGACGAGCGGATCATGATCGCAGATCTCCGCCGGGCCGGCTGCGGTGTCCGCGCGATCGCATCCGAGCTCAACCGATCACCGTCGACGATCAGCCGGGAGCTACGCAACAACGCCACCGACAATGAGTACCGTCCGCACGCTGCCCAGCGGCTGGCCGTGCACCGGATCGGGCGCCCTCGCGCCCGCCGCCTCGATACCGACGCCGTCCTGGGCGCGCACGTCGCACAGTTGCTCAGCGACCTGAAGTTCAGCCCGGAACAAGTCGCGCATCAGCTCCGCGTCGATTTCCCCGGCCAACGAAACCGGCATCTGTGCCCGGAGAGCATCTACCAGGCGATTTATGACCAACGGTGCGGCCTGACACGGCCCGCGAAACGGTCCTTGCGGACCGGCCGATACCGGCGTCGCCGCCGCCTGTCGGGCTTGGAACGTCGCGGCCGGTTGACGAATATGACGATGATCGACCAACGACCCGACGAGGCGGCCGACCGCAGCGTGCCCGGGCATTGGGAAGGTGATTGCATCATGGGAGCGGGGAACAAGACGGCGATCGGCACGCTGGTCGAACGACGAAGCCGGTACTGCATGCTGATTCACCTTCCCGGCCGAAACCGTGCCCAGGAACTTCGTGACGGCATCGCGGCGGCGATGGCAGCACTGCCGCCGCAGCTTCGGAAGACCCTGACCTGGGATCAGGGCAAGGAGATGGCATTGCACCAGCAGATCTCCGCCGAGACCGGCCTGGACGTGTTCTTCTGTGACGCCCACTCGCCGTGGCAGCGCGGCAGCAATGAGAACCTCAACGGGCTTCTGCGTCAATACTTTCCCAAGAGCAGCGACCTCGGCATCTATACGCCGGAGCGTCTGGTCGAGGTTGCCTCCCAGTTGAATAGTCGACCCCGCAAGACCCTGGAGTGGGCAACTCCGGTCTCGCTTCTTACTGAGATACCGTCATCCCACGACAGGCCCAACTGTTGCGACGTTCGCTAGATTCTGCCCACTCACATGGGGTCAGACGCCGATCCGGCCGCCCGACTTCCACACCGCCACGACGGCGGGACGCGGCTGCGCGTCGCCGCCGTCGGGCCAGTGCGACGCCGGGTTGTCGGCGCTGGCGTCGTCCAGTTCACCCGGGTGCTGCACGCACACCGTGACCCGCTCGTCGCCGACGATCGGACCGCAGGTCTCGGCGCCCTTGGGCACGGTGAGGAACTGCTTGGTCTCCCCGCGGTTCGGGCCCTCGAGGACGACGCTGAACAGGCCGTCGTTGGACTTCAGCGCGTTGCCGTCGGTGGAGATCCACAGGTTGCCGTGCGGATCGAACGCCAGGTTGTCGGGGCAGGAGATCGGGCTGACGCTCGCCTTGTCGAACCCGCCGAAGTAGGTGTCGGCCTCCGTCGGGTCACCGCACACGAGCAGCAGGTTCCACGTGAACGCGGTGCCGGCGTGGTCGTCGGTGAGTTCGAGGACCTGGCCGTTCTTGTTGTTGTTCCGCGGGTTGGCCTCGTCGGCCGCCGCGCCGCCGTCGACGCCGCGTTTGGTGTTGTTGGTCAGCGCCACGTACACCTTGCCGGTCGTCGGGCTGGGTTCGAAGTCCTCGGGACGGTCCATCTTGGTGGCACCGACCTTGTCGCCGGCATGACGGGTGAACACCGCCACCTCTTCGGCGCTCATGCCGTCGACGAGCGACTCACCCCGGCCGTCCTCGCCGGTGCGCAGCAGCGGGATCCACTCCCCGGTGCCGTCGAACGTGCCGCTCGCCGGCAGCGTGCCCGACCCGTCGATCTCTTCCGCCGAGTTGCCACTGAACTTCGCGACGTACAGGGTGCCCGCGTCGAGCAGCGTCATGTTGTGGCGCAACGCGGCCTGGCTCCTGCCGTCCATCACCTTGCGGCTGGAGACGAACTTGTACATGTAGTCGAAGCGCTCGTCGTCACCGCTGTACGCCACGACGGTGCCGTCGTCGGTGACGTGGATGGTGGCGGCCTCGTGCTTGAACCGGCCCAGTGCCGTGTGCTTGACGGGTGCGGACGCCGCGTCCCACGGGTCGACCTCGACGACGTAGCCGAAGCGGTTGACCTCGTTCGGCTCCTGGATGAGGTCGAAACGCTTGTCGAACCGTTCCCACTTACGCTCGGAGGCAGCACCTTCCACGCCGTACCGCTTCAGCCGTGCGGCGACGGCGGGGTCGGTGACCAGTTCGGCGTTCGCGAAGTACTGGTTGAAGTTCTCCTCCCCTGACAGCACTGTGCCCCACGGTGTCACGCCACCCGAACAGTTGTTCAGCGTGCCGAGCACCTTCGTGCCCGTCGGGTCCGCGGACGTCTTCAGGAAGTCGCTGCCCGCGGCGGGACCGGTGACGACGAATTCCGTCGTCGCCGTGATGCGCCGGTTGTACGGTCCGAACTCGGGAGTGAGCGCGCCGGAGGCGGATTCGCCCTTCACCTGCACCACGGACAGCCCGTGGGCGGCGAGCGCGGTCTGGAACTGCTCCGGTGACGGGTTTTCGGCGTCGTAGCCCGTGAACATGAACGGCTCGGTGGTGTACTCGTGGTTGACCACCAGCAGGAAGGTGTTCGGCTGACCCTCGACCGGCAGGAGTCCGGCGAAGTCGTTGTTGAACCCGAACTGCTGCGCCTGCGCCTGGGCGGTCTGGTTGTCGAAGTCGAACGCGGGAGCCCCGGGCAGCACCGGGTCGCCCCAGCGGATCACCACGGCCTGCTCGTACCCGTCGGGGACGACGAGGGCGTCCTCGGTGTTGGGGGCGACGGCGTCGAAGTTCGTTCCGGTGGGCGCGGAACCGTCCGAACCGCCCGTGCCGGAGACGCTTCCGCTGCCGGAGTCGTCCGAGCAGGCCACCAGCGCGCTGCCCGCGCCGACGGCGAGGACGGCCATCCCCGTGCCGCGCAGCATCCCGCGCCGCGACAGGGCGGTGCGGGCGATGTCACGGAAATACTCGCCGTGCGAGGTGTTGGGCACGTCGTGGGAGCACGCGTTTCCGCACTTGTACTGACAAGTGACGGACGCGCGCGAGGACACTCCGTCGTGATTGACGAACAGTGCGAGGGGTTTCAAGCTCACCGTGGCTCCCGATTCGAATGTGGACAACTCCGGCACCGTAGAAGTCGTAAGCGAGACGAAGGGAACATTTGTATGAACGTGCGGACAACGAGGGGAGCCTAAGTTCTGGCAGAAATTGCTCCTAGCCAGCAGCCCGGCAGCCGTGCACCATTGAAAGATGGACCCCGTCGAAGCGCTGCGGGAAATTGCGTTCTGGCTCGAGCGCTCGCGTGACGAGGCACCGAGGATCGCCGCATTCCGGCGGGCGGCCGACGTGCTGACGTACGCGGACGAGGACGCGCTGGCCGACCTGGAGGAGCGCGGCTGGGTGTCGCCACCCGACATCGGGTCCGAGGCTGCCGCGATCATCCGTGAGTGTGCCGCGTCGGTGCCGCTGTACCTGACGTACCTGCGCAATGCGGCCGAACCGATCGGACTCGGCGGGACCGAACTGCTCGACGCGCTCCGCGGCGACCTGCACACCCATTCCGACTGGTCGGACGGCCGGTGCCCGATCCGGGAGATGATGCGCCGCGCCGCCGCCCTGGGCCACGAGTACTGCGCGATCACCGATCACTCGCCGCGGCTGACGGTCGCGAACGGAATGTCGTCGGAGCAACTGCTCTCCCAGCTGAGCGTCGTCGCCGAACTGAACGCGGAACTCGCGCCGTTCCGCGTGCTGACCGGCATCGAGGTCGACATCCTCGTCGACGGCTCCCTCGACCAGGACGACGACCTGCTCGCCGACCTGGACATCGTGGTGGCCAGCGTGCACTCGCACCTGGACACCGACCGGGCGACGACGACCAAGCGGATGCTGCAGGCCGTGAAGTCCCCGCACGTCGACGTCCTCGGGCACTGCACCGGCCGGCTCGTCGAGGGTGCGCGGGGGCCGCGGCCCGAATCGAAATTCGACGCGGAACGGGTGTTCGAGGCGTGCCGCGAGTACGGCACCGCGGTCGAGATCAACTCCCGCCCCGAGCGCCGAGACCCGCCGGGACGCCTGATCGACCTCGCACTGAACAGCGGGTGCAAGTTCTCCATCGACACCGACGCGCACACCACCGGTCAGCTCGCCTGGCAGGGGTACGCCTGCGAGCGCGCCGCCGAACGCGGAGTCGAGCCGTCGGACGTGATCAACACCCTGCCCGTCGCCGAGTTGCTGGAGTGGGCCGGAACACCGATCCGGCAATGATCCGCGTCGGCATCGTCGCGCTCGTCGTCGTGGCTCTGCTGGTCGCCGCCGTGTGGGTATTGCAGCGACGACTGATCTACTACCCCGACAACTCCCCGGTGCCGCCTGCCGACCGACTGATCGCCGGGGCCGAGGACGTCACGCTGACCACCTCGGACGGCCTCGAACTCGGTGCCTGGTACGTCCCACCCGCGAGCGGGGACCCGCGCATGACCGTCCTCGTGGCCGCCGGGAACGCCGGCAACAGGGCCGACCGGGCGCTGCTGGCGTCCGACCTCGCCGCCGCCGGTTTCGCCACACTGCTCTTCGACTACCGCGGGTACGGCGGCAACCCCGGCCACCCCGGCGAGGACGGGCTGGCACTCGACGTCCGGGCGGCCCGCCGACACCTCGTCGACGAACGTCGCGTGCCGCCGGAGCGGCTGCTCTACTTCGGGGAAAGCCTCGGCACCGGCGTCGTCACCGAACTCGCCACCGAGCATCCGCCTGCGGGCCTGCTGCTCCGGTCGCCGTTCGTCGACCTCGCCGCCGTCGGCGCAGCGCACTACCCGTTCCTGCCGGTCAAGCTGTTGCTGCGCGACCGATTCCCCGTCGCGGAGTACGTCGCACGCATCGCTGTGCCCACCACCGTCGTCTACGGCACCGCCGACATCGTCGTCCCGCCGGAGCAGAGCGCTCGCGTGGCCGATGCGGCGCTCGGTCCGGTGGAAACCGTCGTGCTGCCCGGGGCCGGGCACAACGACGACGTGATGTTCGGTGGCGCGGAGATCGTCCGCGCCACCGCCGATCTGGCCGCGAGGGCGCTCCGCGCCCCGTGAGCCTTTTTGGTACCCGGGACTACCAAAAGGGCGCACGGGCGCGTCAGCGCACTATGACGACGTCCAGCGTCCGCGGACCGTGGACGCCCTCGACGCGGTTGAGTTCGATGTCGCTGGTGGCGCTGGGACCGCTGATGAACGTCAGCGGCTTGGTCGCGTCGAGGGTCTGGAAGGCCTGCGGCACGGTGTCGACGATCTGATCGGTGCGCACGATGCAGATGTGGTGATCCGGGACCAGGGTCAGTGCCCGCCGCCCCTGGCCGGCGCCGCCGTCGAGCACGATCGTCCCGGTGGCGGCGATCCCGAGGGTGCAGCCGGTGACGACGACGTCGAGCGCGTCGAGTTCGAGCGTCGACAGTTCGGCGGGCGCCCCGTCGACGACGACGTCACGTCGCGGCCGCCACGACAGCGGCAGGTCCGGTGGGACGACGGCGCGCGCCCCCTCCGCGATCAGCCCGGTGACGACCTCGGCAACCGTGCTCTCCTCGGCTCGGTGGACCTGCGCGCGATAGTCGTCGACGGTGTGGGCGAAGAACTCGACGTCCCCGGGGCCCGACGCGGGCTGCCGGTGGTAGTCGCGGGGAACGGGTTCGGGGGCGGGCGCTTCGGCGAGCGCCGACCGGATCCGGGTCAGGATCTCTTCGCGTGCGGTCATCGTGTCGTGTCCTCGTGAGTGCGGGCCCACCATTGTCGGAAGGTCTCCTTCGGCGGGGAGGGGAGGTCGCGGCTCGCGGTCCACTTCGACCCCGGGTACGGCAGCGACGTGATGCGTCCCTTCTTGCCGCCCAGCACCCGGCCGATCTTGGACGCCGTCTCGGCGGCGGCGAACCGCTTCTCCGACCCCATCACGAAGCCGGCGGCCTTCATCGCGAGGTCCTGGCCGCCCGGAAGTCCGTGCCGCTCGGAGTCGACCTGTTCCGCACGCAGGTGCACCAGGATGCTGGGGATGTCGATGCGCACCGGGCAGGCATCGAAGCAGGCGCCGCACAGCGTCGAGGCGAACGGCAGCGAGGCGTTCGGGTCGTCGTGACCGGTGGTCCCGGTGAGTTGCGGGCTGAGGATCGCGCCGATCGGGCCCGGATACACGGACCCGTACGCGTGACCGCCCGCCCGCTCGTAGACGGGACACACGTTCAGGCAGGCGCTGCAGCGGATGCAGTGGAGCGCCGACCGCCCGACCTCGTCCGCGAGGACGTTGGTGCGACCGTTGTCGAGGAGGACGACGTGGAAGTTCTGCGGGCCGTCGCCGGGATGCACCCCGGTCCACATGGAGGTGTACGGGTTCATCCGCTCGGCGGTGGACGACCGCGGCAGCAGTTGCATGAACACCTCCAGGTCGGTGAACGTCGGGACCAGTTTCTCGATGCCCATGAGGGTGATGAGGGTGTCGGGGAGGGTGAGGCACATCCGCCCGTTGCCCTCCGACTCCACCACCGCGAGGGTCCCGGTTTCCGCGACCCCGAAGTTCGCGCCGCTGATCGCCACCTTCGCGGAGAGGAACTTCCGCCTAAGGTGTGCCCGCGCGGCCATCGCGAGTGCCCGCGGATCGTCCGTGATGTCCTTGTCGATGCCCGGCATCGATTTCAGGAAGATCTCACGTATCTCGGCGCGGTTGCGGTGGATGGCGGGAACGAGGATGTGGCTCGGCTTGTCCTCGCCGAGTTGGACGATGAGTTCGGCGAGGTCGGTTTCGATCGCCGCGATCCCGTTCTCCTCGAGATGCTCGTTGAGGCCCGTCTCCTGGGTGGCCATCGACTTGACCTTCACGACCTCGTCGGAGCCGGTGGCCCGCACGAGGTCGGTGATGATCCGGTTCGCCTCCTCCGAGTCGCGCGCCCAGTGGACGGTGCCGCCGCGGGCGGTGACGTTCTCCTCGAACTGCACGAGCAGTTGGGGGAGCCGCGCCATCACGTCCGCCTTCAGGGCGCTGCCCGCCCGGCGCAGTTCCTCCCAGTCGTCGACCTCGGCGACCGCGGCGATGCGCTTGTTGCGGATGGTGGTGGTGGCCGCGCCGAGGTTGGCGCGCAGCTGGGTGTCGGCGAGCGATTTCCGCGCCGCGTCGGGGAAAGATTCTGTGCCCCGGATATTTCCGGTGCCCGCATGGAAGGTGGGTGAGCCGAGGAACGTGGTCATGCGTTGCTCCCGATCTTCTCGGTGCTCGCCAGGATCTCGGCGAGGTGGACGGTGCGGACCCCGCTGCGCAGCCGGGACAGTCCGCCGCCGATGTGCATCAGGCAGGACGAGTCGCCGGCGCTGCACACCTCGGCGCCCGTGCTCAGGACGTTGCCCATCTTGTCGGCGAGCATCGCGGTCGACGTCTCGGAGTTCTTCAGCGCGAACGTTCCGCCGAAACCGCAACAGGATTCGGCGGCGGGCAGTTCGATCAGCGTCATCCCGCGCACCGCGCGCAGCAGTTGCAGCGGCTTGTCCGCGACGCGCAGCATCCGCAGCGAGTGGCATGTCGGGTGGTACGTCACCCGGTGGGGGTAGTAGGCGCCGACGTCGGTGACGCCGAGGACGTCGACGAGCAGTTCCGACAGTTCGTACGTCCGGGACGCGACCTCCTCGGCGCGCGCCGCGAGCGATTCGTCGCCGTACCGGCGGGCGACCATCGCGTGCTGGTGCCGGACGGATCCGACGCAGGAACCGGACGGCGCCACCGCGACGTCCCAGGACGGTCCGCTCTCGAACGCCTCCACGTGGTGACGGACGAGTGGCAGCGCTTCGGCCTGGTAGCCGGTGTTGACGTGCATCTGCCCGCAGCACGTCTGCTTCGGTGGGAACACGACCTCGTGGCCGAGCCGCTCGAGCAGGCGGACCGTCGAGGTGGCGGATTCGGGGAACAGGGCATCCGCCAGGCACGTGGCGAACAGGGCGATTCTCATCGGGTACTCCAACCGGGCTGGGCTGTGGTCTGACCNACCACAGTAGCGCACTGTGGTCAGACCACACCAGGTAAACTTTCGTCGTGCGCACACACGAGGTCGTCCTGCATCGCATCGAGCAGGATCTGGCGGCAGGCAAACTCACCGTCGGCGGTCGTCTGCCCGCCGAGCGCGCACTCGCGGAGGAACTGGGGGTCGGACGCTCGTCCGTCCGCGAGGCCATACGCGTGCTCGAGGCCATGGGCATCGTCCGCACGGCCGTCGGGTCCGGACCGGACGCAGGCGCGATCGTGGCCGCCGACCCGGCCGCGTCCATCGGCGCGGCCATCCGACTGCACATGGCGACGCGCACGCTGCCCATCCACGACGTCGTCCAGACGCGCACACTGCTCGAGTCGTGGGCGGTGCAGGAAGCCGCCGGACAGGCCCCCGACCTCGACTTCTCGGCCATCGACACACTGCTCGACGCGATGGACGACGAGGACCTCTCACCCGAGGCGTTCCACCGGCTCGACGCCGACCTGCACGTCGCGATGGCCGGACTCGCGGGCAACGTCCTCGTCGAGGCGATGATGGTCTCGCTCCGCGACTCCATTCACGGCTACGTCATGCAGGCCGTTCCGCTCCTCGACGACTGGCCTGCCGTCGCGACCCACCTCCGCTGCGAGCACCGCGGCATCGTGGCCGCCCTCCGCGACGGACACGGCGCCGAGGCCGCCGGCCTGGTGCGGGAGCACATCGAGGGCTTCTACGGGCGTTTCGCGCCCGTGCGTGGGTCGGGCGACGTGTAGGCGATCGGGCGAGTAATGCACCGGCACCGCCGCCGCCGAGTTGGAGGGGTGACCAGACCAGTGATCCGTCGTGTCGCTGGTGCTCGAAGCTAGGATCGTGTGACACAGGCGGCAACACCATGCAGTTCGCGGGCGTGGTTTCGTGGGGAGAATCGGGCCATGGCGGACGAGCAGCGCAAGACGGTCGGTGTCTTGTCGCGCGCGTTCGCCATCATCGACGCCGTCGAGTTACGACCGATGATCACGAGCGAGCTTGCGCGCACTGTCGGCTTGTCGAAGTCGACCACCCAACGTCTCGTGGCCGAGCTCGCCCACTATGGCTACCTGCGTCGAGATGCCGAGGGTCGATACTGGCTCGGGTATCGCTTCACTGCAGCGGGGATGACCGATATCGCCATGCCGGTGCTTCGGGAGCTGAGCGAGGGCACCGGTGAGTCCTCGCAGTTGTGGGTCCGGCGCGGTGACCTGCGCTTGTGCGCCGCCAGTGTCGAATCGTCGAACGAACTGCGGGCCACCATGCCGGTCGGCACCACATTTCCGCTGGCGGAAGGGTCGAGCGGTCACGTGCTGGCCGGCGATTTCGACAACGACCCCGTCGCGCGACGCCGCGGCTGGTGGCAGACGCTCTCCGAGCGGGTTCCCGGCCTCGGCTCGGTCAGTGCACCGGTACGAGTGCACGGCGAGATTGTCGCGTCGGTGTGCGTGTCGGGCCCGTTGCACCGGCTCGGTGACGATCCCGGACCCCGTCTCGGTCCCTCGGCCGTCGACGCCGCTCATCGCATCGAAAAGTCACTTCTCGACTCCTGACCCCGGCGGTTGCGTCTTTTCGTGTCATCTCGACGTGGGCGGGCCGCCATGCCTCGTTGCGCTCTGTGATCCGGAGCACTATGGTTGCCCCATTATTCGGGCCATAATGACCCAAATAATGGGCCACCACGAAGATTGATCGCATCGCCGACAGGAATCGGAGCGTCATGAACAACGCCACCACAGGTCCGCTCGACGGCATCACTGTCCTGGAGCTCGGTAACTTCATCGCAGCGCCCTTCGCGACCCGGCTGCTGGCTGATTTCGGCGCCGAAGTCATCAAGATCGAGCGTCCCGACGGTGGGGACGAGCTGCGCGGTTGGCGTCGCAGCAGGGGCACCACCTCGATGATGTATCGCACCATCGCCCGAAACAAACGATCGGTGACGCTCGATTTGAAGAGCGCCGAGGGGCAGCAGCTGGTGCTGGACCTGGCCGCCCAGGTCGATGTCGTGATCGAGAACTTTCGCCCTGGCACGCTCGAACGCTGGAACATCGGGCCCGAACAGTTACAGGCAGCGAACCCGGACATCGTCCTGGTCCGGATCTCCGGTTACGGCCAGAACGGCCCCTATGCGCAGCGCGCCGGCTTCGGTGGGGTCGCCGAGGCGTTCGGCGGATTGCGTTATGTGACCGGCTATCCCGACCGTGAGCCGGTGCGTCCGGCAGCACCACTGGGCGACACCCTCGCCGGTCTCTACGGCGCGGTCAGCGCGTTGATGATGCTTCTGGCCAAAGCCCGCGGCGGCGACCACCCGAGGCCCCAGGTCGCCGATGTCGCACTGTACGAATCGGTCTTCATGGCGATGGAGTCGCTGACCGCTGACTACGACGCCTATGCCATGGTGCGCGAGCGCACCGCCGGCAATCTTCCCGGTGTGGTGCCCAGCGGCTCCTACCCGTGTGCCGACGGCTCGGTTCTGATCGCCGGGAACGCCAGCGGGGTCTTCGCAAGGCTGATGAACGCCGTCGGCCGCCCGGACCTGGCGAGTGATCCCGACCTGGTCGACGGCACCAAACGATATCTGCGGGAAGACGATCTCGACGAGGCGATCGTGGCATGGACGACGACCCGATCCACGAGAGACGTCGTCACCGAACTGTCCGACGCCGGTGTCCCGGCCAGCGACGTCTACGACGCCGCCCGCATCGTCTCCGACGAGCACTATCTGGCCCGCGGGATGATCCAGCCGTTCAAGGTCGACGTCGAAGACGGCTCACCCGAGGAGGTGCGCTTCCCCGGCGTGGTACCTCAGTTCGATGGCCAGGCAACGAAAGTCGGGTGGTTGGGGCCTGATCTCGGTGCCGACACCGAGCCCGTACTGGGCCGGATGCTGGGCCTGACACCCGACCGCCTGAACGCACTGCGCACAGCAGGCATCATCTGACCCGCGGGCATCCGCCGCCCCTCTGCTCCCTGGTGCAGCCGCACCCTTCCCGTTTGCCCCGCACGGAAAGAACACGGTCCCATGGTCTACGCCATCTCCATCCTCGCCCTCGTACTGATCTTCACCATCGCCACCAAGGTGCCGATCAACATGGGCATCCTCGCCTTCGCCGGCGCCTTCCTAGTCGGCGGATGGGTGTCGGGGATCCCGATCGACGACATCGTCGACGCATTTCCCGGTGACATCTTCCTGATCGTCGCCGGGATCACCTTGCTGTTCGCCATCGCCAAGGCCAACGGCACCATCAACATCATCGTCGAATCGGCCCTACGCCTGGTCCACGGACGGCGCTGGGCGCTGGTGTGGATGATGTTCCTGCTCTCCGGCGCGCTGATGGCCCTGGGATCACCGATGGCGGCAGGCATGCTCGCCCCCATCGCGATGCGGCTGGCCGGGAAAAAGAAGATCAACCCCCTGCTGATGGGCATGGCCATCAACCACGGTGCTCTGGGCTGCGCGTTCTCGCCCATCACGATCTACGGTGCCTTCGTCAACGGATTGATCAAATCCGCCGGGTACGAGGCGAACCCGCTGCTGCTGTTCATCGTTCCCTTCGCACTGAACACCCTGTTCCTCGCCGTACTGTTCGCCATCTACGGCCGCGACCTGCTCCACGAGCTGCCCGAAGACCGTGACGAGATCACCGGCGCCGGCGCCAGCTCAGGGGCACCGACCCGCCCCCATCCCAGCCCGGGATCTGGCACCGCCTCCGCGACCGCCGTCCTGCCTGACGTCGACGTCATCGGCCGCACCCCGTTCAACCGGGTACGGGTCGCGACGCTCATCGGAATCCTGCTCCTGGCAGTAGGTTCGGTGGCCTTCAACGTCGACGTCGGAGTCAGCTCGATCTGCATCAGCACGGTTCTGCTGCTGATGGCCCCGAAGAAGATGCCCCGGATCGAAGACAAGGTGGCGTGGCCGGCCGTCGTGCTGGTGTGCGGCATGCTCACCTACATGACGGTGCTCAAACAAAACGGCACCCTCGACTTCCTCGGCGACGCCGCCACCCACCTCGGCTCCCCTCTCGCCGCCGCGCTGATCCTGCTGTACGCCGCCGCGATCATCTCCGCGGTCGGGTCCTCGATCGGCACCCTGGGCATCGCGCTGCCGCTGGCCGCACCCATGCTCGCCGCCGGGGAACTCGGCGCGCTGGGTTTCATCATCGCGCTGGCCTTCGCCTCCACCGTCGTCGACGTCAGCCCCTTCGCCACGAACGGTTCCATCGTGGTGGCCGAGGCCGACGTCGAAGACCGTCAACGGTTCCAGCGCAGCGTCCTGGCCTACTGCGGCCTGGTCGTGCTCCTCGCCCCGCTGGTGGCCTGGGCCCTGATCGTCGTTCCCACCTCGCTCTGATCCCCGGCCACCCCAAGAAGGTTCTCGCATGCCCGTCACCATCACCGACGTCGTCCTGCGCGACGGTCTACAGGACGAGAACGTCCTCGTCGCCACCGACGACAAACTCACCATCGCCGACGCGCTGGTGGCAGCCGGAGTCCGGCAGATCGAAGCCGTGTCCTTCGTCTCGCCCACCCGCGTTCCTCAGATGGCCGACGCCGACGCGCTCATCGCCCGGTTGCAGCCCTACCGCGCCACCACGCAGGTCAGCGCGTTGGCGCTGAATGCCACCGGGGTCCACCGTGCAGTGGCCGCCGGAGTCGACGTCGTGCACATCGCGGCGTCGGCCAGTTCCGCACACAGCCGAGCGAACGCCGGCAAGTCCGCTGCACAGGCCCTCGAGGACCTGTCCCAGGCGGTGGCCGGCTACCCGGAGCAGCGGTTCCTCGGCGGGATATCGACCGCCTTCGTCTGCCCGTTCGAGGGAACTGTCTCACCCGCACGTCTGGTAGAAGTCGCCGAGCAGTTCGCAGCCATGGGGATACGCGCCCTGGGGCTGGCCGACACCCTGGGCACCGCCACCACGGAGCACGTGCTCAACGCGGTGGGCGCCGTGCGCGAGGCACTGCCCGACATCACCATCGGACTGCACCTGCACAACGCCGACGGCCAAGCACTCACCACCGCCCTGCAAGCAGCACGCAATCTGGGCATCGCACACTTCGACAGCGCGGTCGGCGGATACGGCGGGTGCCCCTTCGCGCCGGGCGCACACGGCAACCTCGCGACCGAGGAGCTGGTCGCGCATTTTCACCGTCATGATGTGGAAACCGGCATCGATCAGGCACAGGTCACCGCCGCAGCATCGTTGGTCAAGCGTGTCCTCGCAGCCTCACCGCAGCTCTCGGTGTGATGGTCGACCGGTGAGCGAGCGCGAAGCGCCTCAGTACGCCTCGAGGATCTGCGCCTCGGCGTCTTCGAGGTAGGTCTTGAGTAGCTGACCTGCGGCTTCGGTGTTGCCCGCGACCAGCGCGTCGTAGATCTCGTGATTGCGGGTGAGGTACGGGCCGTGGAATCGGTGGGCGTCGTCCATGACGTGGAAGACGAGCCGCGCCTCGTTCCACACGCTGCGCATGAGTTCGTCGATGCGATTGCTGTTGTTGAGGCTCGCGAGGGCGCTGTGGAAGTGGATGTCGGCGGTGCCGACTCCGGTCCAGTCCTCGACGGCGTACCGCTCGTCGGCCAGGTCCAGGGCCTCGGCCACGCGCGACAGGTCGCCGGTGGCGGGGTCGAATCCGTTGACGCCCGCACATTCGACGACGCGCCGGCAGATGTACAGCTCGGTGATGTCCTCGGCCGTGGGCACGCGGACGAAGACTCCGCGGTTGAGTTCGTGCGCGACCAGTCGGTCTTCGATCAGGATCTGGAAGGCCTCGCGCACCGTGTTGCGGGAGACGTCGAGGGCGGCGCAGATGTCGGGTTCGGAGAGACGCGCCCCTGGTCGGAACGTTCCGTCGATGATTGCGTCCCGCAGAATGCCGGCCACCCGGGTGGTCCTGCTGGTGCGTTCGAGCAGGCCGCGGTGAGCGGCCAGGCGGGAATGCGCATCGCCGCGAAGGGCATTCGAGCTGGTCAAGTCCACTCCTCAGGTTTCGATCTCGACCGCAATCATAGTTGTGAGCTCGGTTCCGCGATGAATTCCATGTTAAACGATCCTCTCAGGGTATTGCAGGATCGTTGAACGATTTGTACCGTGATGGGAGTTACACCGTTTCTTCCGGCAGTTACATCCCTTCTTCAGGCGAGGTGCCATGACCACAGATACACAGACCGAGGTCGCGCAGGCGCGCCCCTTCGACTGGTTCCGCACCCTCGGGCCGAAGGGAAAGAGAGCCTTCATCGGCGCGTTCGGCGGGTACGGACTCGACTCCTACGACTTCCAGGTCCTCCCGCTCGGCCTCGCGGCCATCGCCGCCTACTTCGGCCTCACCACCGGACAGGCTGGTCTGCTGACGACGGTGACGCTGGTCGTGTCTGCGCTCGGCGGTGCCCTCGCCGGCATCCTCGTCGACAAGATCGGCCGGGTCCGCACCCTGCAGGTCACGGTCGCGACGTACACGATCTTCACGGTGCTGTGCGGCTTCGCGCAGAACTTCGAGACTCTCCTCGTCTTCCGCGCCTTCCAGGGCCTCGGCTTCGGCGGCGAGTGGGCGGCCGGTGCGATTCTCGTGGCCGAGTACGCCCGCGCCGAGTACCGGGGCCGGGCCGTGGCCTTCGTCCAGAGCGCGTGGGCAGTCGGCTGGGCGCTGGCGGTGATCGTCTACACGGTCGTCTTCCAGCTGTTCGATCCCGACGTCGCCTGGCGAGTGCTGTTCTTCACCGGTGTCCTCCCCGCGTTCCTCATCATCTGGGTTCGCCGGAATCTGAAGGACCCCGAGGCGGTCACGGAACGTCGCGAGTCCGCAGGCAAGCAGACCGGCTCGTTCGCCGCGATCTTCCGCGGCAAACTGCTCAAGACCACCGTGCTCGCGTCGCTGCTCGCCACCGGTGTGCAGGGCGGCTACTACACGCTGGCGTCCTGGCTGCCCACATTCCTGAAGACCTCGCGCGGACTCGACGTCGTCGGCACCGGCGGGTACCTCGCGATCCTGATCTCGGGTGCGTTCCTCGGTTACGTCAGCGGCGGCATCCTCACCGACAAGCTGGGACGCAAGCGGACCATGCAGCTGTTCGCGGCACTGTCGGCCGTCTTCATGGTCGGCTACACCCAGGTGCCCGAGGGTGCGAACACGTTGATCCTGATCCTGGGCTTCCCCCTCGGCTTCTGCACGTCGGCGATCTTCAGCGGCTTCGGATCGTTCCTGTCCGAGCTGTACCCGACGCAGTCCCGCGGCACGGGCCAGGGCTTCACGTACAACTTCGGCCGCGCAGTCGGTGCCGTGTTCCCCGCGGTCGTCGGTTTCCTGGCGGCCACCCAGCTGGGTATCGGCGGCGCGATGATCTTCGGTGCGCTCGGATACGCCATCGCCGTCTTCGCCCTGTTCTTCCTCCCCGAGACCCGCGGGATCCAACTTGACTGACTCACCGGCCGACCTCCGCTCCGCGTTCCGTTCGGGACGTGTCACCCCGACCGCCGGTCTGGCGCCCGGATTCGCCCAGACGAATCTCATCGCCGTACCGGAGGACTGGGCCTACGACGTCCTGCTGTTCACGCAGCGCAACCCCAAGCCGTGCCCCGTCCTCGACGTCGGCGACGTCGGCTCCCGCACGACGATGCTCGCCCCGGGCGCCGACATCACCACGGACCTGCCGCTGTACCGCGTGTGGAAGGACGGCGAACTGGCCGACGAGACCGCGGACGTGTCGGGGCTGTGGCGGGACGACCTCGTGGCCTTCCACATCGGGTGCAGCTTCACGTTCGAGCACCCGGTGGCCGCTGCCGGGGTGCCGCTGCGGCACGTCGAGCAGGGCAGCAACGTCCCGATGTTCGTGACCAACCGTGAGTGCAGGCCCGCAGGCCGGATGAGCGGACCGATGGTGGTGTCGATGCGACCCGTTCCCGAACATCAGGTGGCCCTCGCCGCGGCGATCTCGGCGCGGATGCCTGCCGTCCACGGTGGGCCCGTGCACATCGGCGATCCCGCGGAACTCGGCATCGCCGATGTCGCGGCCCCCGACTTCGGCGATCCGGTGAACTTCGAGCCCGGCGACGTTCCGGTGTTCTGGGCCTGCGGGGTCACCCCGCAGGCGGCGGTGATGGCGTCCCGGTTGCCGTTCGCGATCACCCACGCGCCCGGGTACATGCTGATCACCGACACCCCGGACAGCGAGTACGTGCTGGAGGTTCCCGATGCGCGTTGATCTGAACTGCGACCTCGGTGAGGGCTTCGGGCAGTGGACCCTGGCGGACGACGAGGCCCTCCTCGACATCGTCACGAGCGCGAACATCGCGTGCGGGTTTCACGCGGGGGATCCGATGATCATCCGCCGGGCCTGCGAGGGTGCGGCCGAGCGCAACGTCGCGATCGGTGCGCACGTGGGTTTCCGGGATCTGGCCGGATTCGGCCGTCGTGAACTCGCGGTGTCACCGGCGGATCTGCGCGACGAGACGCTGTACCAGATCGGCGCGCTCGCCGGGTTCGCGCGTGCCGCCGGGTCCCGCGTGTCGTACGTCAAACCGCATGGTGCGCTCTACAATTCCGCCGCGCTCGACCACGGGCGGGCCGAGGCGATCGCGTCGGCCATCGACTGGTTCACCGAACCGCTCGCGCTGATGGGCCCACCCGGCTCGCAGTTGCAGCGTGCGGCGGAAACCCACGGCATCGAATTCGTCGCCGAGGGTTTCGCCGATCGCCGCTACACCGCCGCGGGCACGTTGACCCCGCGCTCGGTGACCGGCGCCGTCATCGACGATCCCGACGTCGCCGCCGCCCAGGCCGTGCGCATGGTGTCGAGCGGAACGGTGGAGTCGATCGACGGCGCCGACGTCGCGGTGTCGGTGCACAGCATCTGCGTCCACGGCGATTCGCCGGGGTCCGTGCGCACGGCCCGCCAGGTTCGGCACGCCCTGGAGAGTGCCGACGTCACGCTTGGGTCCTTCGCATGACCACCCCGAGCGCCGGCACCCGGATCCTTCCGGCGGGCAACCGGGGCCTCCTCGTCGAACTGGAGTCGGAACCCTTCGTGGTGTCGCTGACCGAACGCCTCCGCCGCACCCCGGTCCCGGGGGTGGAGGACGTGCTTCCTGCGGCGCGGACGGTGCTCGTGACCACGACTCCGCGCACCGACCTCGACGAGGTGCGCCGCGCGCTGCGGACGATGACCGTCGACCTCGAGGTGCACGAGGACAGCCGCGCAACCGAATCCGAGCCGGTCACCATCCCGGTCCGCTACGACGGCGCTGATCTCGCCGACGTCGCCGACCATCTGCGGATGAGCCGCGAGGACGTGATCACGGCGCACACGGCGGCCACCTGGCGCTGTGTATTCATCGGATTCGCACCGGGTTTCGCCTACCTGAGTTGCGGCGACGACCGGCTCACCGTGCCACGGCGGGCCCAGTCCCGGACCGTGGTGCCCGCCGGGTCCGTGGCCCTCGCCGGTGGCTACGGCGCGGTGTATCCCCGGTCCTCACCCGGTGGATGGCAGATCATCGGAACCACGGACTCCCCGATGTGGAACCTCGACGCGAACCCTCCGGCGCTGCTGCAGCCGGGGCGTCGCGTCCGATTCGTCGACGAGGAAACACTGTGAGTGAACTCGAAGTACTCGAAACGGGTCCGCTCAGCCTGATCCAGGACCTCGGCCGCCCCGGCTACCTGAGTTCAGGTGTGGGTGTGTCCGGCGCCGCCGACCGCGGATCCGCGAAGCTGGCCAATCGGCTGGTCGGGAACGACGAGAACAGCGCGTGCATCGAGGTGTTGATGGGCGGCCTCGCCCTCCGCGCGCCGCAGGTGACCGTCGTCGCCGTCACCGGGGCACCCGCTACGGCGCTGCTCGACGGAATCCCGATGGGGCACGCGAGCGTCATCGTGATGCAGCCGGGGCAGACGCTGCGCCTGCAGTACGCGCAGGTCGGCCTGCGCAGCTACGTCGGCGTCCGAGGCGGCGTCGCGGTGCCGGACGTGCTCGGCTCCCGCAGCACCGACACCCTCTCCGGGATCGGCCCGGAAGCGTTGAAACCCAACGACGTTCTGCTCGTCGGCACCGCGGCGACGAGTTTCCCGAACGTCGAGGTCGCGCCCGTCCCCCCGATGGAGGCGGGAACGCTGTCGGTGCGGGTCGTCGGCGGCCCCCGCGACGACTGGTTCACCAACCCCGAAGCGTTGACCACGGGGGTGTGGGCCGTCTCCCCGGACACCGACCGCATCGGGGCGCGCCTGAACCGGCACGGCGACGCGCCTGCACTGGTGCGGACGTCCGAGGCCGAACTCCCGACCGAAGGTGTCGCGCTCGGCTCCATCCAGGTTCCGCCGAGCGGGCAGCCCGTCGTCTTCCTCGCGGACCATCCCATCTCGGGCGGTTATCCCGTCATCGGCGTCGTCGCGGACGAGGACATCGACCGGATCGCCCAGGCTCGACCCGGTCAACTGATTCGCTTCACCACTGCGTGATCGGCTTCGCTCCGATCCCACTACAGGAGATCACCCCATCGTCATGAACAGCATCGGCACGGAACTCGACACCCCCTGGTCCCACGAGCTGTGGCGCAGCACGCTGCTCACGGAACCGCATCGTCTCGACACCGGCGTCGCGCGCCACTACGCGTCCGCGCTGCCGATCAGCTACGCCACCGAAACCGATCCGGCACAGGCGATCCGCGACGTCGCCGAGGTGGAGCGCCTCGACGTCGACAGTGTGGCGCTGACGTTCACCACCACCGAGGCGTCCGCGCCGTACGAGAACCTCAAGATCTACGCGGTCGGGAAACCCGCGCCGCTCAACGAGGTTCTGCCGATCCTGTCCAGCCTCGGTGTCAACGCGCTCGACGAACGGCCGGCCGCGCTGACCCGCCCGGACGGGCATCGGGCCTGGATCTACGACCTCACAGTCGATCTGGTCGCCGTGACGGACGGTCACGGGGTGACCCGGGACAGCCGGATCGCCGACGCGTTCCGGGCGGCGTGGACGGGTGAGACCGAGGTCGACGGGTTCAACGCGCTCGTCCTGCACGCCGGGCTGGGCTGGCGTCAGGTGACCGTCCTCCGCGCGTACGCCGCCTACCTGCGTCAGGCCGGGCTTCCGTACAGCCGCAGCAACGTCGAACGAGTCCTGCTGAGCAACAGTGCAATCACGCAACTCCTCGTGGAGTTGCACGCGCTCCGCCTCGACCCGGGGATCGAACGCGACGCCGCAGCGGAAGACGCGCTCGAGGGCCGCATCGTCGACGCGATCGACGCCGTCGCCGGAATCGACGCCGACCGGATCCTGCGGGCACTGCTGTCCCTGGTCCTCGCCACCACCCGGACCACCTACTACGCCGGTGACCGTCGGCCAGCGCGCGCTCTCGCGTTCAAATTCGATTCCTCGTCGATCGACGAATTGCCGCTGCCCCGGCCGAAATACGAGGCCTACGTGTACTCGCCCCGGGTGGAGGGCGTGCACCTGCGATTCGACGACGTCGCCCGCGGCGGCATCCGGTGGTCGGATCGCCGCGACGACTTCCGCACCGAGATCCTCGGACTCGTCAAGGCGCAGGCGGTCAAGAACGCCGTCATCGTCCCCGCGGGAGCAAAGGGCGGCTTCGTCGTCAAGAACCCGCCCGTGCCGACCGGTGACGCCGCCGCCGACCGGCAGGCGACGGCGTCGGCGGGCATCTCCTGCTACCGCGAGTTCATCTCGAGCCTCCTCGACATGACGGACAACCTCGACATCACGACCCGGAAGGTGATCGCGCCGGCGGGCATCGTCCGGCGTGACGGTGACGACACGTACCTCGTGGTCGCCGCGGACAAAGGGACAGCGGCGTTCTCGGACGTCGCCAACGCGATCGCACTCGAGCGCGGGTACTGGCTCGGCGACGGATTCGCGTCCGGCGGATCCGTCGGCTACGACCACAAGGCGATGGGCATCACCGCCCGCGGCGCGTGGGAAAGTGTCATGCAGCACTTCCGCGAGATGGGCGTCGACACCCGCACCGACGACTTCACCGTCGTCGGCGTCGGAGACATGAGCGGCGACGTCTTCGGAAACGGGATGCTGCTCAGCCCCCACATCCGCCTGCTCGCGGCATTCGACCATCGGCACGTCTTCATCGACCCCGATCCCGACCCGCAGCGGTCGTGGGACGAGCGGGCACGGCTCTTCGGGCTCGGCAGGTCGAGTTGGAAGGACTACGACAAGGCGGTCCTCAGTGACGGCGCGATGATCGTCGAACGGTCGGCGAAGTCGGTTCGGCTGACACCGCAGGCCCGGCGCGTTCTCGGAATCGACGACGATCGGGCCCTCACCACCGTCGAACTCGTGCGTGCCGTCCTCGGTGCGCCCGCCGACCTGCTGTGGAACGGCGGCGTCGGCACGTACGTCAAGGCGACGACGGAGAGCCACGCGGACGTCGGCGACAAGTCGAACGACGCGGTCCGGCTCGACGCGCCCGAACTGCGGGTCCGGGTGGTCGGCGAAGGCGGCAACCTCGGGCTGACCCAGCTCGGGCGGATCGAGTACGCGCGCAACGGCGGTCGCGTCAACACCGACGCGCTCGACAACTCCGCCGGCGTCGACTGCTCGGACCACGAGGTCAACATCAAGATCGCCCTGGCGGGCGCGACCGCCGACAACACCCTCACCGCGCAGGACCGGCGAACGCTGCTGTCCGACATGACCGACGACGTCAGCAGGCTCGTCCTCGCCGACAATCGCAGCCAGAACGAGATGATGAGCCTGAACCGGGCGCAGGCCGGCACCCTCGTCAGCTTCCACTCCCGCATGGTCGACGACCTGGAACGGCGCGGACACGTGGACCGCGCGATCGACGTGCTCCCGACGTCCGCGCAGTTCGGCGCGCTCGAACGTGAGCAGAAGGGGTTGACGAGCCCGGAGCTGGCGCAGCTCACCGCGCAGGTCAAGCGATTCATCAAGAGCGAGGTGTCGGGCACGACCCTCCCCGACAACGGGGTCTACGCCGGCCGGCTTCACAACTACTTCCCGCCGCGCCTCGGCCGGGAGTTCGCGCACACGGTCGCCGCGCATCCGCTGCGCCGGGAGATCGTCACGACGTCGGTCGTCAACGACATGGTCGACCGGGCGGGGATGACGTACGCCTTCCGGCTGCGGGAGGAGACGGGCGCCGACTCCGCGGAGGCGGTGAACGCCTTCACCGCGGTCGCCGAGATCTTCGACCTCGGAGCGACTTTCGAGCGGATCAGGGCAACGGCCGACACCACTCCGACGGCCGGGACGAACGCACTGACGGTGCAGACCCAGCGACTGATCGACCGCGCGTCGCGGTGGCTGACCACGCACCGGCCGCAACCGTTGCCGCTCGAGGCCACCATCGCCCGCTACCAGCCGGTCGTCCGCGACCTCGGGCCGCGCGTGCGGGAATGGTTACGGGGCGACGAGATCAGCGCGGTGGAGCGGCGCACCGAGGCCCTCACATCGCGTGGGGCGGAGACCGGGCTGGCCGCGGACGTGGCGGACCTCCTGCACACGTACTGCCTCCTCGACATCGTGGACATCGCGGAGATCTCGCAGCACCGCCCCGAGGACGTCGCCGAACTGTACTTCGCGCTGTCGGCGCACCTGCACATCAACACCGCACTGACCGCAGTCACGGCTCTCCCCCGGCTGGACCGCTGGCACGCCCTCGCCCGCCTGGCCCTGCGCGACGACCTCTACAGCTCACTGCGCGCCATCACCCTCGACGCGCTGTCCGTGAGCGAACCCGGCGAGGACGCGGCCGACAAGGTCGACCAGTGGGAACAGCACAACGCCGCCCGGCTCTCCCGCGCGCGTGCGCTGCTGACCGAGATCGAGTCGGAGGTCGCCACCGAACCCACGCTGGCGCTGATCTCCGTCGCGGCCAGGCGGATCCGGGCGATGACGCGGTAGGCGCTTCGCGCCCGTGCGCCTTTCTGGTTGTTCCAGCTACCAAAAAGGCACACAGGCCGCGGAGCGGCCTACAGCACCTGGGACAGGAACTGCTGCAGCCGTTCGGTTTCGGGCTTGTCGAACAGCTGGTCCGGCTTCCCGGTCTCGACGACGGCGCCGTGATCCATGAACAGCACCGTGTCGGACACCTCGCGGGCGAAGCCCATCTCGTGGGTGACGACGACCATCGTCATGCCGCCCTTGGCGAGGTCGGCCATCAGCGCGAGGACGCCCTTCACCAGTTCGGGGTCGAGTGCCGAGGTGGCCTCGTCGAAGAACATGACCTCGGGCTTCATCGCGAGGGCGCGGGCGATCGCGACGCGCTGCTGCTGTCCGCCCGACAGGTTGCCGGGCCGGGAGTCGGCCTTGTTGGCGAGCCCGACGAGTTCGAGCTGCTCGAGCGCCAGCGACCGCGCCTCGTCCTTGGACATCCCCTTGAGTTTGCGGGGTCCGAGGGCGATGTTGTCGACGACGGTCTTGTGCGGGAACAGGTTGAAGTGCTGGAACACCATGCCGATGCGCTGCCGCAGCTTGTCCGGGTTGTCCTTCAGCACCGACTTGCCGTCGAGCAGGACGTCGCCCTGGTCGGGTTCGTGGAGTCGGTTGAGGACCCGCAGCAGGGTGGACTTTCCGGAGCCGGACGGTCCGATCACGGTGACGGTGTCGCCGGCGTCGACGTGGAGGTCGACGCCGCGGAGCACCTTGTTGGTGCCGAATGCGAGATGCAGGTCGGTGCCAGTGAGAGAGACGGCCATCGCCTTATCCCCTTTCCACGACGATGGACTGTTCCACCGGGTCGAGCGTGCCGGACGTGTCGGCGCGGCCGGTGCGCAGACGGTTGTCGATGTAGTTGACGAGGTGGGTCAGCGGAATCGTCATCGCCAGGTAGAACAGGCCGGCGGCGACGAGCGGCGACAGGTTACCGGTCTGCGCGTTGAGGTCGCGGCCGACGGCGAACAGTTCCCGCTGGCTGACGAGCAGGCCGAGGAAGTAGATCAGCGACGAGTCCTTGATGAGGGAGATGAACTGGTTCATCAGCGCGGGCAGCACCCGTCGCACACCCTGCGGGACGACGACGAGCGTCATCGACTTCCGGTAGCTGAAGCCGAGTGCCCGGGACGCCTCGAGCTGTCCGGGTTCGACGCTCTGGATGCCGGACCGGAAGATCTCACCGATGTAGGCGGACGCGAGCAGTGACAGCGCGGCGGCACCGAGCCAGTAGGGGTTGTTGCCGGTGAGTCCCTTGACGATGGGTCCGGCGCCGAGTCCGACGATGAGGATGATGACGACGGCGGGCAGCCCGCGGAACACGTCCGTGTAGATGCGGGCGGGCCAGCGGAGCCAGCGGGTGCGGGAGATGCCGGCCATCGCGAGCAGCATGCCGAGGACGGTGCCGACGATGCCCGACGCCAGCGCGAGGATCAACGTGTTCGGCAGACCGGTCTTGAGCAGATCGGGGAACGCCCGCGTGTAGAGGTCCCAGTTGAAGAACGTGTCCTTCAGCTGCTGGAGTGTCGACTTGGGCTCCGCGACCGGGGTTTCGGTCGTGTTCTGCGAGTTCTGGGCGGCGAGCGCGGCGAAGTCGGGCAGGTCGGGCACCGGCGCCGCCTTGCTGCCGGGCTTCCAGCCCTCGGGCAGTTCGCGGGGCACCCAGTCGGAGTACAGCTGCGCCCAGGTGCCGTCGGCGATGACGGCGTCGAGCCCGGAGTTGAGGGCGTCGATGAGCGGCTGGTTCTCCTTGTTGACGGCCCAGCCCACGAAGTTGTTGACGCTGAAGGTGTTCTCGACGATCGACGTGGGATCGCCCGGCGCGATGGCGCCCTCGGCCTGCTGGGACGGCGCCACCCAGGCGTCGATCTGCCCGGACTTCAGGTTTGCGTAGGCGGTGGCGTAGTCGGGGAACTTCACCGGGTTCAGCTTCAGCGTGTTCACGACGTAGTCGTCCTGGACGGTGCCCTGGACGACACCGATCCGAGTGGTCGCGGTCAGGTCGTCGAAGCCCTGGATCGGGCCGCCGTTGGGAACGACGAGGGAGAAGTAGCCGAAGTCGTAGCCGTTGGTGAAGCCGACGGTGTTGCGGCGCTCGTCCGTCGTCGTGATGGAGGAGGATCCGACGTCGAAGCGGCGCCCGGCCACCTGGGCGAGCAGTCCGGCGAACTCGGTGCCAACGAAGTCGACGCGCAGGCCGAGCTTGTCGGCGACGGCCTTCAGCAGTTCGTTGTCGTAGCCGGTGAACTGGTTCTCGGAGTTCACGCAGATGCTCGGCGGTGCGTCGGACAGCGTGCCGACGGTGAGCACACCGGGGGTGATGAGGTTCAGCTTCGACGAGTCGATCTGGTCGATCGGGGTGGTCGACGGCGTGGTGTAGCGGTCCTCGGCCGCGGCGCCTGCGGCGGCGAGGTTGGTCGGGGCGGCGGTGGCCGCGCCCACGCCGGGTGGCGAACACAGATCCTGTGGTGCCGCCCCGGACGTTTCCCCGTCACTCGAACACGACGACAGGGTCAGCGCCAGCAGGGCGGTGAGCAGTAGCGCCACCACCACACGGATCTTCGCTCCGACGGAAGAAAACATGGTGAGCAGCGTAACCCTGGCGGTCGGTATTTCCGGGGTCGGAGGACGTCGGGGGCGACGGCCGTCACTCTCCTTGTTTGTCATACAAACAAAGTCGAGTTATTGTTTGTATGACAAACAAGTAGGAGGCAGTCATGGTGCCGCAGACGGGCCGAGCAGCGCGAGCCACCCGGGAGTCCGGTCGCCAGACCCGCGACGCCCTGTTCACCGCCGCCACCGAACTGTTTCTCGAGCACGGCGAGGGCGTCCCGATCACGCAGATCTGCGCCGCCGCCGGAGCCCACCCCAACCAGGTCACCTACTACTACGGTTCCAAGGAACGGCTCTTCGTCGAGGTCGCGTGTGCTGCCGTGCTGCGCGCCGGCAAGCGGGCCGAGGACGACGCGGCGACGGCGGAGACCGTCGGCGACTACACGGAGAAACTCGTCGGCTCCCTGCTCGGGCCGGGCGCCCCCAGCGTCGAACTCTTCACGTCGGCGATGCTGATGACGGGACGCCGCAGTGAACTGCGCGACCTCATCACCGACACCCTCCGGACCCTGCACTCGTCGGGCGAGGACGCGCTGATCCGCACCCTGATGCGCACCGGCTGGCAACTGCGCGCCGGCATCGACGTCGAATCGAAGGCGTTCTGGTCGGCGATTTTCGGACTGGTGATCCAGAAGACCGCCACCGGTGAGAGCTTCGGCTACTCGCTCGAGGAGGCCGTCGCCGTCATCTTCGCGAACCTGCAGATCCCCGAGACCGTCCGCAACACCTCCATCGACTGACCTTCTCTCCTCCAAGGAGCGCGATGAACATCGTTCGCGTATTCGACAGCAACGCCCGGAAGGCGCCCGACGAGGCGTTTCTCCATTTCCAGGGTCGCGACCATACGTATGGTTCCGTGCAGGACGGCAGCCGCCGGGCCGCCGCCCTGCTGCGGACACTGGGGGTCGAGCACGGCGACCGCGTCGCTCTGATGTGTTTCAACACCCCCGGATTCGTCTACGCGATGCTCGGCGCCTGGCGCATCGGCGCGGTGGTGGTGCCGGTCAACCACAAGATGCAGGCACCCGAGGTGGACTACATCCTGCGGCACGCGCAGGTGAAGGTATGCGTCTTCGACGGCGCACTCGCACCCGTCATCGAGCGACTCGAGACGCCGGTGCAGCTGCTGTCCACCGACACCACCGTGGCGGGCCACGCCTTCTTCGACGACGCAATCGCGGACCTGGACGGCATCGACGGCATCGAGCCGGACGAGAACGACCCCGCCGAAATCCTCTACACGTCCGGCACCACCGGCGCGCCCAAGGGCTGCGTGCACAGCCACCGCAACGTCGTGCTCGTGGCGACCACGGCGGCCCTCGGTCTGTCGATCACCCGTGACGAGCGACTGCTGATGGCCGTCCCGATCTGGCACGCGTCGCCGCTCAACAACTGGCTGATGGCGACGCTGTACATGGGCGGCACCGTCGTGCTCGTCCGCGAGTACCACCCCGTCCACTTCCTGGAAGCGATACAGCAGCAACGCATTACACTGTGCTTCGGTCCGCCGGTCATCTACACCACGGCACTGAATGCGGTGCCGGACTTCACCGACTACGACCTCTCCAGCGTCCGGGCCTGGCTCTACGGCGGCGGCCCGATCGGCGCCGATGTGGCGCGCCGACTCGTCGAGTCGTACCGGACCACCCGCTTCTACCAGGTGTACGGGATGACGGAGACCGGTCCCGTGGGGGCCGTCCTCTACCCGGAGGAACAGCTCGCGAAGGCCGGCTCGATCGGCCGGGCGGCGCTCGCCGGAGTCGATATGCGCCTGGCCGGCCCCGAGGGCGTCGGCGTGCCTGCCGGCGAGATCGGCGAGATCTGGCTGCGCACCGAGACCGTCATGCAGGGCTACCTCGACGACCCCGGCGCCACCGCCGCGGTGTTCGCCGACGGCGGCTGGTACCGCACAGGCGATCTCGCACGCAAGGACGACGACGGCTACCTCTTCATCGTCGACCGGGCGAAAGACATGATCATCACCGGCGGCGAGAACGTCTATTCCAAGGAAGTCGAGGACGCCATCTCCGGCCATCCCGACGTCGTGGACGTCGCGGTGGTGGGGCGGCCGCACCCCGAGTGGGGTGAGACCGTCGTCGCGCACGTCGTGTGGCGCGAACCGGACGTCGTGGGTGCCGACGACATCCGCGCCTACCTGTCGGACAAGCTGGCGCGCTACAAGATTCCGCGCGACTACGTCTTCGCCACCGTGCTGCCCCGCACCCCCACCGGCAAGATCCAGAAGCACCTGATCCGCTCCGCGAGCTGACTCACGAAAGACACTGCCATGACTATATTTTCCGACACGAACGTCACCCATCCCGCACCCCACCGGACGCACACCGTGCTCAACCAGTCGGCGCCCCGCGCCGACGTCAACGAGTTCACCCTCGACACGGTGCTGTCCGAGGGCGTGCGCCGCCACGACGCAGACTGGGCCACAGGCGAACTCATTGACATCGGTGCACTCGTCGGCAGCGCCACGTTCCAGCACGACGCCGAACTCGCCAACACGATCATCCCCGAACTGAAGACGTTCGACCGCTGGGGCAACCGGATCGACGAGGTCGAATACCACCCCGCGTACCACCGGATCATCTCCGCGGCAGTCGCGCACGGGGCGCACACGTCGGCGTGGGCCGACCCGAAGCCCGGCGCGAACGTCGCTCGCGCAGCGGCATTCATGATGTTCGCGCAGATCGAACCCGGACACTCCTGCCCAATCTCGATGACCAACGCCGTCATCCCCTCCCTCGACCTGCAACCCGACGTCGCCACGATCTGGAAACCGCGCGCGCTGTCCCGCAGCTACACCCCCGAACTCGACGCACCCGGCAAGGCGTCCGCGATCTTCGGCATGTCCATGACGGAGAAGCAGGGCGGCTCCGACGTCCGGGCCAACACCACCGTCGCGACACCCGCCGGACGCGGCGGTCCCGGCGCCGACTACCTGCTGACCGGGCACAAGTGGTTCTGCTCCGCTCCGATGTCCGACGCGTTCCTCGTCCTCGCGCAGGCGGAAGGCGCGGGCGGCGTAGGTCTCTCGTGCTTCCTGCTGCCCCGCATCCTCCCGGACGGCACCCGCAACGTCTTCCGCATCCAGCGGCTGAAGAACAAGCTGGGCAACAAGTCCAACGCGTCATCCGAGATCGAAATAGACGGCACAGTCGGCGTCATGGTCGGCGAACCGGGGCGTGGCGTCCGCACCATCATCGAGATGGTCGCGCGCACCCGCCTCGACTGCGTGCTCGGCAGCACCGCCGGAATGCGGCAGTCCGTCGCCGAGGCGGTGTGGCACGCCAGTCACCGCTCCGCGTTCGGGAAGGTCCTGGCCGATCAGCCCGCGATGACATCGGTGCTGGCCGACCTTGCACTGGAGTCGGAGGCGGCCACCGTCACCGCGCTGCGCCTCGCCCGGGCACACGACGAGGACGCGAGCGAACAGGAACGCAGCTTCCGCCGGCTCGCGACCGCGGTCGCGAAGTACTGGATCTGCAAGCGCGGCCCGCACCACGCGTACGAGGCACTGGAATGCCTGGGCGGCAACGGGTATACCGAGGACTTCCCGCTCGCCCGCCGCTACCGGGAGCAGCCCGTCATGGCCGTGTGGGAGGGGTCGGGCAACGTTATCGCCCTCGACGTCCTGCGCGCGATGACCCGCGAACCCGACAGCGTCGACGCGTTCGACGCCGAGGTGAACCTGGCCCGCGGCAGCAACGCGGTGCTCGACGAGCACCTCGACCGGGTCCGTCGTCAGCTCGGCGAACTCGCCACCGAGGACCCTGCCCGCGCCCAGTTGCGCGCCCGCACCGTCGTCGAATCGATGGCCCTCGCACTCCAGGCGTCGCTGCTGATCCGGTTCTCGCCTGCCGCCGTCGCCGATGCATTCGTCGACGCCCGCCTCGGCCCCGACCGCACGCACGAGTACGGCACCCTCTCCCCCTCCGCCGATCTCGTGTCCATCCTCAGTCGGGCGTAGGCGGCTCCGCCGCCCGTGCGCCTTTTTGGTAGCTGGAACAACCAGAAAGGCGCACAAGCCCGGAGGGCCTACTTCAGCACCGTCGGCCCCAAGAACTCGCACACCTGCAGGGCGAGAGCGAGATCCAGCTTGCTGTGTGTGCCGGTGGCGGGGTCGCCGAGGGCTTTGGTGATGCGGTATTTGACGGTGTTGCGGTGGAGGTTCATCTGCTGGGCGGTGTGGAGGTGGCTTTCGCCGGTCGCGAAGTAGGTGCTGAGCGTGGACCGCAGTGTCGCGGCCTGGTCGGTGTTCTCCGCGAGCGGGCCGAGGACCTCCCACACCCAGGCCCGGGTGGAGTCCAGGTTCTCGGCGAGGAGCGAGACGACGGCGACGCCGCGGTCGCCGAAGCCGACGATCGGCCGGGCCGGGGTGTTGGGCACTGTGGCGACGGAGTAGGCGGCACGGGCTTGTTCGTGTGACCGCCGGAATCCCGCGACCCCGGTCGCGGGCAGTCCGATCGCGGTCCGGATACCGGGGTTCGCGGGCAGGGCCGCGGCGAGTTCGGTGGTGTCGAGGACGGGTTTCCGGCGGCCGAAAGGGAGCCAGGCCCACAGGGTTCGGCGGTCGATGGCGGTGACGATGGGTGCGGAGTCGGTGGCGAGGTGGCGGGCGAGGTCCCGGACGTAGTGGTCGAGTGCGTTGAGGCTCGCCTCGGTGTCGGGACCGGTGGACCACAGGATCATCGCGACGTGCGTCTGCTCGAGCCGGTAGTGGGTTTCGGCCTCGAACGCGGACCCGTCATTGCCCGTTCCGGTGAGGAGGGTGTGGATGGTCGACGAGTGGACGTTGCCGCGGGCGCCCAGCCACCGTCGGCGTTCCTGCTCGTAGGCGTCGAACACGTAGAGGGTGATCCAGTCGATGTAGCTGTACACGACCTCCGAAATATGTTTGAGCACAGCGAGGGTCAGCGGTCCGGACAGTTGGAGGGCGCTGACCTCGTCGTAGCAGATCTTGATGAGGTCGTCCTGGCCCATGTGGTACGCGCGGACCAGCGAGTTCGACGACACGTCGCGTTGCGCCAGTCGCAGCGCGTACTCCACGGCGGCGGTGGTGGGCTGCAAATGGTCGACGGGAATGTCGTTGGCGAGGACGTGCACGATCGTCGAGACGTTGCCGTTCACGCTCGCCTCGAGCAGTTCGACGAGTTGCGGGTCTTCGTCGAGTTGGTCGATCTCGTGCGCGAGCAGTGCGCTCATCGTGCGGGTGATCTCCGCCTGCCGCGCATCGAGTTTCCGGGCGATGCCGGCGACGATGTCGAGGACCTCGGCGTCCGCCATCGCGGGCACCCGCGCCATGCGGCGCCTGGCGCCGGCGCCGCGGTCGCCGGGGGCGGGACTGCTCACAGCACGTCCCCTCCGCCCTTGCGCAGATAGCGCAGGGCCGATTGCGCCGCGTTGTATCCGCACATCCCGTGTGCCCCGGCGCCGGGCGGTGTGGAGGCCGAACACAGGTAGGTGCCGGGGACCCCGGTGCTGTACGGGTCGAGGGCGATGCGCGGACGCAGCACGACCTGGGTTTCGGTGTTCGCCCCGCCGATGATGTCGCCGCCGACGTAATTGGGATTCGACGCGGCCAGACGAGCCGGTCCGCTGCTGACCGTGGCGACGATGCGGTCCCGGAAACCGGGGGCGAATCGCTCGATCTGTGCGGTGATCGCCTCGGTCGCGTCGCCCGTGTAGCCTTGCGGCACATGGGCGTACGCGTACAGCGGATGCAGATCGCCGTTCGACCGACCGGGATCGGCGAGGTACTGCTGACCGAGGAGCACGAACGGCCGCTCCGGCATCCGGCCCGCCACGACGTCGCGCTCGGCGGCCGCGATCTCGGCGAAATTGCCACCCAGGTGGACGGTTCCGGCGCGTCCACATTCAGGGTCCGCCCACGGCACCCCGCCCTGGATGGCGAAGTCGACCTTGAACGCGGCGGGCGCGTGCTTGAACCGGCGGTACGCGCGGGCCACCCGGTCGGGCAGGCGGGCGCCCAGGATGCCGAGCGCCGCGGACGGCGCGACGTCCAGCAGGACGACGTCGGCGGGCGGGAGTTCGGTCCACTCGCGGACGTGGACACCGGTGGTGATCTTGCCGCCCCGGTCGGTCAGCAGGGCAGCGAGTGCGCCGGTGATCGACTGCGATCCGCCCTCGGCGACCGGCCACCCGTAGCGGTGCCCAGCGGCGATGATCATCATCCCGACCGCGGACGTCGCGGGCCGGTCGAGCCGGTAGTACGCGTGTGCGGCGGCGCCGCCGAACAGTGCGCGGGCCTTGTCGGTGCGCCACCAGCGGGCCGTCACGGCGGCCGGGAGCAGCGCCCGGGGCCCGAAGCCGGCGAGCCGCAGCGGGTGCCGGGGCACGTTCGCGATCGGACGCATGAGGTCGGCGGCCAGGTCGTCGAAGCCGTCGGCGAGTCCGCCGAACATGCGCTGCCAGCGGCCGCCGTCCTCGCCGAGTCCGGCGGCGGTGGCCGCGATCGACCGGTACAGCAACCCTGCCTCTCCGGAGTCGAGGGGGTGGGCGCAGTCGATCTCCGGCCACTTCCACGTCAACCCGTACCGGCCGAGGTCGAGGGTCTGCAAATACGGCGATCCGGCACCCATCGGGTGGAACGCCGAGCACTCGTCGTGCAGCAGTCCGGGGACGGTGAGTTCGCCGGAGCGGGTGCCGCCGCCGATGGTGTCGGCGGCCTCGAGGACCTGGACGTCGACGCCGTGCCGGGCGAGGTGGACCGCGGCAGCGAGCCCGTTGGGCCCACTGCCGACCACGACTGCGGTGGTCACGGCCGCACCACCAGATCTGTCTTCTGCATCTTCGCCTCCCGGGTCCGCACGTTCGAGCCGTCTCCGTCCAGTGTCCACTGCACGTCGAACGGAATGGGACCGTTCGGCAGCCACGGCTGTTCGTTGATCGCGTCGGACACCCTGTACGTTCCCCGCTCGATGACACCGAGCGCGGCGTCGATCACCTTGTACTGCTGAGTGCCCTTGTGGATGGGCTGCGATTCGATCCAGGCGACGATGAACTCGCCGGGCGCGAAGTTGCAACGCCGCTGGAGTGCGGCGATCAGGAACTCGTTGTGCAGGTGACCGTCACCGAAATTGAACGCCACCAGCGAGTTGCAGCTGAACTCGGCCTCGCGCAGCGAGTAGGTATCGATGTCGTCGCCGAGGTGGCGCATCATCAGCGAGAACAACGCCCGTCCCTGGCTGTGCATCGACCGCCAGCCGAGCAGCTGGTGCATCACCACGTCCGCGACCTCGGGCGGGTAGGTGGCGAGCAGCTGGGTGCGCGTGTTCTTGCTGGGACGGATGATGTGCTCGTCGAGCTTCTCCTCGGCGCCCGGTGCGAAGGCCCAGGTGGCGGACGCCCAGTTGCCGGCGTACTGACGCATCGACGGCAGGAACGAGACGAGGTCGGGGCGCAAGTTGCCGAGGATCGGGAAGAAAACCAGGGCAGCGACGATCACCGCGGTCAACCACACCGACGACATGTCGGCGACGCCGTACCCGTCCCAGGCGGGGAATCCGAGGAACAGGAAGATCGACGCGTAGGCGAACAGCAGGTTCCACTCGAGCGGCACCGCCAGCGGGAACGTGGACAGGATGAACAGGTGGAACGCGACCATCAGCGCGACCGCGAGCAGCGTCAGCGTGCGGTTGGTGGAGAACAGCAGCACCAGCGGGGTCACCACCTCCACGACCGTCCCGAGAACATGGGCGACACCACCGGCGACGATCGACGGCCGCAGGTCCTCGGGGAAGTTGCGGTAGTGCGCGCGCTTGATCTTCTTGAACGGCATCCACGGGGTGTTGCTCAGCATCGGCGGCACCACCATCGAGAAGTGGTGTCCGAGCTTGGAGACGCCCGCCCCGACCCACACCGAGACGATCAGCAGCTTCAGCGCGATGATCATGTCGACGAACGGCAGGACCCCGAAGAAGACGATCGCGGGCAGGTACTGCTCGCTGCGGGCGGCGATGAAGATGACCTTGTCGCGCAGGCCGATCAGCACCAGCAGCGCGATCAGCGGAAACAGCACCGCGGGGCGGACGAGTCCGGAGTTGTCGGTGAGGGCGGCGTCGATCGACGACGTGTGCACGCCCGGAAGTATCAGCGCAACAATGATGTTGACCAGCAGGGCCGCGTAGATCAGGACGTCGCCGACGGTGCGGGTGTCGCCCGAGGTGAACGGCACCTTCCCCGGCCACGGTGGGAGCCGGATGGTGCCGGGGCGCAGCCAGTACAGGATGCCGCCGGTCATCGGCTTGAAGTGGCCGGCGAGCGGACCCCACGAACCGGCGAGACCCACCGCTTCGAGCAGCACCGTCCACAGGATCAGCTTCTGGTAGACGATCGGCTCGTTCCACCAGGCGCCCACGTCGAGGACGTTCAGGCCGGACGTGAACGTCGCCATCGTCAGCCCGATGCCGAGGTAGAGGACGAGCAGTTTCAGAATGTAGATGGTGTGCACCATCTTCGGGGTTCCGAAGCCGTAGTCGACCCAATGGGTCGACATGGCGCGCAGGCGGTCGCGGAACGGAAGGTCGAGGAAGGTGGCGGGGTCGACTTCGGGGAAGTTCCCGGTCTTGAATCCCATGGGAGGCTCCTGAGGGTAGGGGGCATCGCCTCGGGTGCGTCCCGAGGTGTGGAGTGGGTGAAGGTGGTGTCAGCTCACCGATTGCGGTCGGTGCCGGCTCCGCAGTCCCGGCTTGTCGATCTTGCCGACGGGGTTGCGGGGCAGCGCGTCGACGATGTGGATCGCCACCGGCAGTTTGACTTTCGTGAGCCGGCTGCTCAGGTGCTCGGCCAGGACGTCGTGGGTGACGGCAGTGTCCGGGTACGTGACCACGTATGCGACCGGCACCTCGCCGTACACGTCGTGCGGGGCTCCGATCACGGCCGCCTCGAGGACGTCGTCGTGGGTGGCGAGTGCGTTCTCGATCTCCTTGGGGTAGATGTTCTCGCCGCCGCGGATGATCATGTCCTTGATGCGGTCGACGAGGGTGAGGTAGCCGTCGTCGTCGAGTCGGCCGACGTCGCCGGTGTGGAGCCAGCCGTCGACGACGGTGCGTTCCGTTTCCTCGGGGCGGCCGAGGTAGCCGCGCATCACGTTCGCGCCCCGGATCACCACCTCGCCGACCGTTCCCGCAGGCACCGGTGCCCCGGACTCGTCGACGATCGCGATGGTCTGACCCGGCAGCGCGGGGCCGACGGTGCCCAGCTTGCGAACGCCGGCAGGCGGATTGCACGCGGACGCGCACGTACCCTCCGTCAGCCCGTAGCCCTCGACGATGACGAGCCCGAAACGCTGCTCGGCGTGGTCGAGAAGTTCCTTGGAGATCGGTGCGGCCCCGCAGACCGCGAACCGCAGCGAGGAGGTGTCGCCGACAGTGTCCTGGGAGACCAGGAGGGCGTAGATGGTCGGGACTGCGGAGAAGTACGTCGGCCGCAGGCGGGCGACGTCGTCGAAGAACCGGGCCGGTGAGAAGTGTCCGGTGACGCTCAGCTGACCGCCGGCGAGCATCGGGGTCAGGAAGCTGACACAGATCGCGTTGACGTGGAACAGCGGCAGGATCAGGAGGCAGTGGTCGTCGGCGGTCAGCGAGAAATGCTGCACCATCGACGAGCTCATGAACTGCAGGTTGTCGTGGGTGAGCATCACGCCCTTGGGCCGTCCGGTCGACCCGGACGTGTAGATCAGCAGGGCGAGGTCGGCTCCGTCGGCGGTGGTGCCGGGTGCCCAGGCGGGATCGGGGGTGGTCGCCATGTCGTCGACGGCGATCGCCGGACGGCCGCCGGTCGGTGCGCCTGGTCCCTCGTTGACGACGAGAACCGCTGTGGCGTCGTCGATCTGGTACTCCGCCTCGCTGGCGGTGAACGTGGGATTGACCGGGGTCGCGGCCGCACCGATCCGCCAGGAGGCCATCAGGGCGATGAGCAGTTCCGCCCGGTTCGGCAGCATGATCGCGACGACGTCGCCGCGGCCGACACCGTTCTCGGACAACTGTGCGGCGAAGGCGTCGACCCGCTCCGCGAACTGTGCGTAGGTCAGTTCGAGTCGGTCGTCGCGCAGGCATGGCGCATCTCCGTGCTGTGCGGCGAGGCCCCAAGCGAAATAGCCGATGTGCGACACGATTTCGTCCGCCCTTTCGTTGTGGTGTGATCCACAACACTATCGACGGGTTTTCGTGCAAGAAACGGCCTCGGGGGCTCGAGTTCGGTCGGTTCGTTGTCGGTTGAGCACAATCGCGACCGTCCGGGGGTTGACACCGTGCCGCGGGCGTGGTCAATATATGCAAACGCTTAGAAAATAAGCACATGCTTAGAACTGAGGGGCTGCAGGTCCGCACCGACTGCCGTCCACCACGTCAATCGGTAGGAGTTACTCATGCCCGAGGCCGTCATCGTCTCCATCGCCCGTTCCCCGATCGGTCGCGCCATGAAGGGATCGCTCAAGGGCATGCGCCCCGACGACCTCGCCGCGCAGATGGTCCAGGCGGCACTCGACAAGGTGCCCGCGCTCGACCCCACCGACATCAACGACCTCATCCTGGGCTGCGGCCTGCCCGGCGGCGAGCAGGGGTTCAACATGGGCCGCAACGTCGCCGTCCAGCTCGGCTACGACTTCATCCCCGGCACCACCATCACCCGGTACTGTTCGTCGTCGCTGCAGACCACCCGCATGGCACTGCACGCGATCAAGGCCGGTGAGGGCGACGTCTTCATCTCCGCCGGTGTCGAGACCGTGTCCCGGTTCACCGCGGGCAACTCCGACTCGCTGCCCGACACCCAGAACCCGCTGTACGCCGACGCGCAGACCCGCACCGAGAAGCTGGCCCAGGGCGGTCAGCAGTGGGTCGACCCGCGTGAGGAGGGGCTGGTCCCGGACACCTACATCGCGATGGGCCAGACCGCCGAGAACGTCGCCCAGATCACCGGCATCACCCGCGAGGAGCAGGACCGGTGGGCGGTGCGCTCGCAAAACCGCGCCGAGGAGGCCATAGGCGCCGGCTTCTTCGAGCGGGAGATCACCCCGGTGACGCTGCCCGACGGCACCGTCGTGTCGAAGGACGACGGCCCCCGCGCCGGCACCACCTATGAGGCCGTCAGCCAGCTGAAGCCGGTGTTCCGTCCGGACGGCACCGTCACCGCCGGCAACGCGTGCCCGCTCAACGACGGCGCCGCCGCCCTGGTGATCATGTCCGACACCAAGGCCAAGGAGCTGGGGCTGACCCCGCTCGCCCGGATCGTGTCCACCGGGGTGTCCGGT
>NZ_JBLWIT010000056.1:0-88880 GCF_048381435.1 Rhodococcus mengyinensis | reverse complement strand
CCTGGATACACCGATCCGGATGAGTCCTTGGGTGGGTCGTAACGGCGAAATGCCCTGCCGTGGTGGAAGAATTGAACTTCTCACAGAAACAATTCGGCCACGACGAAGGGCATCTCGTAGGTGCAACTATCTCACACTCGACCCGTCTCGGCGGCGAGGTTCGACGACCCCAATCTGGTGGCGACCGCGGGGCTGGTCCCGGTGATGGCATTGGCGCAGGCCAGCGGCCTGCTCACCCTCGCCGACGAACACCTGAGCGTCCCGACCGACAAAGGCGCCCACCCGGGCCGCAAGATCGGATCCCTGATCGGTGGGATGGTCGCCGGCGCCGACAGCATCGCCGACCTGGCCATTGTGCGACACGGGGCGATGGGAACGCTCTTCGACCGACCCTATGCCCCGTCGACGCTGGGATCGTTCCTCCGCCAGTTCACCTTCGGACACGTCCGGCAACTCGACGCCGTCGCCTCACGGTTCCTGGGCAACCTCGCCGAGAAGACCCCGCTGGTCACCGGGATCGACACCGGGCGGGTCTTGGTCGATATCGACGATTCGATCATCGAGGTCCACGGCCACGGAAAGCAAGGGTCCGGATACGGCTACTCCGGCGTGCGCGGGCTGAACGCACTGCTCGCCACCGTCACCACGGAGACCGGTACGCCGGTGATCCTCACCCAACGCCTGCGCCGCGGAGCCTGCGGCTCCCCGCGCGGGGCCGCCCGGCTGGTCGCCGACGCCCTGGCCACCGTCGACCGGCTGCGCACCCAGGCCGGCGGACCGAGCGGTGGCGGCCCGCTGAAACCGCTGGTCCGGTGCGATTCGGCGTTCTACGGATATCCCACCGTCGGTGCGGCGATCCGCGCGGGCGCCGACGTCTCGGTCACGGTGCGCCTGACCGCCACCATCAAACAGGCGATCGCCTCGATCGACGTGGACGAGTCCGCGTGGACGCCGATCGAGTACACCGACGCCGTCTACGACGAGGGCGCCGACACCTGGATCTCGCGGGCGGAGGTCGCAGAGATTCCGTTCACCGCGTTCACCTCCCAGAAGAAGGCCCACCAGATCCCCGGGCGGCTGGTCGTGCGCCGCATCCCCGACCTGCGACCACCCAAAGACCAGGGACAGGGCACATTGTTCGACATCTGGCGGTTCCACGCCTTCTTCACCACCACCGACCCCGACCATGTAGACACCGTCGCCGCCGACAAAACCCACCGTCAGCACGCGATCATCGAACAGGTGCACGCGGACCTGAAGAACTCCGCCCTCGCGCACCTGCCTTCGGGCCGGTTCACCGCGAACGCCGCCTGGCTCGTCTGCGCGGTAATGGCGTTCAACCTCACCCGAGCCGCCGGCACCCTCACCGGCGATCCGAAGCTGACGCGGGCGACCACCGGCACCCTCCGGCGCACCCTCGTCTCGGTCCCCGCACGCATCGCCTCCTCGGCGAGGCGACTGACCCTGCACCTCCCTCAGGATTGGCCGTGGGAAACGGCGTGGCACACGCTGTTTGACAAAACCTTCGGCCGCAATCACCCGGCCATCGTCTAACACCCGCGACTCCTGCCCGACCTCGACGCGAAAGCCCCAGTGGAACAACCCGACACGAGAGGTCGGACGCTCAACCACGCCCACACACCGCCCACTGCTGCACACTGAAACTCACCCCGACTGGATCAACGAATCGGTGCATTCGGGTTAAGACGTGCGACACGTCGAACCTCGCGGTCAGCCGAGCGCGCGAACCGGGACGCGACTATTAGGGCGACAGCCAGTGCAACAAGCACGATGCCCTGGCCGAGAAGACCACCGTCGAGGTATCTCGCGCAGAGGAGCGCAACGAATGCACTCCCGTAGTACACGGTTGTCGAGGTTGTCCAGCGGGTCCGAATAAGGAGCTTCCACGTCGCGCTAACCGAGCAGTCCTCCATGTCGATGATGTGCGGAAAGAAGGCAATAACTACGCCGATCGTCGCCCAAGACAACGTTAGGAACACAACGGCGAGGAGATCGGACCATCCGAGGACATGGCCGGCGATCGATGCCCCCAAGCCCGCGAACTCTGCGAGCGCAAATACAAGGAAGACACCCACACCAACAACGGTGAGCCAATTCAAAATTGAAGCCACCACTAGCCACCCGAAAAAAGCCCGTGGAGCGGCGAGAGTTAGACCCGTCCGAGTCTTGTACATGCAATCCCCCTCTGTCGAGTACGAGTCATCCGCAGATCCTGACCGTCCATACTGTGACACCACCCACTGACAACCCCATTTTCGAGCGTGTCCTTGACCACAACGGCACCCCTTTTGTCGAGGCGGCCTCGGACTGAACCTCGTTCTTGAATCCACAAGGTCCGACGAAGGCTAATGCCGGCCTACTACTCACGCGCGCCTGAATTGCGCCATAGCGACCACTTCGATAGACGCCCGTCTTGCACTCCCCTTGGAACACCGAAGGCGGTACTTTGCGATTGTGGACACTTCTTGGCAGGACCCCCAAGCTGTCTCGTCGATGCTCGACGACTGGGAAACGTGGGCAATCGTCGGGCTCTCCGGTAATCCGGACCGGACGGCGTTCCGGATCGCGGAGCTGTTGCAGCGCCGAGGGAAGCGCCTCGTCCCGATCCATCCTGACGCCCCGACGGTGCTCGGCGAGCAGGGTTACCCCACTCTCGCGGATGTGCCGTTCCCGATAGACGTCGTCGACGTCTTTCGCCAGTCGGAGGCCGCCGGGGAGTTCGCGGACCAGGCCGTCGAGATCGGCGCGAAGGGTGTCTGGTTCCAATTGGGCGTCATCGACGAAGCCGCCTTCCAGCGAACGACCGCGAAGGGCGTCGCGATGGTGATGGACACCTGCCCAGCGATCGAGTGGAGTGCACGGGAATCAGCGTGAGCATGGTCGGGCCGACTGCGTCCCGGACGACTACCGCTACCCTGGACCGAAATCGTGCAAATCGGACAACGGTCTGACGCGCGCCGCTCAGTCAATCGGAAGGTTCCCACCTGTGGCCATCGACTACACCCGACGCCCCTCCACTCCTGCCGCACCGCAGGGCGGAGTCAATCTGAGCAAAGTGACCTTGTCGAAGGCCGCGCCTTCCGTCAGCCTCACGAAGTCGGGTGAGCGGCAGGGCGCGATGCGGGTCAACCTCAACTGGTCGACGGGCGCGACACCGCAGCCGAAGAAGACCGGCTTCTTCGCGAAGCTCGCGGCCGCCGCGGGCGGCACCAACGGCATCGACCTGGACCTCGGCTGCCTCTACGAACTGGCCGACGGGTCGAAGGGTGTGGTCCAGGCACTCGGCAACAGTTTCGGATCGCTGCAGGACCCGCCGTTCGTCAAGCTCGACGCCGACGATCGCACCGGCACCGTGACCGGGGGCGAAAACATGCATATCAATCTCGACCGACCGGAGATGTTCAAGCGGATCCTCATCTTCGCAATGATCTACGACGGCGCACCCAACTGGGCGGCCGTGGACGGCGTCGTCACTCTCTACCCCACCAGCGGACCCGAGGTGGAGGTGCGACTGGACTCGTCGAACAGCTCCGCTCGCATCTGCGCCATCGCGATGCTGCAGAACACCGGACAAGGCATCACCGTCACCCGCGAGGTGAAGTACGTCGAAGGCAGCCAGGCCGATCTCGACAAGACCTACAGCTGGGGCATGAAGTGGGCAGCCGGCCGTAAGTAGTAGAGACGGCGGTCGCGAAACCACATCCGCGACAGTGACGGCGGCGGAGCGGTTTCCGGTATACCCGGTCCCCCCTCCGCCAAGGGAATACTGGGACCGGGCTTTGCACCGAAAGGAACCTCCATGCGCACACAGAATAACCTGCTGCTCCACGCATGATTTCCATCCCGAGGGCGAAATCGCTGCGCGGTAGGGTCCGCCGCTCGAGCCGCCTGTAAAACCGTCAAGTGATTCGAGTACCTGAGCATGGTCGCTCAACTAGTTGGGCCCTCATCAAGATTGCATCCTTAGTAGTCGACGCCGCTCGATCCGTTGTTGACGATTCCGATCGCGGCAGGGCTTGGTCACATAGCGCGTGCGCCGTCACGCACCAGGGCACTAACGTCAGAACTATGTTCAGTACCGAGATCGAGGTGCGCACCGGCGCTGAGCCGGTGGTGCACGACCTGACCCGTGAGATCGAGAAGTTCCTCGCCTCAGCAGGCGCCGGTGACGGCCTGTTGCATGTGTGGGTGCCGCACGCCACTGCGGGACTCGTCGTCATCGAGACCGGCGCGGGAAGCGACGACGACTTGCTGCGCGCGATCGACGAAGTGCTTCCGCGCGACGACCGGTGGATCCACCGCCACGGCAGCCATGGGCACGGCCGCGACCACGTGCTACCTGCGTTCCTTCCGCCTTACGCGTCCGTGCCCGTCTTCGACGGAGCACTCGCGACGGGCACCTGGCAATCCGTGTGCCTCGTCGACACCAATGTCGACAACCCGGTGCGACACGTCCGGTTCAGCTTCCTGGAGGGCTGAGCCGGCGCCTGCGGACCGTCCCCGATCACGCCTGCGCGAGTCCCCTTGCCAAGAAATAGATTTCGGGCAGGCTCGCCGTCTCATCGGTGGACGATTGGTCCACCCACGTTTCCAACGCCGCACGAAGCACGGCGATCGACACATCGACTGCCAGTCGAACCTGCAAGTCGGCGCAGTCGAACCTCGTCGACACCACATCGACAAGCGCCGCGGTTCGCCGCACACTCTCGCGCGCCAGCTCCGCCCGCAGCGCCGGCTCCTTCTTGATGAGTCGGTTCACCCGCAGCAATCGTCGGCAGGCGATCGACAAACTGTCCGAGTACATCGCCAAAGCAGCAGCGAAGGCCGTTTCCAGCGCGAGCCTCGGTGAGACCTCCGCGTCGAGCTGGTCGAGCCCTCCAGCCAAGACCGCCTCGAAGGCCCAGTGATCGCGGAGCGCGGCCTCTTCCTTGGTAGCGAAATATCGGAAGAAGGTTCGCTGCGACACGCCCGCAGCCTGCGCGATCTCACCGACGGTCGTGCCCTCGACACCCTTGTACTCAAACAGTGTGAGTGCGGTCTCGCTGATCTCGACATTCGTCTGCTCGCGTCGTCGCTCCCGCAGCCCCAGCGGGCCGGCGGGCAGGTCAGGGGACACGGAGAACACTTCGGGTCTGGTCATCAAGGGCCTTCGTTATCGGTAGGAGCACACCCCCGCGATGGTCCTCACGTGGTCACCGGTTGTCAATATGGCAGCGTGTGCCATAATGTTGGGGAAGGGTAGGTAATCTATGAATCTCAATATCGGTGATATTTTTCTGTACCCGCACCATGGGTCGGTGACTGTCACAAAGCTCACGACCCGGATGTTCAACGATTTGCCCACCGAATACGTACAGTTCGAAGTCGCCCAGAACGGGCTGTCCATCGAGATTCCGGTAGCGAAAGCCGAATCCATCGGCGTGCGGAATGCGATCAACAACGACGAAGTCGGTCGAGTCTTCGACATCCTGCGTGGTCCGACGGTCGACGACCCGTCGAACTGGTCCAGGCGATTCAAGGCCAACCAGGAAAAGCTGACAGTCGGCGGAATCTTCACGGTGAGTGAAGTCATCCGCGATCTGATGACGCGTTCGCAGGTCAAGCCACTCTCGGCCGGCGAGAAGCGGCAGCTCGAGCACGCAATGCAGCTCGTCATTTCCGAACTCGTCCTCGCGATGAAGTCCGACCCCGACGAGACTCGGCGCCGCATCGAAGCGATTTACGAATCCGCCACCGCCTCTGCGCCGGTGGCTGTCGCAGTCTGACGACACGATCGGCAGCAGCCCCGGACGAAAGTTCGGGGCTGCTGCCGATTTCGTGTGCCACTTCGCGGCCCGTGTCGACGACTCCAGCGTGGGAGTCGAGATCAGCTGCTGCCGAAGAGGTTTCCGAGTGACCCTGTTCCCGATCCGGCCCCGTATGTGATGACTACCGACGAAACAGCATCCACCCCAGCGACGCTGAAGGTTCCGCTGGGCGCGTAGGACGACCCGCCACCGCCTCCGCCGCCGCCGTAGTTCTCGGCGCCACCTCCGCCGCCGAACCAGCCACCGCCACCACCGCCGCCCGTGCCCGCACCGGCCCCACCGACACCGGCCTCACCTGGCGAGCCATGTGGTTCCGTGCCACCGTTGCCTCCAATGCCACCAGCGACGTCCGTGCCGCCGCCACCACCGCCACCCCCGCCACCGGGTCCGCCGGCAGGTCCCATCAGGTTGCCTGCGCCACCGATATAGGTGTCACCCGCACCGCCTCCGCCCGCGGCGACGATCTGACGATCCGCCAGCTCACCCGTCCCGGTGCGAACGTCGGAGGCACCGCCTCCGCCACTTGCGCCGGTGCCGCCGGCCCCACCGCCGTTGTATCCGGCCTGGCCGTTGCCGTCGCCACCGTTGCCGCCGACCTGGATGTATAGCGCGTCCCCCGCGGCAACCGTCAGCTGTCCCGTTGCGACGGCCGCGGCGCCGCCGAGGATGGTTTGACTGTTTCCGCCACGTCCGCCCGTTGCCGTCACCGCCAGGCTGGTAATGCCCTCGGGAACCGTGAACGACTGCGCACTGCCGGTAAACGTGAACGTGCAGGTCACCTGGGTGCCGGCGCCCTGCACACAGCCGGCAGGCAACGCCGCCGGCGCGGCAACCGCGACGCTCGGGGCGAGCAGCCCCGAGGCACCCACTACAGCGAGGCCACACATTCCGGACGTGTACCACCGGCGGCGTGATCGAACGAGGGTTGTGGTCAAAGCAGTCTCCTGTCGCAATGCGAGCATGTTGAAAGCTGGTCCGAGTGGAGCATTCCATAGCGTCCGGCATCCAGTGGGCCTTCCGGTCCCCCGGTCGGATTTCGCGCGAAAGCACCTGGTCACGGGCCATGTCGTTCCGCTAATCAGGACCCGCGGTATCGCAAACCGCGGTGAAAGGTCAGTATGAAGGTAAGTAGAACTAATTTGTTCATCTAGGCAACGAGGTATGCACATGAGCGACGCAGCGCCCATCGGTGACGGGATCTTCCAGATTCCGGTGCCGATCACCGACAATCCCCTCGGTCACACCCTGGTGTACGCGATGGAATCACCCGGCGGTCTGATCCTCGTCGACGCCGGCTGGGACGACGACAACGCCTGGAACGGCCTCACCTCCGGACTCGAGGCCATCGGACACTCGGTGAAGGATGTGGAAGGCGTCGTACTCACGCACTTCCACCCCGACCACACCGGTCTGTGCGGTCGCGTCCGGGAGGCCTCCGGGGCGTGGATTGCGATGCACGAATCCGATCACGGGATGTTCGAGCACATGTCGACCGGTCACGGACCCGAGTGGTTGGATTTCCAGAAGGCCAACATGACGCGGGCCGGTGCCGCCCCGGCAGACCTCGAGGCATTCGAGAAGGCAACGAGTGGGAAGCCGCCGGCGGGTCCCGAGTCGGCGCCCGATCGTGTTCTCGTCGACGACGAACTCATTGCCCTCGCCGGCCGCAGCCTGCGCGCCGTCTACACCCCGGGCCACACCCCGGGCCACGTCTGCTTCTACTTGGAAGGCGCCGACGTGATGTTCACCGGCGACCACGTCCTGCAAAAAACGACGCCGCACGTCGGCAACTTCGTGTACCCGCTCGAGGAGCGCGACGGCCTGGCAGAGTTCATGGACTCGCTGCGCCGCGTGCAGACCATGGACATCACCCGGGGACTCGGCGCCCACGGCATCCCCATCGACGACGTCGCGGGCCGTGCCGGCGAACTCATCGAGCACCACGAAGAGCGACTCGACCACCTGTACAAGGCTTTCGGCGACGACCAGATCACCGTGTGGCAGGTCGCCGAGCGTATGAAGTGGTACAAGCCGTGGGCCGACATCTCCCCCATGGGCAAGGGCATGGCGCTGTCCGAGGCGGCGGCCCACCTTCGACACCTCGTCGCCCGCGACCTCGTCGCCCAGGTCCCCGACAGCGAACCCGCAGTCTTCGCCCGCCGCTGACACGTGAGTGGCAAGGCGTGCCCGAGCACACTTTGCCACTCACGTGGGTTAGCCCGGCTATACCTGACGTGCGAACTCTGGATGCGCCTGTGCCACAACGACCGCGGTCCCGTCAGCGTTCAGTGTGGCACCGGTGAACAGAGTCGCACGCTGGTTGAGTTTGGCCGCGCCGAAGAGCAGTCCGAACGCGGCGAAGAAGGCGAGTGACAGCACCGCTTCGTTCTTCTCGGCAGATTGGGCCGCGATGAAGAGGACGACGACCGCAACAAGAAACCCCACCAGGGTTGCCAGTGCCGCCCCGCGCCATCGCCTCTGTCGCTCGATGCACTGCGTGCAGACAGGCCAGTCCATGGACACTGTGTATCTTCCCGCCGAGGCGACATCCCCGCCCGTCAGCGACCTCGACCCCTTGGCGGACAATAGAGTCGTCTCCCTGCGATCTACCTCCGGCTCACCGTGCACGGCACACACATGCGGAACAGGTCGCTCCAACTGAAGCAGGTGATCTGCCCAGTGCGCGGTCAACGGACCTGCGCTGTCGATATCGATTTCGCCCGCCCGCACGCCGAGCAACACGTCAACCCTCCCCGAATTGTTCATGCGCGGATTATCGCAGTCGGCCGACTCACCCGACGGGCCGGCGTGGACGGATCGTGTGTTGTAATTCTGGCGCACATCGAAATCGTTCGGGGGGACCAATGTCTGAGGAATTGCAGGTCGATCCGGCCGCTCTGGACGGGCTTGCCCGCAACCTGAGAGAACTGTCGGCGCAGACTGCACCGGCCAGGACTTACCTCAACAGGTGGTTAGGCTTATCGACAGCAAGTGGTCGGGCGTTCTTCGAGGTCACGAAGTCCATTGCAGAGGTTCGTGATCGACTCGATGCGAACTATGCGGCGCTGGGGAGCCTCTCCGATCGCTCCGCGACGGAGCTGGAGTCGACCGCGATTATGTACAGGACGACCGATCACGCATACGCGGCTGAGCTCGATCGCAGTTATGTCGGGGAGAATTGATGAGCAGTAGTCCAGTCGATGCACTGACCGAACCCGATGGCTCCGACCCTGTTCCCGACATGCTCGAGAACGCCGTCGGCTTGTCGTTCCTGAGTCCCTCGTTCTACATCCAGCAGTTCTGCACCTCAGTGATCAAGTCCAATCCGTGGGACTGGGCGGCGGAACAGCTCTCGGGCGACTGGGACGGCGTGAAGCGCGCAGGGAACAGCGTCCAGAATCTGGCCGACTACAACGACCACTTCTCCGCAGCAATCCACGAGAGTCTTCGTGGCGTCGAGCCGTGGAGAGGCATCGCGGCCGACAACGCGCGCGGCTACTTTCAGAAGTTTGGTGACGCGGTCGGTAGCCAGGCGTCACCGCTTCGTTCCATTGCAGAACAGATCGACCAGATTTCCCTTGCCATGTACGAGCTGTCGAAGGCCGTAGGGGATGCGCTCTCCGCCATTACCGACATGGCAATCATCGCCCTCATCGAGATTGCCGCCGCAGAGGCGCTGGCACTGACCGGTGTCGGCGTTATCGGTTCAGGCGCAGCGATGGGCGCGGCCACTCTGCAGGTTCTGATGATCCTCGAAAAGTGGGGTGAGGTCCTCCAGTACTGGACAACAACTTGGTCCGTCGTCCAGGCCCTTATGGGTGGTATCACCGGATCACTCGCCGGCAGCGAGTTCATCGATCTGCCCAGTCTTCCCGAAGCTTCCTACGACCATCCGGGGGCGTGATGGATAAGCCTGAACGCACATTCGACGTGGCACGGGGCGACCTTGGGGTGTCCCTTCAGCTGAAGCAGTCGTTGACCGTCCTCGCGGCGAAGTCGCCGGATCCGGAGTTTCGTCGTCTCGCTGCAGATGTCTTGTCGGGCGCCTTGGGGGTGCGCGACCTCGTAGCTTCGGAGGCCTTCAACGCCACTCTCGACAGGGTGATCCCGTCGGCTCTGGCCGACCTCGAGTCACTATCTGACAAGCAGCGCGAGCGACTTGCCGCAGAAACTCGCACGCAGATGGACACTCTCGCCGACTCCATGGGCGTTCGCGACGCAGTGGCCCCGGGAGCCAGGCCAGAACCGGCCGACGAGGACTGGAATCAGCAGGGCGGGATTCTGAGTTCCGGCTGGTGACCCCACGTGAGTGGCAAAGCGTGCCCGAGCACACTTCGCCACTCACGTGGGCGGGGTCATTTCCAGCCGCACGCCGAGGAGTCGCACTTCCCGCTCGTGGTCGAGCCTGTCGACCAATGCTGCTGCAGCGTCGGCGATCACGTCCGGATCGAATGTCGGTTCCGGCAGCGGCTTGCTCGTCGTGTGGGTGTCGAACGGGGCGTAGCGCACCTTCAGCGCCACTCGCACCGCCTGGCGGTTCTCCGCGAGGATGTCCTCCCTGACACGGTCGGCGAGACGTCGGATCTCCTCGGTGACGGCCTCCTTGCCGGCGAGGTTCTGCTGGAAGGTCGTCTCCCGGCTGTGCGAGCGCGCCACCCAGGGTTCGGCGGAGACCGGAGAAAGATCGATGCCGCGGCCGATCCGCGCGTACCACGGACCCATGTTCGGACCGAGGGACGCGGCCAACTCCGGATCCGACGCGTCGGCCAACTCTCGCACGGTGCTGATGCCCAGCGCGGCAAGCTTCTTCGCCGTCTTCTTGCCGATCCCCCACAGTGCGTCGGTAGGACGCTCTCCCATGACGGCGAACCAGTTCTCCTCCGTCAGCCGGTAGATGCCCTGCGGTTTGCCGAAGTCCGTCGCGATCTTTGCTCGTAACTTGTTGTCGCCGATGCCGACTGAGCAGTGCAGCCCGGTCGCGTCGAGGACGGCATCGTGGATGGTTCGCGCGAAGGCCTCCGGGTCGTCGGTCTCGACACCGAGAAACGCCTCGTCCCAGCCCATCACCTCGACCACGACGTCCAATTTGCGCAAGGTGTCCATCACGACCGCCGACACCTCGGTGTAGGCCTCGGCGTCGACGGGCAGGAACACCGCGTCGGGAATCTTCCGTGCGGCGATCCGCATCGGCATCCCGGAACCGACACCGAACTCCCGTGCTTCGTAGGATGCCGTCGACACCACCGCACGCTCGGTGGGATCGCCGCGACCGCCCACGACAATGGGACGTCCCCGCAGCTCAGGGTGCCGCAGCACCTCGACGGCGGCGATGAACTGGTCGAGATCGACATGCAGCACCCACCGGCGACGCGGCGGAGTGCTCATGCAACCAGTGTGCCGGAATCGTCGTACCGGGACCGTCGAATCCTCGAGTTCCGCCGCGGGACAAATCAGAACAAATCGTCGGCGTTTTCAGTCGGTATCAACTCGTCGGGGAACCGATACGAGCATCCGAGTTCACTGGTGGACCGCGTGCCCCAATTGTCCCGGAACCAGGCCACGCAGGTGTTCGCGATGAGGTTCACGTCTCGGCTGAAGAGATAGCCGTCCGTACAGTCTTCGAAATGGCCGTCGAAATGCCACCTGTCGAGGGTCAGGTGCTCGGCGGAATAGTCGGCGAGCAGCAGGTGCCCGAGCTCGACGCGTGATCGACGGAGCATCAACACACCGTCGGCCAGTACCTGAATCTGCGCGCAGACGACTTCTTCGTCGTCGTCTTCACTGACGTAGCTGTTCGGGCCGATCTCGACGATGAGCGCGACCGGTTGATCGACCAGCGAACCCGTCAACCACTCGACCATTCCCGCCCACGAAACCTCGGGCACCTCGGTGGAATCGACCATCGTCGTCAACCTCCCTTGCTCGCGACCGACTATTGCATGGGACGTATCAAAGCAGAAGATTCCGACACATGTGGCCCGAAATCGTTCTGCGTCGAAGAGTGTCGTTTGTGCGATCGTCCGGCGACTGCCTGGAGCCATCGCCACCGCGGGAGTGCCATGTGGGCCGAAAGCAACTGCGCCCAAAAAGGTTCGGGCGTAGTCCGGTGCTGGTACGACGTTGCCGCCTACATCGACAGCACCATCTGAGCGAGGAGCCGACCCCATTCGGGGTCCATGGGCTGGTCGCGTTGGACGTAGCCCTCGACCATTGCGCCGATGAGTTCGAGGAACGAGATCGTGGGGCGAGCGGTCCAGAAGACTTCTTCCCGGCCGACGATCGTGCCGTCGCTGGTCTGCCAGCCGAGGGCTGCGAGTCCCTCGGCGATCGCGTCCCGTCGTTCGTCCGACGACGTGCCTGCGGCGAGTGTGAGAAGCACGAGGTATCCGGCCTCCCGCTCGATCTGTTCGGTGCCCAGCGGCAGGCGTTCGAGCAGATGACGCCACATCTGTGTCGCGTTGTCCGCCATCGCCGTTCCGAGATTGGTTCGAACGAGTTTTCCCTTGTACTTGCGCACCAGTCCGAGTGTCTTGGCGTACTCACGGAGCAGGTGGACCGGCCGTTGGTCCGTCTCGCGGTTGCTGGTGGCGGGCCAGTCGTCGAAGCCCGGTAACGCCTGCCGCATCTCCGCCACCACGGCCGGGGGCAGGTAGCCCGCCTGAGTCAGCGTGATGCCGTCGGATCCGATGCGCTGCAGCAACCACCGCAGATGCAGCGTCGCCGCTTCCTGGGCCGCAGGAAAATCACCCTTCCGCGTGGTGAGCTGGGCATGCTCGAGCAGCGAAAAGACGTGCGGGGCAGCCTGATGGGGTATTCGTCGCAGCAGTTCGGCGAATTTCGAATCCGTCACCGGCCCGTGGTCACGGATCACGACTTCGATCCGCAGATTACGGTTCACCGCGTCGACGCCGAACGATTCGGGCGCGAACCCCGGACCGACCCATGCCCCGGCGTCGTGATGACCGGGGTGCGACGGGGTGGCCAGGACCGTCAGCAGGTCGGCGTATCCGCCCGGTCCGCCGCAATCCTCGGGCGGGCAGGCGCGGGCGCCGGCGAGGCAGGTCACCGTCGGCGCGGGCCCGTCGGCCTCGATCCGTTCGAGGACGATCGTATGGTCCCAGCCGTCGCCGAAGTCGTATTGATAGGACAGCAGCTCGCCGGGTTCGGCCAGAACCTGATCGAGCCGGACCGCGTCCTCGCACAGCTCGTCGTCCTCGTCGGCGAAGCCCTCGTCGATGCTCTCGCGCATCTCGTATCGCTCGGAGGCGGGCGGCTCGCCGCCGACCCACGAATGCAGGTGGCTGTCCTGCCAGCCCATGACCGTCTGCACGATCGGATGCAGCTCGTTGAGCCGCAGGTTCGAGGGCACGACGAATTGCCGCCAGACGGCCGGCGACACGTCGTCGAGCTCGATCCGCAGGTGGAAACTCGCCACGTCGCGGCGACCCGGCCGCTCGGACGGCCGGACGATCACCGGCGCGTCGGGAACGACGGACAGGTGTCGGCGTTTACCTGAAGCGGTCATGGCGTCATGGTAGGTGGGAGGCAGCGGTGTCCGGCACAAGAGCTGACGATAGCGTGAGCGCATGTCGGTGTCCGCAGTTCTCGCAGGTCGGTACGAGTTGCGGGGAGTGCTGGGGCGCGGCGGAATGGCCGATGTCCACGACGGATGGGACCTGCGCCTGCAGCGACCCGTCGCGATCAAAGTGCTGCGCACGGAGCTCACCTCCGTCCCCGACACACGCCGCCGATTCGAGGTCGAGGCCCGGCTGGCCGCCACGTTGAATCACCCGAACGTCGTCGCGGTGCACGACTGCGGCGAGGACGCCGGGGTGGCGTACATCGTGATGGAGCGCCTGCCCGGGCGGACCCTCGCCGACGAGATCGCCGCCGGACCCGTACCGGACGCGCGGGTGCGGTCGATCCTCGCCGACGTGCTCGCCGCCCTCGGCGCCGCCCACGAAGCCGGGATCCTGCACCGCGACATCAAACCGGGAAACGTGCTGTTCACCGCCGCGGGCACGGTGAAGGTCGCCGACTTCGGCATCGCGAAGAGCGCCGCATCCGACCACACAGCGACGGGACAGGTGCTGGGCACCGTGGCCTACCTCAGCCCGGACCGCATCCTGGGCACACCCGCCACGACCGCCGACGACCTCTACGCCGTCGGCGTCGTCGGCTACGAAGCCCTCGCCGGGCACCGGCCGTTCGCCGGCGACAACATCCTGTCGCTTGCCCGCGCGATCACCGACGGTGCGGCCCGACCGCTGCGCGAAGCCCGCCCGGACGCCGATCCGAACCTCGTCGACACGATCGAACGGGCAATGACCTGCGACCCGCAGCAGCGGTACGCCGACGCCCAGGCGATGCGGGACGCCGTCCTCGGGGCGCCCGGCGCGCACCCGCCGCCGACTAGAGCATTCACACCGACGACGGTCCATGAGCTGCCGCCCGAGCCCCGGCGGGCACGGCGGACCGGCCTGATCATCGCCGCGATCGCCGCCGTGCTGGTGGCCGTGGTCGTGGCGGCGCTGGCCATCGCGTCTCAGAATCGGGACGGCACGGTCGGTCCCGGGCCGAGCACCACCGCCGTCGTCCCCGCCCCGGCACCCGTCTCCGTCCCGAGCAGCGCGGTCGAGGTCAACCCGGTTGCGCCGCCCCCACCGACAGGCGCCCCGGCACCGAAGACCGGACCGGGAAACAACAATGGCAACAACGGCAACGGGAACAACAAGCCCAAGGACAAGGAGAAGGACGGCAACTGACCTAGTCGGACTGCGCGTCTTCGTCGCCAGCCGCTGCGTGAACCTTGAACAGCACGATCTGTTCGTTGGCGAACGGGATGACCGACGCCGGGCTCGCTCCGGCCGTGCGGGGCAGCAGGTGCACGGGGACGTCCGGTTTGACGCCGAGAACGAAGTCCCGCATGGCATCCCGGGCGGGATCGTCGAGGCCGCCGCCGATCACGACGAGGTCGACGTTTCCGTCCAGGAGTGCCTGCCGGATCAATTCGCGGTCGTTGGATGCCACGACGTCCCGCCCGAACCGGGTCAGTTCTTCCTTCAACACGTCCAGCGTGGACTGGCGCCCGCCGATGAGGAGGAGCCGCGGTTCGCTCATGCTTGCGCACCCGTGCCACGGTGCTCATCCACGGCGGCCCGAACTGCGGGCGCTACGTCGGTCGCGAATCTACGGACCTGGGCGAGGTCGTCGCCGTCGGTGCCGAAGACGAACGTGTCCATGCCCGCGTCCACCGCGAGTTCCGTCAGCTGGCTCACCCACTGGTCGGCGGTTCCGTGGAACAACGTGTCCGACGGTGTATCGCTCACCCGGCCGAACACGTTGTAGGCGCGGACGATCGAGCTCGGGTCCCGGCCCGCATCCGCCGCACCCGCGTCGATCCGCGCGTGCATGCCGGGCAGGACCTCGGGCGGAAAGTACGAACTCGACGGGACCCACCCGTCCGCCGAGCGTCCCAGCGCCCGCAGCAGCCGGGGGCCGCCGACGCCCAGCCAGATCCCGATCCTGTGCGCCGGGACCGGTCCGGGATGCACGCCCGCGAGGCGATAGTGCTCACCCTCGGAATACACGGCACGCTCACCGGACCACATCAGGCGGATCACCTCGACCGCCTCCTCCAAGGCCGCCGCGGCCTGACCGGGCGTGCGCACGTCACCGCCCATCGCCCCGATCGCCTCCCCGAACGCGCCCGCACCCAACGCCAGTTCGAACCGGCCTCCCGACATCACATTGAGGCTGGCCGCGGCTTTCGCCATCGTCGCCGGCGGGCGAAGCGGCAGGCATGCGACGTCGGGAAACACGCGCACCCGCTCGGTGCGGGCCAGCAGCGTGCCCATCAGCGACCAGCAGTCGAGGAATTTCGCCTGGTACGGGTGATCTTGCACGCCGATCAGGTCGAGCCCGGTCTCGTCGGCGAGGGCGGCGAGTTCGAACGTGTTGGCCAGCAACTCCACCGACGGGGTCACGAACGCCCCGAACTGCACGGCCCTGCCGTAATCGGTCATGGCGGTCGCGTCCCCTCTCGGATCGCTGAACTCCTTCGATCCTCCACCTCCGCGGCGTCCGGGAACACCCGCCGCGCAGTCGGAACCCCGCCGGGCGGCATAGTGGGTCCATGACAGACGACACGAAAGACGGCCCCGCACCCGACGTCCGGAACGCCCCCGAACACCACCGATTCGAGGTCCGCGTCGATGGTGAACTGGCCGGGTTCACCGAGTACCTCGACGACGAGAATCAACGGATCTTCTTCCACACCGAGATCGGTGAGCAGTTCGGGGGGCGTGGCCTCGCCACCACCCTGATCCGCAGCGCGCTCACCGAGACCGTCGGGGACGGCAAGCGGATCGTGCCGATCTGCCCGTTCGTCGCCGGCTACCTGAAGAAGCACGACGACTTCGCCGACAACGTCGACCCCGTCACGCCGGCCGCAATCCAGGCTGTGAAGGATTCGCGCGGCTGATCAGGGTGCGCCGTCGGCGCCGCGCGCCTCTTCGAGCTGCCGGATGAGGGTGGCGGCGTCGTAGGGGCCGCTGTGCCGGGCGAGGTCGGTGCCCGTCGCGCCGAGGTAGAACGTGGGGGTCACCCGGAAATCGCTCGACTCGGCGTCGAGTTCGTCGTCGTCGATGCGGTGAACGTAGGTGCCCCTGCGGATGTCTTCCTCGAACCGGTCCATGTCGAGCCCCAGCTCGGCGGCGTAACCGAAGATCTCGTCCTCGGCGAGGGCGTCGCTGTTGGCGAACAGGTGGTCGTGCATCTCCCAGAACCGTCCCTGCGCGGCCGCCGCTTCGCTCGCCTGGGCGGCGAAACGCGCGTGCGGATGCACGGCGTCGAGGGGCAGATGCCGGAAGACGTAGCGGAGCTCGTCCCCGAAATGGGCCCGGACGTCCCGGATGCTGCCGGTGGCCTTGCTGCAGAACGGGCACTCGAAGTCGCCGTACTCGACGAGGGTGAGCGGCGCATCCACCGGCCCGCGCAGGTGATCGCGGCCGGGGTCGACGGGCCGGAGCAGGGTGAGCCCGACGGCCTCCGTCGGCGGGTGCACCCAGTCCGACAGCCGGAACAGAGCCCAACCGAGGACGGTGGCGATGACCGCCGCCGTCAGGACACCCACCCGAGCGTCGTTGGCGAGCTCGGGTGAATCGATGGCCAGGTCGACGATGAACAGCGAGATCGTGAAGCCGATACCGGCCAGCGCGCTGCCACCGGCGATCTGGGACAGCGTCAGCCCGGGCGGCAGGCTGCCGGGCCGCAGCTTCGAGAACAGGGCCGTGGCCGCCGTGATGCCGACGAGCTTGCCGACCACCAGGCCGAGCACGATGCCCCACGCCAGCGGCGATCGGGCCGCGTCCGCGAGGGTCTGCCCGGTGATGACCACACCGGCATTGGCGAGCGCGAAGATCGGGACGACGAGGAACGCCGTGTAGGGCTGGTAGAAGCGCAGAAGCCGCTCGTTGACGGACACCGCGCGCAGCACACCGAGCTGGGCGGCGCGGGCGTAGTCGGAGTTGGGTGACTGCCGGAACGCGCGCGTGAGTTCACCGGCCCGCTCCACCTCGCTGCGCCGCGGCGGATACACGGGCAGGATCAGCGCGATCAGCACACCGACGAGGGTGGGGTGGACGCCGGACTCGTAGAACGCGACCCACGTGCCCGCCGCGACGATGAAGTAGGCGACACCACGCCACACCTCGAGCTTGCGCAACTGGATGATCAGCAGCAGCCCGACGCACCCGAGGAGCAGCGGTCCGAGCCGGAGGTTGTCGGTGTAGAAGAAGGCGATGATGGCCAGGGCACCGATGTCGTCGGCGACGGCCAGGGTCAGGAGGAACACGCGCAACCGGGCGGGGCATCGGGGTCCGACGAGTGCCAGTGCGCCCAGCACGAACGCCGTGTCGGTGGAGACGACGACGCCCCACGCACCGGCCTCGGCGCCGCTGGGGTTGAGGATCAGGAACAGGACGGCGGGCAGTGCCAGACCCGCGATCGCGGCGAGGAGTGGGACGGCGGCACGGGCGCGGTCGGTGAGTTCGCCGATCGTCAGCTCACGTTTCACCTCGAGCCCCACGACGAAGAAGAACAGCGTCATCAACCCGTCGTTGACCCAGTGCTTCAGGTCGAGGCTGATGCCGTAGTCGCTGATCTGGATGGTCACCGGGGTGTGCCAGAACGACTCGTACGAATCCCCGATGTTGGCCCACACCAACGCCAGGATCGTGGCGACGAGGAGGAAACCGGCCGACAGCTTGTCGTCGTCGGTGTCGTCGCGGATCAGGGCCAACCGCGCCGACAGTCGCCGAAGCGTGGTGGGGCTGCTCTGCTCGACCGTCATCTGGTCCTCGTCAGACGTAGTTCTCGAGAACGAACTTGGTGAATCCCTTGCGGATCAATCGCACGGCCTGCTTCTGCCCCTGACGCAGCACGGACTTCGGCACCCACACCTTCGGCTCGACCGACATCGTGAGGTGAACCGACGTCCCGCGCGGGGTGGGGGTCAGCCGATACTCCCCTTCCTGGCACTTCTGCTTCTCGCTCTCGAGGAGCGTCCACGACATCTGCTCGTCCCCGAGCCACTTGTGCTCGGCCAGCTGCGTGTCCGCGACCCCGAGGACGGCGAGCGTCATCCGCACGGTGCGGGGGCGTCCGTCGTCGAATCGGGACTCGACGACCACCTTCTTGTGCACCACCGACCACTCGGGGATACGTTCGACGTCCGCCAGCGCAGCCATCACCTGCTCCTGGGGCGCCTCGATCTCGAACTCGCCCGATACCGACAACGCCATCGATTGCTCTCCTTCTCGTCGGATGTACATGCCCTACAGTTCGGACGCGTAGCGCTCCAGCATGGCAGCAAGTTCGCCGGGGCGCGCGAGTGCCGCCAGATGGCCGGTGTCGATGACCTCCGGTGCGATGCCCAGTCGCTCCCGGACGATCCGCTGCATGAAGTCGAGCGGGAAGAGCCGATCGCGTCTCCCGGCGACGACCCGCGTCTTCACGTGCGGCCACGCGTCCGCCTGCCACACCGTCTCGAACGGGGTGTTCGACATGACGGGCTCCTCCTGGCTGAACGCCTCCTCGGTGACGTCGTCGGGCACGTCGTGGAAGAACAGCGCCCGCAGGTCGTCGGGCGCATCCGGGTCGCGGCCCTCCAGCACGTCGAACGCCCGTTTCGCCTCCGGCTGACCGGTGGTCTCCCACCACTGCCCGGGTGCCTCCCCCGGCGCGGGCAGCATCGGTGCCAGGAGAACCAGCAGGTCCACGTCGACCTCGCCGCGCTGACAGACGATCGCCGCGGTGAACGCGGACATGGACTGCGCGACCAGCACGATCGAACCCTCGACGTCCTCGACCGCATCCACGACGACGTCGGCGAACTCGTACTGGCCCGCGTCGTCGTCGCCGTACGGAAGGTCGACGGCGATCACCGAGTGCCCTCTCCCCTCCAGGATCGGTGCGACGCGGTGCCAGTACCACGAGTCCGAGCCGGCGCCGGGCAGCAGAACGAAGGTTGCGGGCATCTCGACTCATCTCCTGTTTCCGGGACACGAACGGTCGAGTCGAGCCTAAGCGCTACGTGCGCGGGAATGCGCGCCCGAACACACTTTGCCACTCACCTGCGGGGACCTGAAACGGAAGCGTCGCCGAGGGCGATACACCCAGTAGGTCGGACGAGAAGCTCCGACCGTGCCGGGATCCACCACACGTTACGAGAACTGAGCTGACATGTTCACCAACCATCTCTTCGGCGGAATGACCGAACAGGAAATCGACATCGAAATCGCCGACGAGCTGGCGGCCTGACGCACGGTCTCCGCACGTGAGTGGCGATGTGCACCCCGGCACGCTGCGCCACTCACCTACGAGTTACGTTCACGCTCAACACCGGTTAGCCGGTTCACCCTCCCGACATCCGGAGGCTTCGAATCGATGCACCGAACGAACTGTGCAGCAACGGCATCCAATCCGGCACCACACAGCCGAGATCCACTCCCGATCGCAGCCACCTCCGCGACGGCGACCGTCATCGACGACGGCGGCGTCGCGGAGTCGTCGTTATGCCGGCTCTCTCATCACGCCGAAGTGGCGCACCGTCCCGGAAACGCCTGGAAGCTCTTGCACGGGTGACCAGGTGCGCAGCCCATCCGTGCTGTCGGAATAGAGATACTTTCCTTCGGTATAGGCGTCGAGATATATCCGCCAGGCGCCGCTCGGCAACTGAACCAGGGCTGGGCCCTCCACCAGCGATCCCCAATTTCCAGGCGGGACGAATGAATAGGGTCCCGTCACGGACGACGCGACCGCATGCTCGACGACCTTCTTCGTCTCGTTCTTGGTAAACGCATGATAGGTCGATCCCACCTTGACCACGGTGGTGTCGATGTGGTCCGCGCCGATCCCGGCGAGCGGAACAGGGGGGCTCCACAACCTGAGCGATGGTTCCAGCGCCGTCATCAGATACGGCACGAATCCTCCACCGGTCGACAGCGACAGGATGACGTTGACCCGGTCGCCGTCCACGAACCATTCGGGTGCCCAGGCCTTGGTGGTGAACGGCGACAGCGACGGTCCGTCGCTGAACCCGGCCGACCCCGAGGAACCCGGCGGGCTCGCTGAGCCCGTTCCGTCTCCCGTGCCCGGCAGGAAGGCGCAGCAGAACGGGACCGGCCAGGCCCCAAGGAACGTCCAGTCCATGCGGTCACTGCTGCGTGCGAAGCCGATGTTCGCCCCGTCGACCGTCGTGTAGGTGAGGTAGTAGAACCCGTCCGTGTGCCGGAAGATGCTCGGGTCACGCACCACCCCTGACGGAGGCCGATACGCAGACAGTCGGAGGGGCTGGAACCCCGTGCCGTCCTCCGACTCGTACACATCCAGGTCGCGGTCGCTGACGTTGCTGAACGCCACCATCGTGGTTCGCCAGGCGAGCGGTGCGGCACCGCTGCTCCCCGGGGCGGCGACCAGCAAGCCTGCGACAGCGAGCATCACCATCGATATGGCGGAAAAGCAGGTTCGTTTGGGCAGCATCACCGGTGCAGTATCTATCACGGCAGGCGCACCCTGCGTAACTTTGGCCGCAGGCAGCGGATCGTTACCGACGGCGGTGTGGTGACGCCGTATAAGAACCCGAGGGCGCCACCCGCAGCAGCGGCGATCAATACTCCTGCGGCGCGGTCGGTCTACGCGCGAGTCTTATGCGTGACCGCATCTCGGCGTAGCGTCACGGGGACACTGTCGACGGAGGAGTGCTCATGTCGGGCGAACTGTCATTCTTCGAATTGGGTGTGGCCAACACCGAGCAGGGCCGAAAGTTCTACTCGGCATTGTTCGGCTGGGAATTCGAATCCGGGCCCGGCGGATCGGGATACTCGATCAACACACCGAACGTCCCGGGCGGGATCCACGGCGGCGACGAGGGCGCCGGGCCGTACGTCTTCTTCCGGGTGCCCGACCTCGATTCCGCGGTCGAGCAGGTGCTGGCGCTGGGCGGCACCGTCGACGCCGTGGATCTGGGCGAAGACCCCGAGTCGGTGACGAAATTCGGGCGGTTCAAGCTGTGCCACGACGATCAGGGTTCCGCGTTCGGACTGCACGAACCGCCCTCCGGCAACTGAATCAGCGCGCCCCGGAACGAAGACTCCCGGGGCGCGCTGATTCGGATCGGTCGGTCTACGGCTCGTTCGGCGAGTCGCCTCCGCCCTCGTCACCGCTGTAGGTGGCCGGTTGCGGCAGACCGTCCTCGGGTCCGTCGCACCAATTGTCGTACTGGTTGTACGGTTCTGCGCCCCACGCCGGGACGTTGTTCTCGTACGGTTCCGCCCAGTCGTCACAGCCGGCCGGGCCGGTCGGCGGAACACCAGGAGGCAGTGGTGCAACCGTGTCCGGTGCGCGCACCGGTACGACCGCCGAGTCGAGCGCGTCACCCCAGGCGACACCGGATGTTCCCAAACCGATCGAGGCCGCGAACACAGCGACCGCAGCCAATCTCAAGCCGACCTTCATCGTTGCCTCCCATAGGTGAATAACGCTGCCTAAGGGCTGTACCCAAAGACAACGTAAACAATCCTCGGAGGGCGAATTTCGTGAATGAAATTTGACGGACGGTCGGTTTCAGTTCACGACCGCGCTACACGACGGCACAATGCCTCGTGCGAACATTCACCGTCGAATCAGGGATTGACCGTCCGGCCCTGCTGGTCATTGACCGGCGGCTGCTGCGCGGAAAGGCCGTCCTCGGGACCGTCGCACCAGTTGTCGAACTGGTTGTACGGATCGGTGCCCCACTGCGGCACATTGTTCTCGTAGGGTTCCGCCCAGTCGTCGCATCCGATCGGACCGTTCTGCGGGAAGCCGGGTGGCATCGGTTGAATGACGTCCGGCCGACGCACCGGCACCGCCGAGTCGAGACTGCCGCCCCAGGCGACACCGGATGCTCCCAATCCGATCGAAGCCGCGAACACTGCCACCGCGGCCACTCTCCTACCCATTCTCATGACTGCCTCCGTTGGTTACCTGGCCTTTCGGGGCGGTACCCAGAAACCCGGAAAACAATCCTCGAAGGTAGCGTTTCGTCCAAGAATTTCGACGATCAGTCGGTTTCCGGTCGGCAGCGCATGTACATCTCGGTCACCGAGGTCAAGACCTGCTTGCCGGATCCGTTGAGAATCTCCGCCGCGACGGTCACCAAGGCCCGTCCGCGATCGTCGGGCACCACATCCTCCACGACCAGCTTTCCGGTGAGCACATCACCCGGCTTCACCGGACGGAGAAAGTTGACGTCGCGCATCCGCACCCCCGCAATAACGCTCCAGCCTGCATAAACAGTGGTCGCGGACAGTCGCTGGCACACCGCGATCGTGTGCACACCACTCGCGATGAGCCCACCGAAATACCCACCATCTGCAGACTCACGGTCGATGTGGAACGACTGCGGATCCCACTGCCCCGCGAAGTCGACCAGTTCCTCCTCCGTCACCGTGTACGAGCCCAGCTCGAACCTCTCGCCCACCCGGAGGTCGTCTCCGTACACGACGTCACATTTGCTGTCCACTACCAACCGTCCGATCATTCGCCCACGCCTCCACCGAACACGGAGGCTGACGTCGAGGATATGACCGGACGACGGCAGCGGCGACAGTGCCCTTCCGCCGACGGTGGCGGTGGTCGTCAGTTCTCGTCGTAACGCGGCCAGCCCGGATACGGAGCAAGCGTCGGGTACGGGGTGTCGTGGGGGAGGTCCCACTTCGCCGGCCGATTCGAGGCCTCGTCCGGCATCCGGTTTCGACATTCGAGGAACGCCGTTTGGTTTCGTGCACTGTATACGTGGTCGACCACCTTCCAGCCCCCGAAGACATCGGCGACCGGAGCGCGTTCGGGGCCCTCCGACGACTGACTGAAAGCTCTCGCGTCGGGCGCCTCGATCTCCACGGTTTCCGCAACAATATTCGTCGATCCGACGTTGAAGAACCGTCCGTCTGGGCCTTCGCGCATTACCGAATAATCGCCCGTGCACACGGTTGCAAACCATCCGCGCTCGGTCGGCGTCATCCATAGCAGATGCTGAAACTGCGTTCCCACAAAGTGGCTCTTCTTCAGCTGATCGGGGTTGCCGTAGTCGGTCAGGAGACGCTCGTCCACGGATTCAGAGAAACCCGGGTATCCCGCGGCCGGTGTGAGCGCCCGGACTGTGAGGTAGTAGGACTCGACGTACGCCCTGATCACCGTCACTTCGGGAGTCAACAAATCGATACCCGGATCTGCCGACCAGCGATAGTTATAAGCGGCATTGTCGGGCACGGAGTACAGCGCTGACGCGACCACCGGCGGCTCCGGTGCTTCGCTCGCTGCATCGGTCCCGCAGGCCGACATGACCAACATCGCCGCGATCATAGGGAAGACCGGCCGCCTCACTGCCCGTACCTCATGTCTTTCACTTGGTCACGGCCGGCGTTCAAGGCATCAATAAAATGGCCCAGCCCCGTCACTCCCGAGTCCGTCAAGTATCCGGCCAAGCCCGACTGCAGGAGAGGGAGCCGCTGATACGGATTCTCAGCCGCAATTTGATCGTATGGCAGCAGCGGTCCGTCAGTACCGTCTCGAAATAGGTCGAGCCCTGAATATGAATCCAATACTCCCCCATTTGCAGCCTGAAGGCCCAATGCAATCTGGTAGTACTGATTGGTCAACAACGCGTTGTCGGCGAAATCCGCATTCGCCTGCAGCGTGCTGTCCGGTATGGATCCCAAGACCGCGCTCTTGAACGACGGGTCGGCGAGATCGATACCACTTGAAATCAGAGGGCCCGCTACAGGAATGAACTCGACGCCCTTGCCGATCACTGTTCTGATGGTGTCGTAGGCAACGCCCTTACTTTCGAAACCAGCAGCGTTCTGGGATGTTTCGTCGCCGAGCCGGTCGGCGAACTCGAGGTCGAGCCCCTTGTCCACTACGCCCTGAAGATTGCCCGCCCACGTCCCGTACTGATAGTGGGGGTCCTGGGGTGTCTGGCCGTCGACAGCCCAAGCCTGCTCCAACTGAGCTGACAACCCCAAGGCTTGCGCATTGAAATACGAGGCGCCTTCGGCATTGGAATCGATCACCGAGAATATTCTCGGTGCATCCTCCAGCAGGAGGTATTCATGGCCTGTTTGGCCGGTGAACGCATTGGTTCCGGTGAAGGACTCGGGCACCCCGACCATATTGCCGATGTAGGGTGCGAGCGTTGTGCCCAACGCCTGCGTGATTTCGGGGTTCACCTCACCGATTGCCTGCCCGTTCGTCCCCGGGATGTCGAGTAGGTCGGCGTCTTTCGCGGCGAGGATTTGTGCGAGGCCGAATGCCGATTCGCCGGCTTGTGTGGACCGGAATACTTCTCCGGGATCGGACGGATCGGCGGGCCGGGCGTCGTCGGCGATCCAGTCGAACATCCCGGTGACCTTCTGTTCGCCGCCGTCGGGCCAATCACGTTGGAGCAGGGGCATGATGACGTCGTCGCGGTTGTAGTCGGCCGGCATGCCTTCACCGGACAGGATGTTGTGGACGGCGGCATGGTCGCGGCCACCGACGCCGACCATGTCCTGCAGGAGGGTGTCGACGCTGTCGCGGCCCAGAGCGTTGTGGTCGAACGAGTCCCCGATCAGGAGACTCTTGTCGTTGGTGGCCGAGGCGATCTCGCCGGCACGGGAGAAGAGGCTCTCGCTCAGCTCACTGCCCTGCTGCACGGCCGGGTCCGCGAGGCCGAAGGCTTTGGTGAAGCGTGCCAGGTCGTCGCCGTTGTTGACGACCACCGACGGTTGCGGCGCGTCGTGCGCGCCCTTCATCAGGTTGCCGGTCGACGTCACCGGGCCCTCGAACAGCCCACGAAGGCTTTCCGGAATGTGGCTCTGACCGCCGACGTCGCCGCTGGCACTGCCGACGTTGTAGTTCGACACCACGGCCAGGCCGTTGGACAGAGCGCTCGCGGCCTCGGTGCGTCCGTTCTCGCTGTACTGCTCGGACAATGCGAGGAACCCGTCCTTGCCGGCCGCCGTATAGAACTGTTGCAGGAAGTCGATCGTTCCCTGTGGAAGATCGGTGACCTTGCCGCCGTCGGCCAGCGTCTGCACTTGTTCGGGAGTGAGCCCTGCGGCCGCGATCTCCCGGGCAACACGGTCACGGACATCCTGTGGAATGTCGGACCCACCCCGCGCGACCTGCCCGCCCAGCGTGGTGCCCTCGTGCCCCGACAGGCCCGCGGACGCCGGGGCGCTCGCCGCCACGGCGCGCAGCGCGTCCCGGATCGCCGTCGCCATGCCTCGGTCGGCATTGTCGAGTTCCGTGAGGGCTCCACCGAGTTGGCTGCGCCAGTACTCCATCAGCTCGGCATGCTCGGCGGCTTCGGCCTCGCTCATCGTCTTCGGCGGGCTGACGATCTGCCAGTCGTCGGAGACGGTGAATCCGTCGGTTGCCGCCTTGTCGATCACGGTGGCGACGTAGTCCCGCGCATGGCCGAGGCGATCGGCCCCACCGACGAGCGCGTGCGCCAGATCCTCCAGATCGTCTGCGAGCCTGCGGATTTCCGTGCGCTCACTGTTCGCCCGCTGCTCGGCGGCCGCCTGCGCCGGACCGCGCCAGTCGTCGTGCCGGCCCAGATCCGCGACGGCACGATGGACGTGGTCCGCCCGGCCCCGCGTGTCGTCGGCGGTCCGTCCGATTTCCTCGCCCGCCGTTGTCAGATCCCGCGGGTTCCAGACGTGCAGTTGCGACCGACGCGGAATCACATCTCCCCCATCGCCGACAGCTGCGACGCGAACGACGTGTCGGTGACCTCGTAGTTCTCGGCCCCGTCACCCGCGATGAACGCCATCTCGTCGATGCGACCGGCCGCGGCTCCCAGCGCGGACGCGAGGATGTCGCCGGCTTCCTTGCATGCCGCCGCGGTGTCGGACCCCTCGACGGCCCGCACCGCGTGCTCGAAGCTCCGCCGGCCACCCAGCGCCTCGACCTCACGCGCGATGACACCCAGCGCGGACGACATCGCACGCAGCATGTCGGGGTCGACCTTGACGACCGCGACGTCCGGTCCACCGAGCACCGGCGCCAGCCCGGGGACGGCGGCCAGCGGAGGCTGCGTCGCACCGGTCCCGTCCAGCGACGCAATGACACTTTCCGGCCACGTCATATCGCCCTCTGACATCGACATCTCCCCCTGATAGCCGCATCGAGATCCACCCCCGGATCCGGGTCACCGACACGCTCGGCGACCGTGGAGAGAATAGCGGACGCCGTCACACGGACGTGTGACCACAACACGGTTGCGCAACGGTTGGGCGGATTCGCAGATTGAGAATCGGGTGAACCGGGTATCGAGACCAGATGGCCATCACCGATATCAAAGAGTACAGCCACCTCACCGATGCGGATGTGGAGGCGCTGGGCGCGGAACTCGATGCGATCCGGGCAGACATCGAGGAGTCCCGCGGCGCCCGCGACGCGCGGTACATCGACCGGACGATCAAACTGCAGCGGTCGCTGGCGATCGCGGGCAGGATCGTCCTGTTCGGCAGCCGGAAGAGACCGGCGTGGATCCTGGGTACCGCCTTGATGGGTGCGGCGAAGATCATCGAGAACATGGAACTCGGCCACAATGTCATTCACGGCCAATGGGATTGGATGAACGATCCCGAGATCCACTCGTCGAACTGGGAGTGGGACAACACCTGCCCGTCGTCGGGGTGGAAGCACTCTCACAACTACGTCCATCACAAGTTCACCAACATCGTGGGTCTCGACAGCGACGTCGGTTACGGGATCCTGCGCATGACCCGCGACCAGAAGTGGTCGCCGGTGTACCTGGCGCAGCCGTTCTACAACGTGCTGCTGGCGTTGCTGTTCGAGTGGGGTGTCGCGTTGCACCACCTGGACGTGGAGAGCATCCGGCGCGGCGACTACGACCGCGCGGAAACCCTCCGCAACGCGAAGGAGGTGGGACGCAAGATTGCGCGGCAGGTCGGCAAGGACTATGTGGTGTTCCCGGCGCTCACCGGCCCGGCATGGAAGAGCACGCTGACGGCGAACATCACGGCCAACGTGATCCGCAACCTGTGGGCCTACGGCGTGATCTTCTGTGGTCATTTCCCGGACGGCGCGGAGAAGTTCACCAAGGAGGAGTTCGAGAAGGAGACCAAGGCCGAGTGGTACCTGCGGCAGATGCTGGGCTCCGCCAACTTCAACGCCGGCCCGGTGCTGGCGTTCATGAGTGGCAACCTCTGCTACCAGATCGAGCACCACGCGTTCCCCGACCTGCCCAGCAACCGTTACGCCGAGATCGGTGTGAAGATGCGGGAACTGTGCGACAAGTACGACCTCCCCTACACGACGGGTTCGCTCCCCCACCAGTACGGACTCACCCTCCGCACCATCTTCAAGCTCGCCCTGCCCAACCGCTTCCTGTCGGCGTCCGCGGACGACGCACCGGAAACGGCGTCGGAACTCCGATTCCGCATCCGGGGCGGGATGAAGGAAGTGTTCGGGGTCGATCCTGCGACCGGGAAGCGGCGCGGACTGCGTACCGCGCTGGCGATGATCCGCAACTGACTACGACGTCCACGCGTACCGGAAGCGTTGCGCGACCTCGTCGACCGGTTTGTCCCGGTATTCGGCGAGCTCGTACCCCTTGACCGCCGCGAGCGCTACCATGATCAGCGGCCCGAGCAGATCCCGCGCGAGCGCCGACGACTCGAACGTTCCGAGCACGTCGGACGGCAGGGTCGGGAGGAGATCGACGGCATGGGCGCCGGTCGGTTCCGCCGGGTCGACCGCCACCTCGTCCGGGAGGGGAAGCTCACCGGCCATGCCGTCGTGGGCGGCGCCGAGAATGGCGGCGCTGCTCAGATACGGGTTCGCGGACGGGTCGACGGGTTTGATCTCGAGGTTCGCGCCGTGCGGGTTCCCGGCGGTGTCCGCGCAGAGCCGGACGGCGGCCTCGCGGTTCTCCAGGCCCCAGCAGCGGAACACCCCCGACCACATGCCCGGGCGCAACCGCAGATGCGACAGCGCCGACCCGGCGAGAACGGCCGTGAACTCGGGTAGCGCCCGCAAAATCCCGGCGATGGCCGCGCCACCGGCGGGAGTCAGCCCGTGCGGGCCCGGGCCTCCCGACAAGATCGGCAGGTCTCCCTCGAAGATCGACACGTGCTGGTGGGCGCCGTTTCCCGCCCCTCCCGCGACGGGCATGGGTGAGAACGACGCCCGCAGCCCCTGGGCGCGCGCGACCCGGCTGATCAGGGTGCGGGCCAGCACCGCATTGTCGGCCGCCTCGACGGGATCCGCGGGGGCGAGCGACACCTCGAACTGGTCGAGCCCCGCCTCGGCGTGGACCTGCTCGATCGGCAGCGCGGCCGTCGACGCCGCCGCGAGCAGGTGCTTGAAGAATTCTTCCTGCGCGAGAACGGCATTGAGGCCGTAGGCGGACCATTCTTCGGCGGTCGCCGCGTCGAAGAGGGTGAACTCGATCTCGTGGCCGATCCGTGCGGTCAGCCCGGACTCCGCCAGCCGCGCCGTCACCCGCCGCAGCGCGCCCCGGGTGCAGGCGGGCGACGGCGTCCCGTCCTGCTCGGTCAGGCACGCCGGCGCCCAGTACGTGCCGTTGCCCAGATCCCGCATGTCATCGCCGTCGATACGCAGACGGAGGTCGCCCACGACGGAGAAGGACGGTGTGAATGCGAGGTGGTCGTCGACGCAGAACACAGTCCAACTCGGCGACGCGCCTGCACCGGAGTCGACGAAGGAATCCAGCCTCGAGATCGGAAAAACTTTCGCCCTGGACACCCCGGCCATGTCGACGATCGAGCCGACGATGCGGTCCGTGTGGCCGAAGCCGCCCTCTGCGCCGCGCATCACGCCCTCGCCACCGCGGTGGTCCGCGCGAGGAAGCCGAGTACGCTGTGCACCGCTTCGCGCTGCGCCCGGCCCTGACCGGCACCCCCGCCACCGAACGCGATGCCGCCGGTCCACTGCGCGTCGGCGGGGAACATTCCGAGGCGGAGGAGGTGGCCGGCGCCGTCGAACGTCCGGTGTTCGTCGCGGGCGTCGGATCGACGCCCGAGAAGTGCCGTGGCCATCTCGTCCGACGGCCACAGCTGGTCGTCGGCACCGGTCAGGCACAGCACCGACGCGGTCGCCTGTTCGGACCGCAGCGTCGCCTCGGCCGGTGCGGCCGCGAGCCCGGCCCGGTAGGCGGCCCCCAGGCGCAGCAGGCTCGGCCGGTGCGCGGTGAGGTCGTGATGGGCTCGCCACGCGTTGCGGATCAGCTGGGGCATCAGCGTCCCACCCGGCAGCGGCGCCCACGGCACGGGCCGGCCGTTCCACGTCCACGACGGCGTGTCGGCGATCTCGCCGTCGGGGCCGATCGCCTGCCACGACACCGAACTCGGGCTGATCAGGATCAGCCCGGCGACGGGGAGTTCGCTGACGCAGGCGGAGGCCAACAGGCCCTCCGCGCCGCGCGAAATGGCCATCGCGGTCAGGCGGCTCGCGTCCACTGACGGCTGCGCTCCCAGCGCCTCGACCGCAGACGCGAACCGCTCGAGCGGAATGTTCACCAGCGTCGCGTCGGTGTTCGATTCGTCTACCCACGAATAGGCCAGTGCGGCATACCCGTTGGCGGCCAGCATCCCGATGGTGGAACGTTGGGAGTCGACGCCGCCCTCCGAGCCGCCGAAGCAGGCGACGCCCGGCCACCCGCCGCTCGGAGCATCGCCGGCGGGCAGTGCGAGCAGGGCGGGCCGGTCGCCGACATCGAGGGAACGGACGGACACTCCGGGGGCGCTCGCATGACGCGTCACCGTCCGCCGCGACGTTCCGTCCGGAGTGCTCGCCTCGACGGTGACCAGCCAGGCGTCGGGCGGCGGCACGAAGAGGTCGGGAACCCGGTCTTCGGACACGAAACGCATGGCCCACAGCGGGGCGTCGGCGTCCGCCGCGTCCCAATCACCGTGGTCCGGAACCTGTCCGGCAACGTCGACTGTTCCGTCTACCGGGACGGTGAACGTGGCCTCCGACCGCCACCGCCCACCGAACAGATCGGTCCCGGTGGTGCGGACGGTCACCGACGATCCGGGCCGGGCGCCGCGGACGATCAGCGAGAACGCCTCGTCATGACGCGACCACGCCGGAACGTCGAGTTCGAGTAACCCTGCCGACACGTCCGCGGCCGGCGCAGGCTGCTCGGCGACCGCCGGCTCCGCCGAAGCCTCCAGCAGCTGCGACCGCTTCTCGAACCATCCGGGAAATACCGCGGACACCAGCCCCGCGATGCCCATGAGGGTGAACGGCAGCACCCAGTAGCAGACGACGGACAGGGTGTCGCCGGCGTCGCGCATGGTGGCGTCGCCGTCGACGATCGGCGGGATCAGCGAGAACCCGGTCATCAGTCCGAACGCGGCCACCCACATCCACGTCATGGCCGTGGTGATGTACCGGAAGCCGCCGCTCGCCGCCGTCCGGGCGTCCACGGTTGCCACCGCGTACTCGCGCACGAACGGCCGCCCGATCAGGACACCCACCGCCGCGATCGCGAACAACCCGAAGTTGCTGACCGGCTGAAGCCAGCGTTCGAGGACGGCGTCGTCCAAAGTGAGCGCCGCGATCAGCAGCAACGCGAAAACGGCGACGGTGCCGACCTCGAGGGTCCGCCACGGCTGGCCCCGTAACCGTTGCAACACCTGACCAATCGCCGCGATACCGAACGCGATCGCGACGGCAGCGACGAATCCCGTGTTGCCCACCAGGATCCAGTAGACGATCCACGGTGCGAATCCGATGATGAATCCCATTGCACTGCCTCACTCGTCGACTCACCATATTGTCGACCCTCGGGCGGGCGCGGGGCGCAGATTCATCGAAGGTCGGCGCGGATCAGCCGATCGGCTGCGGCATCCGGACTGTCCGGTAGCGGCAGCTGATTTCGTCGCCGGTGGACGGATCACGCAGTGCGACCTTCCAGGAGTCGGCGAACTGGTTCACGCTGTGCAGCATCGAGATCGTCCCCGACACGAGGACGGTCCCCGGCGTGTGCAGCCCCCTCTCACGAAGGACATCGAGCCAGTACTTCGGAGCGAGTAGGTCGGAGAGCGTCCCGGTCTGGATCAGGGTGGACGGTTCGCCGCCGCCTTCGCCGACCCATGCCGACAGGGTGATGTCGTCGAGGCGGTCGGCGATGTCGGACAACCGCCAGGCGCGGGACCCGAGAACGTCGGGTGCGGCGTTCTTGCTCCACGCCACACTGTGTACCTCGAGGTCGCGGTCGGTGTGGTCGCAGGCGACGGTCAGCAGTACGTCGTCATCGGTGATCACCAGGGCCCACTCGGCTTCTCCGGAGGTCCGGTCGTGCTGGACGAAGACCTCGTTGGTCTGCTGTGCGAGGTAAGGCGAGATGGGGTACATCGCCGGAATGGTCGTGGGCGCCGGTACGCCCAGTTCTGCGAGTTCAGCGATGTGCGACGCAACCTCTTCCTGGTTGCGTCCGGCATAACCGGCGTTGAGGAGGGTGGTGACCTCAACGGTGTCGACGGTGCCGTCCGGCAGAGTGAACGTGAGCTGCGGCATGCGGAGAGTCTCCTTGAAGTCCTGGCCCTGGCTCCCTCTCGAGATCAGGGCGTTTTGTTACTTTCTTGTTTTTTCTGCGCCGAGGGCTTGCGCATACGTCTTGTATACAGCAAGTATATGACAGGTTCAACGGCAGCGGTGAGGTGAAACCTAGAAGAACCGGGCCGTACGGGACCAGAATTCAACCCACAAGGAGTTGTCATGATCGGAGAGTCCACCTCCGTCGATGCCGGCAGGTCGGCACCGGTAGACAGGAAGGGACTGGCGAAGGCTTTCGCCGCCAGCCTCACGGGTACCGCATTGGAGTGGTACGACTTCGCGGTCTATTCGGCTGCGGCCGCACTGATCTTTCCGCAGATCTTCTTCCCGGACAGCGACCCCCTCACGGGAACCTTGCTCGCGTTTTCCACCTACGCGGTCGGATACGTTGCGCGGCCGGTCGGAGGGTTCGTCTTCGGACGCCTCGGCGACGTCATCGGGCGCAAACAGCTGCTGGTGATCACCCTGCTTCTGATCGGGGTGACGACCTTCGCGATCGGCCTGCTTCCCGGCTACGACCGCATCGGTATCGCGGCACCCGCCATTCTCGTGATCCTACGGTTCGCGCAGGGCGTGGCGGTCGGCGGAGAGTGGGGCGGTGCCGTCCTCCTGTCGAGCGAATACGGCAACCCACGGCAACGTGGCTTCTGGTCGTCCGCCGCTCAAATAGGACCTCCCGCAGGCAATCTGATGGCCAACGGGGCGCTCGCCGTCCTCACCATCTCCATGACCGAGGCCCAATTCGAGTCTTGGGGATGGCGACTCGCCTTCCTCCTGTCCGCGCTGCTCGTCGGCTTCGGCCTGTGGATTCGCCTGAAGCTCGAAGACACACCCGTCTTCAAGGCCCTGCAGGAGTCCGGCGACCGCGCCGAAGCCCCCATCCACGACGTGCTCACCAAGCAGACCCGGCCACTTGTCGCCGCGATCCTGTCGCGCATCGCTCCGGACGTGATCTACGCGCTCTTCACGGTCTTCGCGATCACGTACGGCACCCGTGAACTCGGCTTCGAGCGTGGCGAAGTGCTCACTGCAATCCTGATCGGCTCGGCATTCCAGCTGGGCCTGATCCCTCTTGCCGGGGCACTTTCCGATCGCATCAACCGCCGCCTCGTCTACGCCGTCGCTGCCGTCGGCGGTGTCGTATGGAGCGCCCTCTTCTTCCTCGTGATCGGAGGCGGCTCATTCCCGCTGCTCATCGTCGGGGTGGTCGTCGGGCTCGGGTTCCACTCGTTCATGTACGGACCGCAGGCGGCGTTCGTCACCGAACAATTCACCGTTGCGTTGCGCTCGACCGGCAGTTCACTCGCCTACACGATTGCCGGCGTGTTCGGCGGTGCGATGGCACCGCTGATCTTCACCTATCTGCTGAGCAGGACCGACAGCTGGGTGCCGATCGCCGCCTATGTACTGATCGTCGGAGTGCTAACCGTGCTCGGTCTCGCACTGGGGCGCGACCCCGATCCCACCGAGGACGAGCACTACGCACTGCTGGCCAGCGAGAATGCTAGGCGCGCAGGAGAATCTGAAGCGTAACCTCGAGATGAGTGTCGATCTTCTCGTGCACCAGGCTCTCGTCGCCGGCTTCGAGCGCGTCGATGATTGCCTGGTGCTCGGCGCACACCCGGTGTTGCCGATCGGACGCACTGAAGAGCGCCGTCAGACCGATACGGAGCTGGCGCGCCCGGAGTCCGGAGTAGGTGCGCGACAGCAACTCGCTCCTGGCAGAATCGATGAGGATCTGATGGAATCGACCATCCCAGTCGATGAAGGCGCGGGCCGCTTCGGCGCTCGGATCGGTCGCGAACGCTTCCTGCTCCGCCAGCGCCGAACGCATCGCGTCAATGGGCGCCCGCCCCGCCTCCAGGGCCCGGCTGGCGGCGTGACGTTCGAGGACACCGCGCAACTCCATCAGTTCCGCGATCTGCCGGCCCGACATCGCGGGGACGTGCGCCCCGCGCTTGGGCACCATTTCGACGAGGCCCTCCGCCTGAAGCATGAGCAGCGCCTCACGAACGGGAGTGCGCGACACCCCGACCCGCGTCGCAAGTTCCTGCTCGTTGAGAAAGGAACCCGTGGCCGCCGGCGACGTCAGCACCTGATCTCTGACGTACAGATAAGCCTTCTCCCGGCCCGACAACTCGGCAGCTGCACGCTCGGCCCCACTCTTTTCTTGCATACAACATGTATACACTAGATCACCAGCCAGCTAGGAGCAATATAATGACGCTACGCATCAGCCTCGCCCAGATCACCAGTTCGACGAATCCCGAGGCCAACCTGGCAATGCTGGACAAGCAGGTGGCGGCCGCCGTCGACGCGGGATCGCGGTTGGTGGTGTTTCCCGAGGCCACCATGCAACGGTTCGGCGGACCACTCACCCACGTCGCGCAACCGCTCGACGGGCCGTGGGCCGACGCCGTCCGCGAGTGCGCCGACCGAGCCGGCATTACCGTGGTCGCCGGTATGTTCACCCCCTCCGGGGACGGCAGAGTACGCAACACACTGCTCGTCACCGGCGGCGGCGTCGACACGAGCTACGACAAGATTCATCTCTTCGACGCCTTCGGTTTCACAGAATCCGATACGGTCGCACCGGGAACCGAGCCGCTCGTCGTGACCGTCGACGGCGTCGGAGTTGGCCTCGCCACCTGTTACGACATCCGCTTTCCGGGGCTTTTCCAGACGCTCGCCGATCGTGGTGCGGACCTCACGGTGGTCGCCGCATCCTGGGGCAGGGGCCCCGGCAAGGTCGACCAGTGGACACTTCTCGCCCGGGCTCGCGCCCTCGACTCCACCACATTCCTCGCCGCCTGCGATCAGGCAGACCCGGCAGCAACCGGCGAGGAAGCCCACGGCACGACGCCGCTCGGCGTCGGACACAGCATCGTCGTGTCACCCACAGGAGCTGTTCTGGGCCAACTCGACTCGGGCCCGGGAATGCTCACGGTGGACATCGACACGGACATCGTCGCGCAGGTGCGAAAGACATTGCCGGTCCTCGCCAATCGACAGTTCTGAAGACACCCCGGCCGCGAGAGCGGCGCGGTTACCGTCCGAGCAGCTGGTGCGCCCGCAGTCCGACGTACAGTTCGGCGGCGTCGATGGGGTCGGAGAAGTCGCGTCCCGTGAGGGTGTGGATTCTGCGCAGCCGGTACAGGACGGTGTTGCGGTGGTAGTGCAGTTGGGTGGCCGCCGCGGTGGTGGATCCGCGACAGGCGAACCAGGCGTCGAGGGTGGCGAGCAGGCTCTCCTGCTCCTCCGCGGGCAGGGCCAGCACCGGTCCGAGGATCTGGTTCGACGCCAGCTTGCCGGCGTCGGGAACGCTGACCAGCAGCAGCGACACCGGCACCGACTCGTAACGGGTGAGGGTGCATCCGCCGTGTCCGGCGCAGCGACGCGCGATCCGTGCCTGCTCGACGGCCCGGCTCGTCCCGCCAGGACGTCCGAAGATCGAGCTGACCCCGATCCGTCCGTGACCGGTGCGGCCGAGGAGGTCCAACGCGGAATCGAGTACGTCGGCGGTGGCGGCCCACAGCAGTCCGATCCGGCCGTCGACCTCCGTGTCCCACACCGAGTCGACACCCACACCGCGAAGGTCCGACTGCACGACGTCCGCGGCGGACGGGGACGCCGCCGCTTCGACGGACACGACGAGGAACGTGCTGTTCTCCGGAATCCGGAACGTGCGGAGCGCGTCGGCGGCACCGGCCGGGTTCGCGGCGTGGTCACCGAACAGGGTTCTGATCAGCCGGCCCCGCGACTCTGCGTCCTCGCGGGCGCGCAGGTCGGCGGTCTCCCGATATGCCTCCGCGGCGCTGTCCGAATAGACGTCGACGAGCGCCCACACCTGGGCGGCCATGTCGAGCAGCGCATTGGTGGCGCGGCCATCCGAGCGGTCCATCAGTTCGTCCCAGATCAGGCGGCCGCCGAGCCGGAACGCGTGGAGTAGCGCCGCGAGGGGCACACCCTGTTCGGCCTTCAACTGTCCCGCCGCGCGCGCCGCCTCGAGCCGGATCGGCGCACTGCCTGCGAGGTTGCCCAGCATCGCCGTCAGATTGTCGACGCACGCCGCGTACAACTGCTCGGGAGTGAGGAGGGTCGCCTCCACGTAGCCGTGCTCGGCCGACAGGATGCGCGAGACGAGTTGCTCGGACAGCTGGTCCACGGACTCCAGCATCGATCCGAGAAGATCGGTGGGCGACGGCGCGACATCCGAGCTGACAGTCATCCGGCAAGAATATCCACCGGGCGTGGTCCGCGCCATACCCTTATTGTGCGACGGCATAGCCCGCATGTTCACATTGACAGCCGCTGCCTATGGCGCGACGCCCGGAACTGGGACGAGAATCAGTGTTCTACGCCACAGTAGTTTTCGTTTCTGCGGCGCGGTCCTTCATGTACTCGACTCGAGCGGAGCTGTCCACAGTGAGCACTTCAGAACCCGAGGCCACCTCCACCACCCCCGGCGCGGCCTCCCCACATCCGGAGGTCGACGCCGCCCTCGCCGACCTCGCCGAGGGCGAGAAGACCTGGGCCGACCTCTCCCTCGCCGATCGCAGGAAACTCCTCGACCAGGTGCACGACCTCACCGTGCAGCACGCCGCCGACTGGGTGGACGCCGCGGTCGCGATCAAGGGGCTGGACCCGAAGTCGCCGCTGGTCGGCGAGGAATGGATGTCCGGACCGTACCCGCTGGCCACCGGCACCGCGGCGCTGTCCGCGAGCCTGGCGAAACTCGAATCCGGGGCCAGCCCGCTGGACGGCGCCACGTTCGGCACCGCCCCCGGCGGCCGCACCACCGTCAAGGCGCTGCCCCTGAACATCTTCGACAAGCTGCTGCTCAGCGGATTCAGCGCGGACGTGTGGCTGCAACCGGGAATCGATCGTGCGACGGCACAGCGCGACGCCGGCCTCGCCCAGCGCGACCCGTCGCGGACTCAGGGCATCGGCGTGGTCCTGGGCGCGGGCAACATCACCTCGATCGCCCCGCTCGACACCCTGTACGAACTGATCGCGCACAATCGCGTCGTCGCACTCAAGCTCAACCCCATCACCGACCGGCTGCTGCCCGTGCTGACGCAGGTCCTCGAACCGCTCATCTCGATCGGCGCGGTCCGGTTGTTGACCGGCGGCGCGGAGGTCGGGACATATCTGGTGCACCACGACCTCGTCGACCACGTGCACATGACGGGCAGCGCACTCACCCACGACGCGATCGTGTTCGGCACCGGCGAGGAGGGTGCGCGGCGCAAGGCTGCGAACGACCCCATCCTCGGCAAGGCCATCTCCAGCGAACTCGGCGGTGTGTCCCCCACCATCGTGCTGCCCGGTGAGTGGAGCCGCGCCGACATCAAGTTCCAGGCCGAACACATTGCGACGCAACGGCTCCACAACGGCGGCTACAACTGCGTCGCGGCGCAGGCCGTGGTCGTGTCGTCCGAGTGGAAGCAGCGCGACGAGTTCGTGGCCGCCCTGAAGGAGGCCCTCGACACGGCACCGGACCGCGCCGCGTACTACCCCGGCAGCGACTCCCGGGTCGCCGGGGCCACCGCGTCGTTCCCCACCGCCGCACGCCTGGGTGAGAACGGCGGACGCGTCCTGGTCACCGATCTCGAGCCCGGCGCCTACGCACCGCTCCTGCAGACCGAGTACTTCGCTCCGGTGCTCGGCGTGATCGACCTCCCCCACGGGGGCGCCGAGTTCGCGGCACACGCCGCCGACCTCGTGAACGAGGACTTGATCGGCACCCTCGGGGTCAACATCGTCGCCGCACCGCAGACCATCCGCGAACTGGGCGCGGAGTTCGACTCACTGCTCGAGAGCCTCCGCTACGGGACCATCGCCGTCAACGCGTGGACCGGCGTCGGCTACCTCACCGCCACCGCGACCTGGGGAGCCTTCCCCGGCCACACCCTCGACGACGTCCAGAGCGGCATCGGCGTGGTGCACAACGCCCTGCTCATCGACCGACCGGAGCGCACCGTCGTCCGCGGCCCGTTCCGCCCGTCGCCGCGGTCCATCCTGAACCGTGAGATGTCCATCTCGCCCAAGCCCCCGTGGTTCGTCACCAACCGAACCGCCGCCACGACAGGCCGATTGCTGACAGGATTTGCCGGTGCACCCTCATGGACCCGGCTGCCGGCGATCTTCGCGTCCGCGCTGCGTGGATGAGGGCTGCGTGTCCTCGATCCCTCACCCTCGTCGAAGTGGAGATGAACGATGAATCAGGAACTGTCTGTGGCCGACTACGTGATCGTGGGGTCGGGTTCGGCAGGTGCCGTGCTGGCCGACCGGCTCAGCGCCGACTCCGGCAGCGAGGTCGTGGTCCTCGAGGCCGGCGGTGAGGACAAGGACAAGTTCGCGCACATCCCCGCCGCATTCTCGAAACTGTTTCGCAGTGAGTTGGATTGGGACTACCTGACCGAGCCGCAACCCGGGCTCGACGGGCGGACGATCTACTGGCCGCGCGGCAAGATGCTCGGCGGCTCCTCGTCGATGAACGCGATGATGTGGGTGCGCGGGTTCGCCGCCGACTACGACGAGTGGGCCGAACTCAGCGACGACTCCTGGTCGTTCAAGGAAGTGGTCAAGTACTTCCGCCGCATCGAGAACGTGCAGGACGCGTCGGACGCCGACAGCGGAACCGGCGGACCGATCGTCGTCTCGCACCAGCGGAGCCCCCGCGCCCTCACCGGGTCATTCCTCGCGGCCGCCGAGGAGACCGGCTACCCCGTCGAACGGGCGAACACCACTCGGCCCGAGGGTTTCTCACAGACCATGGTCACGCAGAAGCGGGGTGCCCGGTGGAGTACCGCCGACGCCTACCTCCGGCCGGCGCTGAAACGGAAGAATCTGACCGTCCTCACCGGCGCCCAGGCCACCCGGGTGCTGTTCGAGGGCACCGCCGCCGTCGGCGTCGAGTACGAGAAGGACGGGGTGCGACGCACCGTCCGCGCCGCGAAGGAAGTAATCCTCGCCGGCGGGGCGATCAACTCCCCGCAACTCCTCATGCTGTCGGGCATCGGCGACGAGGCGCAGTTGCGCGAGCACGGAATCGCGGTGCAGCAGCACCTGCCGGAGGTCGGGAAGAATCTGCTCGACCATCTGGTGTCGTTCCTCGGCTACAGCGTCGACTCGGACTCGCTGTTCACCGCCGAGAAGATCCCCGAGCTTCTCAACTACCTGACCCGTCGCCGCGGCATGCTCACCTCGAATGTGGCCGAGGCGTACGGCTTCACGCGCAGTCGGGACGATCTGGCACTGCCCGACCTCGAGATGATCTTCGGGCCGGCGCCGTTCTTCGACGAGGGCCTCATCCCGGCAACCGGTCACGCCGCGGTGATCGGCACCATCCTCGTGAAACCCGAGAGTCGAGGCGAGATCTCGCTGCGGTCGGCGGATCCCCTCGCCAAGCCGATCATCGATCCCCGCTACCTCAGCGACAGCGGCGGCGTCGACCGGCGGGCGATGCTCGAAGGACTGCGCCTGTGCGACGCCCTCGCATCGGCTCCGGCGCTGAAGTCGAGGCTCGGCAACATGATTCGCCCGGCGGTCACGCCGAGCACGCCACTCGACGAGATTCTCGCGCGGGCACTGCAGGAGAATGCCCACACCCTGTACCACCCGGTCGGGACGTGTCGCATGGGCAGCGACAACGCGAGTGTCGTCACGCCCGACCTGCGGGTCCGCGGGGTCGACAAACTGCGCGTCGCCGACGCGTCGATCATGCCCGCCATCATCCGCGGGCACACCCACGCACCCTCCGTCCTCATCGGTGAGCGGGCGTCGGATCTGATCCGCAACTCGTAGGGCGCTTCGCGCCCCGTGCGCCTTTTTGGTAGCGCTGGCAACCAGAAAGGCGCACGGGCGGCGGAGCCGCCTAGTACCGGCGCGCCGCGTAGAACGGCATCGAATCGAGAGGCGCCTGCTTCACCGGCTGCCCGGACGTGGGTGCGTGGACGACCGTGCCGTTCCCGGCGTAGAGCCCGACGTGGTTCGCCCCGTTGAACAGGACGAGATCACCCGGTTGCAGGCTGCCCTTGTCGACGGGCGAGCCACCGTTCACCTGGTCGTAGGTGGTGCGGGGTACCGAGATGCCTGCCTGCTTGTACGCCCACTGCACCAGACCCGAGCAATCGAAGGCGTTCGGCCCGGTGGCGCCCCAGACGTACGGCGATCCGATCTTCGATTCGGCGGCCGCGAGAGCCTGCGCGCCGTGGGTGGACGGCAACGCCGGCGGGGCCGGCAGGGGTCCCGGGAGGGGCCCTGGGTTCGGAGCCGGAGCCGGAGCCGGAGGCACTGGCGGCACGCCTGGTACCTCGAACGTCCCAATCCCTGGGATCGTGATCGGCTCCGCTGCAGCGGGAGCAACGGGTAGCAGAAACGCTCCCACTCCCACACCGGCGGCGATCAGAAGACTGCCGGTCGAAAACTGCAGACGATTGCCCCGACGCAATCTATGCTTGGCCATTGAGCTGAGTCCTTCAATTCATGAGGTTCCGGCGACATCAGTGCCGCTCGGACGAGACGTTAGATAACATCCCGGTCACGGACTCAGCGGACAACGGCCGAATGGCCCATACACATACCTGTTTTCGCAATCCAGGTATATAACGATCAGATCTCGAACCGACCGGTCCGTCATGAAACCCCAGAAACAGGTATGCCTTCAGGCAATTCGGCCCGTTACCGAAGGCATGCGCGTCGTCCACGCTGTTGGGCGTGTCACTGATCCAGAACTCAGAACCCGAGATCTTCGGGGAACCCGCAGTTGCGGACGCCGCGACCCTCACCGTCGTGGGGCGCGGCTCGCCCGTCGTCTTCCTGCACGGATGGGGGCTCACCCCGCGGGTGTACGGCCGCAGCCTGTCGATGCTCGCCCAGCACGGGCACCGCGTCCTCACTCCGACGCTCCCCGGCTTCGGCGGAACTCCCGACCATCCGCCCGAGGCGCGGACCTTCGCCGGTTACGCGGCCTGGCTGGGACGGTTCCTGGACGAGGCGGGAATCAGCGAACCGATCACACTGGTCGGCCACTCCTTCGGCGGGGGCGTCGCCATTCAGGCTGCCCACGACCTTCCGGAGCGGGTCGCGCGCCTGGTGCTCGTCAACTCCGTCGGCGGTGGCGCCTGGTCGTCCGACGGCTGGGGAATCCGGCCCATCGGCGACAGGCCGCTGTGGGACTGGGGCGCGTCGGCCCTGGGTGAGGCGCTGTCGATCCGGACCATCACCCACACGGCCGCGTCACTCGTCAACGGCTTCCTGCCCAACACGCTGCGAGATCCCGGTGCGGTCTGGCGCACGGCACACCTGGCCAGACGGGCGGACCTGCGCCACGAACTCGGTGTCCTCGCCGACCGGGGCCTACCGGTGTCCCTCGTCTGGGGTCGCGGGGACCGGACGATTCCGCTCGCCAGCTTCGAGTCGATGCGGAAGGCACTCCGCAATCCGCCCGTCCTCACCGTGACGGGCGGCCACGGCTGGCTGATTCACGACCCCACCACGTTCGCCGATACCCTCCGACGGGCACTCCGCAGCCCGTGAGTGGTTGACGAGTGCAGAGACTCGTTAGCCACGCACGGGCGGCGGAGCCGCCTACTTCTCGCCGCGGAACGCCGCACCGGCGAGGGACGTGGACTCCTTGCCGTCGGGGCCGACGGGAACGTCGCCCTCGAGGGTGGTGCGGTACAGGACGCGGGTGACGTCGAGGTGGTCGAGGTCGGTGGGCGCGAGGTGGGCGGTGGCACGGTTGTCCCAGAATGCGAGGCTGCCCGGCGCCCAGCGGAACCGCACCGTGTAGGCGGGATTCGTCACCTCGGCGAACAGCAGGTCCAGCAGCCGGTCGCTCTGCGACGGCGAGATCCCGACGATCCGGCTGGTGAAACCGGGGGTGACGAACAGTGCCCGTTCCCCCGTCACCGGGTGCACTCGGACCACCGGGTGTTCGGTGACGAGCGGGTTCTCCCGCGTCTTCTGGGCGTAGCTGCTGTCCTCGGCCCACTGCGGGTGCCGTCCGCCGAACCGGTGCTCGGCGCGGAGACCGTCGACGAGTCCCTTCAGCGAGTCCGGCAGACCCTCGTATGCGGCGACGAGGTTCGTCCACTGGGTGTCGCCGCCCTGCTCCGGGACGATGTGGGCGCGCAGGATCGTGCCGGCAGGCGGGTTGATCAGCGCGGTGACATCCGTGTGCCACTTGTTGTCGTAGCTGTACTTCTTGCGCCCGAAGCGCTTCTCGTACTTGCGGCTGTCGACGGCGAGGATCTGCGGGAAACCGTCGGGGGCTTCGTCGTCGTACGGATGCGACGGCGTCACGTCACCGAACTTCCGCGAGAACGCGATCTGTTCGGCGTGCCCGATCTCCTGGTCGCGGAAGAACAGGACCTTGTAGCGGTGCAGGGCGTCGCGTACCTGCGCTACCTCGTTGTCGGCCAGTTCTTTCCGGAGGTCGATTCCGGAGATCTCGGCGCCGATGTGCCCGGCGACGGGGCGGACCTCTAGTGCGGTGTCGGCGGTCCGATCCGAATCGGCGGGCGCGGCGGTGGTGAGTGTCATGAGTACTCCTGGTTTCGGGCTGTATCGATACGTCGCGATCATCATCGAATTCCGAACCACGGTGCTACAACGGTATTTTCACAATGCGAAAAAGGTTCACCCTGAGTTTTTCCCTACCGGAACGCGGGAAATGCGGTTCCGGCCCCCGCGCCGATCCGCGCCGCGACGCCGCGCATCGGCGGCACGATCTCCCGCACCAGTTCGTCGGTGAGTCGCCGGCGCAGTGCCTGGACCCCCAACGCGCCTCGGGGCCGTCCCTCGGGGTCGAGAACGGGAACCGCGACGGCGAGCACGTCCCGGTTCTCCGAGGAGAAAGCCGCGGCGTACCCCAGCCGCCGGACCCGTTCGAGGTCGGAGGACGCCGTCACCGAACTGCTTCGCCGTGCGGACGCCGTGCCGAACGCCAGGATCGCCATCCCCATCGCGCTGCTCTGCAGCGGTTGGCGTGCCCCGGGCAGCTGATGCGTGCAGAACCGTTCGGGTGGGCGCGCCGAGAAGACGGTGACCGCGACGTCGTCCCTCGCGACCCCGAGGCTGGTCGTCAGCTTCACATGCGCGGCGAGCGAATACAGGTGCGGGGCGAACGATTCGGCGTCGAGACGCCCCAGCGACGGCACGGCGAGGGAGATCAGGCTCGGCCCCACCCGATAGCAGTCGGTCCGCTCGTCACGCTCGAGTAGTCCGCCGCGGACGAGGGCCTGCACGATGCGATACGCGGTGCTGACGGCCAACCCGGTACGGGCGGCGAGCGCGCTGACGGTCAGGTCGGTGGCCCCCTCGAAGCAGGCGAGTACCGCGATCGCCCGTTCCACCGCCTGCGAGCCCGACCGCGGTGACGTCACGAGCCCCTCCTTACCGTCTGAACGAACTCAGGCCGACCGGGCGGCGCCGTACTCGGGAAGCGGCACAGCAAAACGCTCACGCAGGGTCTTCTCCGCGTATTCGTGACGGAAGAGCCCCCGCTTGCGGAGCAGGGGCACCACTTCGTCGACGAAGGTGTCGAGTCCGGACGGCAACGCGTCGGGCATCAGGTTGAATCCGTCAGCAGCCTCGGCGCGGAACCACGCCTCGATGGTGTCGGCCACCTGTCCCGGTGTGCCGATCACGGCGCGGTGCCCGCCACCACCGTCCAACTCGCGAAGGAGCTGGGCCACGGTCAGATTCCGCTCACGCGCCAGCCCGACCACTGATTCGCGGAACCCGAGGGAACCCGCGAACGTCGCCGGGTCGGGCGGCCCGTCCAGCAGCGATGCCGGGATCGGCTGGTCGAGGTCGAGTTCCGCGAGCGGGACACCGAGGGTCAGACTCAGCCGGTCCCAACCGAACTTCGCGGGGACGTGGGTGCGGAGCTGTTCGTGTCGATCGACGGCCTCCGCTTCGGTCGAGCCGATGACCGTGATCAGCCCGGGCAGGATCTTCACGTCGTCGGGATTGCGGCCCGCCGCCCGCGCCACGTCCTTGACGTGCTTGTAGTGCCTGCGCCCGGCGTCGAGCGTCAGCTCCGCGGAGAAGACCCCGTGCGCGGTGCGTCCGGCGAGGTCACGGCCGGCGGGTGACCCGCCCGCCTGGATGAGGGGCGGCTGCCCCTGCTCCGACGACGGCACCCGCAATACGCCGTCGACGTCGAAGAATTCGCTGTGATGCGACACCGGGACACCGCTCCGGGCGCTCTCCCACAGCGCTATCACCACGCCGACGAACGCCTCGGCGCGGCGATAGCGGTAGTCGCGGTCCGGAATCTGGTCGAATCCGAAATTGGCCGCGGCCGTCGGCGAATACGTGGTGACCACGTTCCACGCCACCCGGCCGCCGCTCAGGTAGTCGAGGGAGAGGAAGCGCTCGGCGAGATCGCGCGGGTCGTTGAACGTGGTGGAGGCGGTCCCGATCAGGCCCAGGTTCTCGGTGGCCGTCGCCACGGCCGCCAGGATCACCGACGGTTCCAGCGCCCGGGTCGGCTTCACCCGGGGGTTCTCCCAGAAGCCGGGACCGTCGGCGAGGAAGAACGCGTCGAGGGTGCCACGCTCGGCGATCCGCGCGATCCTGGTGAAGTGATCGAGGTCGACGAACGAGTGCGCGTGCACGTCGTCGAGCGTCCACGCTCCGGGGGCGATTCCCACGTCGAGCACGTTCACGTTGAGCACCAGTTGGCGTCGGGATCTACTCACGGCAGTGCCTTCCGAATCAGAAGAATCCGGTGTCCGGAAGCGGGGTCTCGTTGACCACGAGGTCGCCGATCACCCGCGCCTTGTACACCGTCGGGTTGTGGGAGAACAGGGTTCGCAGGTTGCGCCAGTGCCTGTCCAGGTGCGCCGACTCCCGGGTGGCCGAGGCGCCGCCGACCTCGAACAGTCGGGTGGCCGCTCGGAGCGCGATGTCCTCGATGGCGACCTTCACCTTGGCGGCCAGTAGCGCGGCCTCCTGCTCGAGTCGGGCGTCGACGCCGGAGGTGCGCGCGACGTCCGCGGCCACATCCTGTGCTGCGGCGGCCGCCCGGACCACGGACTCCGCCGCGAAGGCGGCCGCAGAGAGGGTTCCGACGATCTCGAGCAACTGCGGGTCGTGCCGTGGTTCCTCGGCGACTGCGAACACGAAGCTGCGCCCCCGGCCGCGGATCAGCTCGGCGGACTCGGTCGTGACGGTGCGGAGGATGCCCGCCGCGATCGCATGAAGGTACAACTGGGGAAGCGCCTGCCGCGGCCGGGTCTCCTCGTCGCCACCGCGGAACGGCAGCGTCTCGGGCTCCTCGACGGCGACGTTCTCGAACACCGTCGTCCCGCTGCCGGTGTGGCGCTGGCCGATTCCGTCCCAGTCGTCCTTGTGGACGATGCCCGCCCGGTCGGCGGGAACGATGGCGCTGAGCGCCTTGCCGTCCGGGAGGTTGGCGGAGACCCGGATGAAATCGGAGTACAGCGAACCGGTGCTGTAGAACTTGACCCCGTTCAGGCGGTATCCGCCGGGATCCGGTGTCAGAGTGGATTCGAAACTGTAGGAGCCGACGGCGCGGGTGCTCAGTTCCGAGGATGCGCCACCGAACAGTGTGCCCGACAGGATCTCCGGCAACCATGCGTCCTTGCGCTCCGTGCGTGGGGCCCGCAGCACTTCCTCGACGAACGCGTAGTGGACCCTGACGATGTGTGGCACATCGGGATCGGCCTCGGCGAGGTCGATCACCAAATCGAAGAGATCCTGCAAGGTGTAGCCACCGCCGCCGTGTTCCCGCGGCACCCGCACGGCCCCGAGCCGGTGTTCGCGGATCAACTCGACGGCCCGTTGCGGGCCCTCGGTCCCGCCACGGGTGCGCCGCCGCGCGGCGTCCTCGGCGATCTCGGCGATCACAGCCGCAAGTTCGGCGGAGCCGCGGGCCGGCGGACGCACCGCCTCCGGCGCGGGGGCCTCGGATACCGCTGTCATGGTGAATCTCCTGTCTTCGGTGGAATGCTCAGCTGACCGGGAACGCGCTGCGGCCGCCGGACAGTACGGTCTCCGCCGCCTGCAGGCCCAGGCGGTCACGCAGGGTGCGCCGCGGGTCCTGGAGGATCGGTTCCCGCCGTACCGCGCCGAGCAGGGCGGGCAGGGTTGCCGTGGTGGACACTCGGAAGACGACACCGTCGGCCTCCGTCGCCAGAGGGGAAACGCCGCCGGGCGCCCAGTGCCGGTCGATCAGCAACACCTGGTCACGGGCGGCATCGGGGTCGAAGTGCGCCCGATAGCGGCGCACCGCATCCTCGTCCGCGAGGATCACGGCGTCGGCCGTGCGCCGCGCCGCCACCAGTTCGGCCTCGTTCGCGGGGCGCCAGAAGACGGGCGGCTTGCGTTGCGGTGGCTCGGGGACGTTGAGGGGGCCCGACACGGAGAACGTGCCCGCATGATCGATGTAGACGATCCGCTCGGATTCCGCGAAGATGCCGCGCTCGGCGTCGTCGACGATGCTGTCGGCCGGCCAGCTCTCCCACAACTTCCGGACCACCGACACGGCATCGACCGCCGCGTCCACCGGGGCTGACCCGATCAGCCAGCCGACCCTGCCGTGGGATCCGTGGTCGAGCGAGCCGAGCCGGCGCGCGAGATTGAACGGGTGATCGCGGACTGGGGCACCGGCCACCACCAGTCCGACCGACGTCGTGTGACGTGCCAGGACGGTGGCGGCCACGGTCGCATCGATCGTCGCGTGACTCGGCTGCCCCGCGTCCAGGCGGTCACCGCCGAGAACGACGAAGTCGATTCCCGACTCGTCGATGCCGCGCCCGAATTCTTCTTGCCGCGCCGGCTGCCTCGGGTCGAGCAGTTCGGTGACGACTGCGGCGTCGACGTGCAGTCCGACGACGGAATGTCGGCTCATGACGGTTCCCCTTTCCGCGATAGTCGTTACCTTCCCAGAGCATCGCTCACGGGACGAGCGTTGCGCTCAGTCTGATTCTGGACGTGTGGCAACATGAAACTTTTTGTCCCCCATCATCAGTCACTTGCGTTCCGTCCACGTCTCGTAGAACCAGGGCACGGAGTTGGCCGCGTTGCCGAAGTCGTGGATGTGCGGAGCGGGAATCGAACGAGACGCGCAGGTTCCTTGTTCCGCTCACGCTGCGGAGAAGGCTGTACGACACACCGACGCGGGCCGTACCGTCGCCCGTGTGATCACCGTCTGGATCATCGCGGGTGCGTTCCTCCTGTTCCGTGGGGTTCCGGGCGTCCTCGCGCTGTGGAGATCCCGGTCGTGGACCGGGTCCGAGTGCTCGGTCGTCGATGTACGACCGCCGATCACCTACTCGTATCGGGTCGGAAGCGACGAATTCGTCGGTCAGCGGCGGACATTCGATCCCGGATCGACGCTCGGCGCCTCGCTGTCCGACGCAGGTAGGGGCGAATTCGTTGTCGGACAGTCCCTCTGGCTGTGGTACGACCCGCGGGATCCGCGGTCCAGCGTCCTCCGGCGCAGTGCGTCCGTATCGATGTTGCTGGTGATCCTGTGACTGACGTCCCTCACCCTCGCGACATCCACCCTCTTCTCAGGAGATACCCCTTGACAATCCGGCAGCAGGACCGCTGACCTGGAGTCACGACAGCAGACCCTCGAACCGACAACGGGAGACCTCCGATGAGTGTGATCCAGCGCAGCAGGACCTTCCACGGACTCGCACTCGGTGAGCGCCTGCTCGTCGACGCCATTCGCCGCGGCCGGATCGACGAACTCGCCGCATTCATCACCCGCACGGGCGCGGACTTCGTCCTGCTCGGCGTCGAGCGGGTGTCGCGGACCGCTCCGCGGCCCACCGCCGCCCTGTCGCCCAGCGTGTCCGCCGCAGCACTGATCGCCGCCACCGACGACGTCGGTGTGTTCGTCACCGCGGTTCCCCACCTCGACCACCCGTACAACCTGGCTCGCCGGCTCGCATCGCTCGATCACACCAGCCGCGGCCGGGTCGGCTGGCTCACCGGTGTGGAAGACCGATCGGCGCCGGGAAACCTGGCTTCGGCGGGGGTATGGATCGATGCCAGGCCGAGTCCCGCAGCCACGACCGATGCGATCCACGCCTCCCGCACGCTGTGGGAGAGCTGGCCGGCCGACACGATCCGTGGGCGCCCGCACGACGTGCGTTTCGCGGATTCCGACCGGATCGTCTACGCCGACCACCGCGGGGTCTTCGACATCGCCGGCCCCCTCAACGTGCCCACCCCGCCGCAGCAGAAGATTCCCGTCGCGTGGTGGGCGCAGGACGGCGACGACATCGTCTCCGCCGCCGAGGTTTCCGACATCGTCGTGCTGGACGGCAGCCAGGTCGACCGTCACGGGCAGGCTGTGCGCGAACGCGCCTTGCTGTTCGTCGTCGACGATCCCGGCGCCACCGAGGTGGACGGTCACATCGCGACCGTCACCGACCTCGACGCCGGGTTCGCCGCGTGGCCGAGGCCGGCTCGGCCACGCGGGTACCGGCAGCGGTCGCTCCGGGCGACGCTGCGGCTGCCTGAACCGGCGCCGGCGCCTGCCCACCGCCGTCCGGTCTACCCAGGCGCGCAGAACTAGCCGCCCTTCTGATCAAGTCGATTCTTAGGCATGACTTTCCGTTCACTCACGCCTATCGTTTCCGGAATCCACCGGCCCGTCCGCGGGCCGGGATTTTCCGTCCCGACGGCCGACCCGAGGTGCCGTCATCCGACACAGGTGGTTCAGCATGATCGAAGTCCGTTCCGTCACGAAACGATTCGGGAAGGGATCCCGTTCCGTCGAAGTGCTCCACGACATCGACTTCTCCGTCGGCACCGGCCAGATCGCGGCGGTGATCGGCCAGAGCGGTGCGGGCAAGACCACGCTGTCGCGCATCATCAGCCTGCTGGAGCGTCCCTCCGAGGGCCGCATTCTGCTCGACGGCACCGACGTGTCGGGACTGTCCGAACGCCTGCTCCGGGATCAGCGTCGCGCGATCGGCACGATCTTCCAGGCGTCGAGCCTCCTCGCCCGTCGCACGGCGGCCGAGAATGTGGCCCTGCCCCTCGAATTCGCCGGTGTGGGCCGCTCCGAGCGGCGGGCACGGGTGGCGGAACTGCTCGAGCGGGTCGGTCTGTCCGACAAGGCCGACCTCTACCCCCGGCAGCTGTCCGGCGGGCAGCGGCAACGCGTGGGGATTGCCCGGTCGCTGGCACTCGCCCCCAAGGTCCTGGTGTCGGACGAGGCGACGTCGGGGCTCGATCCCAACACCACGCGATCGATCCTCGCGTTGCTTCGTGAACTGCGCGATGACCTCGGGCTGACGATCGTGCTGATCACCCACGAGATGGATGTCGTCCGGCAGGTCGCGGACGTCGTCACCGTCCTCGACGCGGGGCGGGTGGTGGAATCGGGCCCGGTGATCGAACTCCTCCGGGATCCCCGGTCCGAGCTCGGCGTCGGCCTCCTCCCCGACCGTTCCCACATCACCGCGGCGGACCGGGACGTGCTCTGGCACGTCACCTACGGCTCCGACACCGTACCCACCAACTGGATCGAACTTCTCGGCAAGGCCACCGGCCGGTCGATCGGGGTGCTGTCCGGGACCGTGGAATCGGTCGGCGGACGCCCGGCGGGGCGGGTCACCATCTCGGTGGCCGGTGAGCATCCGTCCGTCGGCGACCTGCTGTCGTCGTGGGGCCTGCACGGAACCCGGGTCGACGCCGCCGCATCCGCGCGTACCACAGAGGAGGCCGCGGCATGAGCGCCCCGGGCACTGTCGTTCTCGCCATCTCGACTCCGGTCGAGGAACTTCCCGAGCTGTTCCTCCCCGCCCTGCAGCAGACCGTGCAGATGGTCGGGATCACGGTGATCCTGGCCATCCTGCTGGGCACTCCGCTGGCGGTCATCCTGCACAACACCGCTCCCCGCGGGCTGTTCCCCAACCCGGCGGTGAACGCGGTGGCGGGCTGGGTGGTCAACCTCGGCCGATCACTTCCCTTCCTGGTGCTGATGGCCGCCATCATTCCGTTCACCCGGTTCATTGTCGGCACGTCGCTCGGGGTGCAGGCCGCGGCGGTTCCGATGACGCTGGCCGCGACACCGTATGTCGCGCGTCTGATCGAGAATTCGCTGCGGGACGTTCCCCCCGAAGTGGTGGAAGTGGGCCGGGCCTCGGCCGGGTCGAACTTTCAGATCATCCGCAAAGTGCAACTCCACGAAGCGGTCCCGACGATCATCGGCGCCCTGACCATCGCGCTGATCGGCATCCTCGACATGTCGGCGATCGCGGGAGCGGTGGGCGCAGGCGGCATCGGCAACCTCGCCATCGCCTACGGCTACAACCGTTTCGACAACACCGTGATGATCACGACGGTCATCGCGCTCGTGGTACTGGTCCAGGTCATCCAGCTCGTCGGCGACCTGGCCGCCCGCCTCACCAACCGGCGCTGAGCCTTCCTTCACATTCACCCAGATCAGAGGACACACCCATGACGACTCGACCCCGCTCGGTGACGCGCGCCCGTGCTGTGGCGGCAGGCGGACTGACGGCCACCCTGCTTCTCCTCCTCACCGCGTGCGGCGCGGCCGGGGGCAACGACCGAACCGAGGGCGACGGCCCGCAGACCACGTTCAAGATCGGATACACCGCCGGATCGATCCTGGACGAGAAGCTCGCCAAGGAAGTCGCGAAACTCGCCCCCGACCACGGCATCACCGTCGAACCCGTGCAGATCGAGGATTCGAAGCTCAAGAATCTCGCGGTCTCCCAGGGCGACATCGACGCCAACCACAGCCAGCATCAGGAGTGGATGCGCGTGCAGAACGAGGACGGCAACCTCGGACTGTATGCGGCCGGAGACTGGTACGTCCTCAAGTTCTCGGGCTATTCCGAGAAGTACGGCAAACTCGAGGATCTCCCGAAGGGCGCGAAGGTCGCCATCCCCGACGACCCGTCGAATCAGGCGCAGGCACTGCAGACCCTGCAGGACCTCGGCCAGCTGACCCTGAAGGACGGTGTCGACCCGTCGCGCGTGACCATCCGCGACGTGAAGGACAACCCGAAGTCGTTCGAGTTCACCGAGGCCGCGCTGGCGCAGTTGCCGCGCACGCTGCCCGACGTCGACCTGGCACTGGGCTGGCGGTCCAACTTCGACCTCGCCGACGTCCCCGACGACAAGATCGTCTTCAACGCCCCCGCGTACGAGTTGTACTGGATCGAGGTCGTCATCAACGAGAAGAACAAGGACAACCCCGACTTCGCGCCGCTGCTCGACACCTACCACGACCCGCGGATCGGCCAGCTCATCGACAGCGACCCGTTCTTCTCCCGGGTGGCGCAGAGCATCGAATCGGCACGGGCCACCGACCGCAGCCAGACCAACATCGACGGCGCGGCCGCGCAGCCGGCCGGCTGATGCCCGCGCAACGAGAGGTCATCCTCAACGTCAACGTGCTGGACGTGGGTTTCCACCCGTCCGCGTGGCGGGCTCCGGACCTGCACCCGACGTCGTTCATCGACCCGGACTACTACACCGAGGTCGCGAAAATCGCCGAGCGCGGCACCCTCGACGCGCTGTTCCTCGCGGACGGTCCTGCGCTCCGCGAGGATCCCGCCGTCAAGCCGACGCGGGCCCTCGAACCCACCACCGTGCTCGGGGTGGTGGCGAGCGCGACGGAACACCTCGGGCTGATCGGCACGGCGTCGACGACGTTCAACGATCCGTTCGACCTGGCGGACCGATTCCTCTCCCTCGACGTCGTGTCCGGCGGACGGGTGGCGTGGAATGTGGTGACCACGTTCCACGCCGGAACCGCCCACAACTTCGGTCTCTCCCGGATTCCCGACCGCGAGTCGCGGTATCGCCGGGCCACGGAGTTCGTGGACGTCGTCACCGCGCTGTGGGAATCGGCGACGACCCGGGTCCCGGTGCACCACGACGGGGAGTACTTCCACGTTCACGGCGCACTGCCCGTGCCGCCGTCGCCGCAGGGCCACCCCCTGCTCGTGCAGGCCGGCGGCTCACCGCAGGGCCGCGCGCTGGCAGGTCGCAGCGCCGACGCGGTGTTCTCGGCGGAGCTCACGCTCGACTCCGCGCGTCAGCACTACCGGGACGTGAAGGATGTCGCCCGCGCAGCCGGTCGGGATCCCCAGGCGGTGAAGATCCTTCCCGGGCTCGTCACGGTGGTGGGTAGCACCGAGGCCGAGGCGATCGCCCGGTACGAGGACTGGGAATCCAAGGCCGCCGACGGTTTCTCCGCCGAACGGCTCGGCGGCATGCTCGGCGTCGACCTGAGCTCGCTCGACCCGGACCGGCCGATCCCGGAGGAGTTGCTTCTCGCCCCGGTCGATCCGTCGTTCTCCGGCTCGCTCGGGTTCCGGGAGGCCGTCGTGCGGCTGGCACTCGAGAGCCGGTACTCGGTGACCGAACTGCTTCGCAAGGCGGGCGGCTTCGGCCACCGGCTGGTCGTCGGCTCACCCGAACAGATCGCCGACACCATCGACGAATGGTTCCTGGCGGGCGCGGCGGACGGATTCAACCTGATGCCGGACGGATTCCCCTCCGGGCTCACCGATTTCGTCGATCACGTCGTGCCGATCCTCCGCGCGAAGGGGATCTTCCGGCACGAGTACGCCGAATCCACCCTCCGCGAACGCTTCGAGGGTGCTCCGCTCCCTGTGAGTGGTTAGGTTCAGCACGCTAGCCGACGCGGGTGTCGTACGAGTTTCTGTTGGCAAGCACCTCGTCCATGTGCGCCTCCGCCCACGCCTTGATCCCCCGGATGACGGAGTGGAGCGAGAGTCCGAGGTCGGTCAGCTCGTAGGTGACCGTGACAGGCACGGTCGGCGTCACCGTGCGGGTGAGCAGGCCGTCGCGTTCGAGGGAGCGCAGCGTCTGGGTGAGCATCTTCTGGCTGACTCCGGCCAGCCGGCGAGACAGCTCCGAGTAGCGCATCCGCCGCGACTCGCCGACGCAGTCTTCGCCCGGGTGTGGGCCGTCGCTGCCCAGCGCGGCCAGGACCAGCGTCACCCACTTGTCGGAGATCCGGTCGAGGAGCTGGCGGCTGGGGCAGGTCGCCAGGAACGCCTCGTACTCCACCTTCGCCTGCGCCCGCTCCTGGGCCGCCGTCGTTGTCGGCATCGACCGCTCCTTCCCGTGCGGTGACCTACGCACCCTGAAGTGCGTACTTCCCATTGGAGAGTAACCCCTCCATCGTGGAGTTGCAGCACAAATCCCGGTCCACAGGAGGCAACATGTCCACCACCTTCCGCACCGCCGTCGTCCGCACCCCGGGCGGTCCCGACTCCATCGAGATCATCGACGTACCCGTCGTCGAGCCCGGGCCGGGCCAGGTCCGGGTCGAGATCGCCGGGGCCGCGGTCAACCCCGTCGACCTGGCGCTCGCCGCCGGGGTGTTCCACCGGCTCGGGCTGATCGCCCAACCCGACCACACCGGCCTGGGCTGGGACTTCGCCGGTACCGTCACCGCGGCTGGTCCGGACGTCGACATCCCTGTCGGCAGCCGCGTCGCGGGGCTGGTCGCCGGGTTCGACCGCGACTTCGGCACGTACGCCGAGCAGCTGACCGTCCCGGCGAGCGACACCGCTCCGGTGCCGGACGGCCTCGACCTGACCACCGCCGCAACGGTTCCGCTCAACGGCCTGGCTGGAGACCAGCTGGTCGACCTGCTCGGTGACGGTGGAGGCCGGAGCCTGCTGGTGACCGGGGCCGCTGGGGCGGTCGGGGCGTACGTCGTGACACTCGCCCAGGACCGCGACTGGCGGGTCACCGGACTCGCCCGCGCCGAAGACGAGAGACTCGTCCGGGGCCTCGGCGCCGACTTCACCACGCAGGCGGCGCGCGCTTGGGACGCGGTAGCCGACTGCGCCGCACTCCAGGAACAGGGCCTCACACTGGTTCGCGACGGCGGCCTCTTCGTCGGCGTGCAGCCTGGCGCGGCACCGGCAGAGGAACGCGGAGTCACCGTCCGGGTGCTGGTGGCGCAGCCCGACGGTGCCCGGCTCGCGCAGCTCCTCGACTCCACTGCGAGCGGCCACCTGACGGCGCGGGTGCACGCCGTCGTACCGCTCGATCGGGTGGCCGACGCCCACCGCGCGGTCGCGCGGGGCGGCGTACGCGGGAAGTACGTCCTTCAGCCCTGATCTTCGCCATCCCGGCCGCAACGTTCCAGGGATGGCGCTCGACTTTCCGCAATGATCGACGGCATGGAGAACACGAGCGCCGCACCATGCGACACGATACGAGAGTCCTACTCGGCCAGATCCCAGGAGTACACGGACCTCTTCGGCTCCGTGAGTTCGACACACCCCTCCGATCGGGCCCTGGTGCGCAGCTGGGCCGCCACCCTGACAGGTCCGGTAGTCGACGCCGGGTGTGGTCCGGGGCAGTGGACGGATTTCTTGGCCGAGTGCGGACTGGCGGCGAGCGGGATCGATCTGGTTCCCGAGTTCGTCGAACGAGCTCGCCTGCAGTATCCCCACCTCTCCTTCGACATCGGCGGCTTCGAGACAGTGGACGCCGCGAACGAATCACTCGGTGGTGTGCTGTCGTGGTACTCGCTCATTCACCACAGTCCGCAGGACATCCGGACTCCGCTCGCCGAGTTCGCGCGCGTGATTCGGCCGGGCGGCGGGTTGTTGGTGGGCTTCTTCGAAGGAGCAACCGTAGAGACCTTCGACCATGCCGTGACCACTGCCTATCGGTGGCCCGTGGCGGAACTCGGCCAGGAGTTGGTCACGGCCGGCTTCGAGGTGATCGAGACCCATACACGAACGGGGAGCGGCCACAGGCCGCACGGCGCCATCACCGCACTCCGGCAGCACACCCGGTGAGATCCCTTCTCGGGCTGGAGAATTGCTACCCGGTTTGCCGGAGGCCGGTACGGGCAAGGCAGATGTCGGCAAGCTCGTCGAGCGACAGGGGAAGCACCCGGGCGAGGGCCGCGACAGTCGTGAATGCGGGTGTCGCCATCCGCCCGGTCTCGATCTTGCGCAGAGTCTCCGGGGAGATCCCCGCCTCCTGCGCAACCTCGGCGAGGGTGCGATCCCCGCGCGCCTGCCGTAGCTGAAGACCGAGGCGCTTACCTGCGGCCAGCTGTTCCGGAGTCAAAGGAAGACGCACCATGCGAGCAGTCTAACTCCGCAGCGGTATGAAAATACCTATACATCGTCTAGGGTGGTATTTTAATACCGATTTTGGCCTATCAGGAGGAGTAATTGGTGCTGGAACTGAAAACACCACAGGAGATCGCTGCGATGGACGTCACCGGCACGTTCATCGCCGAGTTGCTCGACGATCTCGAACACCGCGCGGGCCCGGGTGTGAATCTGCTCGAGCTCGAAGAACGCGCCCGCCAGCTGATCGCCCAGCGCGGCGCCACGTCGTGCTACTGGGACTACGCGCCGTCATTCGGGCGCGGGCCGTTCCGCAACGTCATCTGCCTGTCGGTCAACGACGCCGTACTCCACGGCCTGCCGCACGACTACGTGCTGCAGAACGGAGACCTGCTGAGCATGGACATCGCAGTGTCCATCGACGGGTGGGTCGCCGACTGTGCCCGCAGCATCATCGTCGGTGATCCACGACCCGAGGACGAGCGCCTCATCGCGGCCACCGAGAAGGCCCTGACAGCCGGCATCGCCGCCGCCGTACCCGGCAACCGGCTGGGCGATATCTCTGCCGCGATCGGCGCGGTCGCCGCCGAGTACGGGTACCCGGTCAACACCGAGTTCGGTGGTCACGGGCTCGGACGAACCATGCACGAAGATCCGCACGTATCGAACACGGGACGTGCGGGCCGGGGACTCACACTGCGCCCGGGACTGACCCTCGCCCTCGAACCGTGGTTCGCCGCCGGCACGGACAAAATCGTCTACGACCCCGACGGGTGGACCATCCGCTCGGCCGATGGATCGCGCACCTCGCACAGCGAACACACCATCGCGATCACCGACGGCGCGGCGCTCGTGCTCACGCGCCGGGAACACGTCGCCGCATCCGCACTGTGATCAGTGGCGTCAGCGCCCGGTGGCGCCGACGTCGTCGGAGCGTCCGGATTCGAGGCGGGACCATTGCGCGGTGGGCCGTCCGTCGGTGCGCATGATGTCCCCCGTGCCGGGCTCCCAATGCTGGGGCCAACCGCTCGGCGAATCCTCCCACGTTTCCTGACGGCCGTACGCGGTCATGTCGAGCAACCCGTACGTCGGAGCCATCGGTTCCAGACCGCGGCCGGTGGTCCAGAACGTCTCGAACACCCTGTCATCCTGTCGCAGATAACAGACCAGAGGCGCCGGGGACCGTGGGCGATCGCCGAGCAGGGCATCCGCCGCATCCTGCGCGGAATACCATGGCACGTCCCAACCCATGAAGTCGCGGTAGCGGACGCTCACGTCGTACGGTCCCTGGCACAGCGTGGCGTACGTGACGTCGCGCGAGTGCAGGTACGACAGCTCGCGCACCTGGCCGTTGAAGAATGTGCAGCCCTCACATTGTTCGGCCGCGGGGTGGCCGGCGTGCCACATGTGGAAGTACGCGATCAACTGGCTGCGGCCCTCGAACACGTCCAGCAGCGGGACCGGCCCGTGCGGGCCGACCAGACCGGTGGCGGGGTCCAGGATCGCGATCTGCGGCCAGTCCGTGCTCGCCGCGTCGGGCGCGGTGACTGTAAGCGGTCATGTAATTCCCCAGGTTTAGGGGTTTGTCCGTCACGTAATTCCCCACCCTCGGGGCGTGTCGGCCGGGGTTCCGGCGCTGCTGCAGGTTCGCTCCTGACTGGGCCACCGACAACGGGCCCGGGAAGGGGCCTGACGGTGGCAAGGAGAACGTGGACGATGACCGATCTGATGGAGTTGTTCCGGCACTGACATGCCGGCCGGTCCTAGCTGCAGATCTCGACGGCCCTGGGAATCGACCGCAAGACCATCCGGAATACCTGGCACCCGCGTTGGCGGCCGGACTGACGCCCGGCAAGGGCGGCAAGTTCGACGAGGCGCTCTGGCGGGAGCTGATCGCCGGGTAATTCCCGGAGGTCGGGCAGATCCTCCCACCAAGCGTCTACATAGATCTCATACTTCCTACCACTGACGTGGCTGGCGTGGGAGATGGATGTACTTCACGGCTACCCGTAACTCGCTGCGGTGTTGCGGGTTCTACCGTGTCCCACACCGACGCTTATGGCGCAGGAACAATCTTTATCTGATTCACCCCCACCGGCGGTGTCGCGGCGGGAGCACTACGACGGACACGGCGATGCCGCGGCCGGCTCGGAGTGGGACACATTTTGTCGCGGCATCGGCGCACCGGCGCATGCTCGATCACCCGGATCTGCGGATTCTCCCCGCGCTTCCGAATGACTTGTCCGCGCCCCAGCAATGCCCGTTTGGCCAGGTTCACGGCCGCCACATGGTCACGATTTCCGCCGACTGTGCACCGCACACACCATGCCCGGTGGTAACCACCCGGCCGCGTGAGCGGTTCGTCGCAGCCCGGACACAACGCCGAGGATCCGCGTGCGGGCACGGACACCACCGCCACACCGACACCGGCGGCGGTGTGGGTGAGAGCGTCGACGGCTTTGCGGCGGGCTGATTGCGCTGCCCGATTGTTGTTCACGCGCCCGTGCCCGCGGGTTTCGAGGGTGGTGAGGTCTTCCACCGCGATCACCGTCGCCCCCGCCGCGGCGGCGTAGTCGGTGACCTGGCGGCCGAAGTGAAACGCCAGTTCCCGGTTGATCTTTCCCCGTTTGACGCCGACAGCGGTTCGGTGCCCGTCGAGGACGGCGATCTTCGCGTCGAGTTGTGCTCGGACCTCGGGGGGTGCGGTCGCGGCCAGCTGGGTCAAGCGAGCAGCTTTGCGGTGCAGCAGTTGACCTTCGGTCTGTAGGCGGGCCAGCTTGATCCCGAGGCCTCGGTCGTCGTAGGTCCAGCCCCGGTAATCCGACGACAACCCGGCCGGTTCCTCTGCCACGATGGCGGCGGCACCGAGTGTGGACGGGGACCAGTCCACGCCCACTGCGGTCGTTCCCGATGTCAGATCGGCGGCGGGGACCGTGTCGGTGGCGGCGCACCGCAACAGCAGACCTCGGTGGTCGAGGACCAGGGTCGGTAGATGCCACTCGGTGATCGGCCGCCGGTGCAGGTGCGGTGGGATCGCGGTGGTCATCCGGACTCGTCGCCACTGGGCGCGTCCTTCCGGGGCGGGGGTGGTGGGCAGTGTGACGGTCAACGTCATGACGGCGTCGGTGACGGTGAGGTGTGCGAGTTGTCGATCCGCTGCGGAAAGCCGAGCCATCGCCGAGGTCTGGGGTGGCGCTTGCACGTCGGTGATCCGCAGGCGCTCCTCTGCCGGGCCGGCGGTGCGGTGTGAGCGCGCGGTGAGCTGCCGCACCACGCCTCGGGCGAATCCGGGCGGGACGTACTCCGCGGCCGTCGTGGGTGCGGCGAGGCGGCCGGTGGCCGGGTCGAACCGGGCCGACAGTGCCGTGATCGCGGTATCCCGGTATGACAGAGCCCGCAAAGTGCCTACCGCCTGCGCGGTCACCACCCGCGTGACACGCGACGGAACGTAGACACCGTCCGGGTAATGCGGGGTCCAGCCGAGACGCGCAGCCGCGACATGCCCGTGCCTCGGGAGTTTCCGGCCGTGGCTGTCACGACCGGTAGCGAGAACATCGAAGGTGGCCGGTTGCCACAGCCGCGACAGCAGGTGCGCTTCGGCGCCCGAGATCAGGCCGAGCATCCACCCGACACGAACGTCGACGTCGTCGAGCCCGATCGGCGCACCGGTCGCGTCATCGACAGCCAGGTAGGGGCGGGTGGTGAACGAGAACTGCCGCAGCGCAGTGAATCCGGCATCGGCCATCAGCTAGCCCCTCTCCCACCGTGCCGGCGCATCGCCGAAGAAGCCGACGTTGACTCCGCTTCGACCACAATCGGTGAAGCGGCCGGAAAACGAAGCGAGCACTGCCATGAAGTCATCCAACAGCTCCTCTACCAGCGACGTGTCCTCATATTCACGCCGGGCCTCGACCTTAACGCCGACCACCGACAGGTAACGCTCGATCCACGCCACCGGCAAACCGAGCCAACTGATCCCGCCACACCACTCGCAGCACCGTGAAATGACCCTGGCTGCGTCGTCGAGCATCCGATTCAGTCCCGGCCGGGTCTCCCTCAGACCTGAACCACGATCGGTGTAGACCCGGTACACGGTGCCGGTGGCACTCACACGCAGCATCTTCTCCTGATTGGCGCGCGAGGATTCCTGCCCGGTCGAGCCGGACACCTGGCAGTACAACGCTTCCGCCCTGTCGGCCCGAACACTCTCCGGTGCAGGCCGACCAGGTACACGTCGAGATCCTCCCAATCGACAACTCGCTGAACAGAACCCGTCCGCCGAGACGGTAACCGGACCCCCGACGCGGCCTTCCGGACCCCCACCGACATGTTCAGGTATACCGCCGCCTCGCCGATGCGCACGATCCGATGACAGCAGGACGAATGAGGAAGTATTAGATATTCCGTCAACAGTTGGGAGCCTGATGCACCGGATCCGCCGCGAGCTCCTCGTTCGTCGGCGATACCGACTCATCGTCGCAGATCAGTAGCACGTACTTCATACCTGCGATTTTGCCTGACCGGTGTCACGGCGGGCGCCGGATCGGCCTACGCCGGCGTCCGGACGACGGTGAGCGCGGACTGCTGGCGGAGGGTGAAGCCGAGACTTTCGTACAGGCGGATCGCCGTCGTGTTCGACTGCGCGGCGTGCAGGAACGGTCTTTCCCCGCGAGCGCGGATACCTGCTCCCACGGCGCGCACGAGCCGGGCACCGAATCCGCGGCCCCGGAAACGCTCATCGGTGCAGACCGCGCTGATCTCCGTCCACCCGGGCGGATGCAACCGCTCGCCCGCCATGGCCACCAGTTCACCGTCGACACGAAAACCGAGATACGTCCCCATCTCGACGGTCCGCGGAAGATACGGTCCGGGCCGGGTGCGGCCGATCAGGTCCAGGATCTCGGGGACGTCCGCCGCGCCGAGCACCTCGGCGTCGGGGTCCGGTGCGACGTCCAGCGCGGTGCCGTCCATCTGGACCAGGCCGAAGGAGTCCACGACCTCCCAGCCCTGCGGCGGGGTGTGCCCGAATCCGCGCAGCGCGGCCGTCGACGACGACCCGAGCAGTGCCGCGAGATCCGCCCAATCCTCGTCGCCCAGCGTCGCCGGGTGGCCCACGTGCGGCGCGACGTCCGGGTGGTACCGCGCCACCCGGCCCGACCATGTGGCGAAATGCGCGTGCGCCCCGCGAAGGGATTCACGGATGGCGTCGTCCAGGGGATGAACGTCCGTATCGGCCGGCGCCGTCAGTTCCGTGGTCATCTCACCCCGTGTCAGGACGCGACGGTGCGCAACCAGCGGAACCGGCTGCGGTGGAACACGATCGGCTCGATCTCCGACTGCACCCTGAGCTCGTTGATCCGCAGGACCACGATCGCGTGATCCCCCGCGGGCACCTGCTGGGTGACGGTGGTGTCCAACCACACCGATGCTCCGTCGATGAACAGCGCACCGCCGTCGGTGGTTTCGGTGTCGAGGCCCGCGAACCGGTCGCCGGTCTTCGCGGCGAGCACACGGGCGGCGGCGTCGTGCGCCTCACCGAGCACGCTGATCCCGATGTGGGCGAGGTCCGCGAGTTTCGGCCATGTGGTGGACGTGTTCTGCACGCAGAACGCGACCAGCGGCGGCTCCAGCGACACGGGCACGAACGTGCTCGCCGCCATCCCGACGCGCTCACCGTCCACTTCGGCGCAGACGGCGACGACGCCGCTCGGGAAATGTCCGAACGCCTCCCGGAGCGAAGTCTTGTCCAGTGTGCCGTCTGCCTGCGTCATGAGAGTTCCGTCCGGGTCCGGGCCGCCGCGGTCAGGATCGAACCCCACCGCTCGGCGTAGTCGGCGATGCGCGTGTCGGTCGTGTAGGTGGTGTCGATGAGGTACAGGCCGGGAGCGGGGGCCGTCGCGCCGAGTTCGACGAGCACCGGCTTGAGCAGCAGGTCCGGCGCCATGGCGTGCGCGGGCCCGGCCCCGAGCATCAGCGGCACGACCACGACGTCCTTCAGGCCGTCTCCGGTCGCGAACTGGTCCAGGAACAGCTTCAGCACGCCCGTGTACGACGCCTTGAACGTCGGGCTGGCGAACACGACGAGGTCCGACGACGCCACCGTCTCCACGGCCGCCGCGACCTTGTCGTCACCCCACCCGAGCAGACCCGCCCCGAGTTCGATCACGTCGACCGTGGAATCCGCGGCGGCACCCGTGACCGCGGTCGCGACCAGACCGGCTGCATCCAACGTCCGCGAACCGGGCTTGGGATTGCCCGCCACTACCGTTACCTTCATCGCTACATCACCTCTCGCGTGTCTACCCTGCCACCCTAGAGCACGCAGCCGGTCCGGTCGAATACCGCAGGGCAGGAACGGAAGTCGGGACACTCCCCTTCGAATCACGGCGATCCGAACCATTCCGCGAGGCACGCGGAGGCGCTACCTTGCCCGTGGCCACACTCCGTGGTCATCCGATCGATCGTGGGGATTTTCCGTGAAGTTCAGCCGTTCTCTCGCCCTTGCCGCCGTGCCACTCCTGGCGGCACTGACAGCGTGCTCCGGTGGATCCGGCAGCGCCGACGGCGACACGGTCCGGATCGGAACCACCGAGGCCAGCGACCGCTCGTGGGAGATCTTCGAGGACAAGGCGAAGGACGCGGGTATCACGCTCGACGTCGTGAACTTCTCCGACTACTCGCAGCCGAACGTCGCCCTGTCGCAGGGGCAGATCGACGCCAATCTCTTCCAGCATCTGCAGTTCCTCGGCGAGTACAACACCGGCGCGGACGACGACCTCACCCCGATCGGCGCCACCCAGATCGTGCCGCTCGGCCTGTACTCGCAGAAGCACCGGAGCCTCGCCGACATTCCGCAGGGCGGCGAGATCGCGATCCCCAACGACCCCAGCAACCAGGCTCGTGCCCTGTTCGTGCTGAAGGGCGCCGGCCTGCTCACGCTGACCGGCGACAACCCGTCCCCCACGCCCGCCGACATCGACACGGCTGCGTCCAAGGTGAAGGTAACCCCGGTCGACGCCGCCCAGACGGCGCTGTCGCTCGCATCCGTCGACGGCGCGATCGTCAACAACACGTTCCTCGAGCGTTCGGGCATCGACCCCCAATCGGCTCTCTACAAGGACGACCCGTCCAGCCCCGCCGCCGAGCCGTACATCAACACGTTCGTCACCCGCGCCGAGGACAAGGACAACGCGACGTACCTCGAACTCGTGAAGATCTGGCACGACCCCGAGATCCAGGCCGCCGTGCGCGAGGAGTCGAAGGGAACGTCGGTCGAGGTGGAACGCGACGGTGCCCAACTGCAGCAAATCCTGTCGCGGGTCGAAGAGGGAATCCGTTCGGCCAAGTAGATGACACCGATCGTCCGATTCGAATCCGTCACGAAAACCTTCCAGTCGGGAAAGAAGACCCTCACCGCTGTCGACGCCGTGGATCTCACCATCGAGAGGGGTGAGATCTTCGGGGTCATCGGCTACTCGGGCGCCGGGAAGAGCACGCTGGTTCGGCTGATCAACGGCCTGGAACGCCCGACCAGTGGGCGTGTCGTCGTCGACGACGTCGACATCACCGCACTGTCGGAATCGAAACTCCGGCACGTGCGCGCGAAGATCGGGATGATCTTCCAGCAGTTCAACCTGTTCCGCTCGCGGACCGTCGCCGGGAACGTGGCCTACCCCCTCGTCGTGGCCGGCTGGCCGCGACAGAAGCGCCGCGAACGCGTCGCCGAACTCCTCGAGTTCGTGGGCCTCTCCGACAAGGCACGGGCCTACCCCGACCAGCTGTCCGGCGGACAGAAGCAGCGCGTCGGGATCGCCCGCGCGCTCGCGACGTCGCCGGACCTGCTGCTCGCCGACGAGTCCACCAGCGCCCTGGACCCGGAAACCACACAGGACGTACTCCGCCTGCTCCGCAAGGTGAACCGGGAACTCGGGGTCACGATCGTGGTGATCACGCACGAGATGGACGTCGTCCGGGCCGTCGCGGATCGTGTCGCCGTGCTGGCGGAGGGTCGCGTCGTGGAACTCGGCACGGTGTTCGACGTCTTCTCCGAACCCCAGGCGCCGGCGTCGAAGAGCTTCGTGAGCACGATCCTGCGTAACCGCCCGGAGCCCGCCGACCTGGAACGGCTGCGGTCGCGTTTCGGTGGCCGGATCGTCACCGCCGACGTGCGGGACGGCAGCCGGATCGGCGACGTCCTCTCCGACGCGGGCGGGCACGGCGTCCGGTTCGAGATCGTCTACGGCGGCATCACCACCCTGCAGGACCGCTCGTTCGGCAGTCTCACGCTCGAACTCGTCGGTCCCGACGACGGCGTCGACGACGTGATCCGCCGGTTGCGGACCGTCACCGACGTCGAGGAAGTACAGGCATGACCACGAACTGGGACAAGCTGCGCCCCGTACTGTTCGAATCCATCGGCACCACCATCTACATGGTGGTGATCACCCTGGTGGTCGGTGGACTGATCGGGCTCGTGGTGGGCACGCTGCTGTATGCCACGCGGAAGGGCGGGATTCTCCAGAACACGGCCGCCTACACGGTGCTGAACATCCTGGTGAACATCGTCCGGCCGATTCCGTTCATCATCCTGCTCGCCGCACTGGGGCCAGTGACCCTCGCCGTGGTGGGCCGGACCATCGGAACCGAGGCCGCGATCTTCGTGATGATCGTCGCGTCGTCGTTCGCCATCGCACGCATCGTGGAACAGAATCTGGTGACCGTCGACCCCGGCGTGATCGAGGCTGCCCGCGCGATGGGCGCGGGACCCCTGCGGATCATCGTCACCCTGCTGATCCCGGAAGCCCTGGGCCCGTTGATTCTCGGTTACACATTCGTCCTCATCGGCATCGTCGACATGTCCGCGATGGCGGGGACGATCGGCGGCGGCGGACTCGGCGACTTCGCCATCGTCTACGGCTACCAGCGATTCAACTGGCAGGTGACCCTCGTCGCCACCCTCGTCATCATCCTGCTCGTCCAGGCCTCCCAGTTCTTCGGCAACTGGCTGGCGCGAAAGGCACTGCGCCGCTGACCCGTGAGTACTTGTTAACCGCGGGCGGTTAACAAGTACTCACGGGAGGCGGAGCCTCAGTTCGCGGCGACGTTCCCGCGTCACCGCGCCGCCGCTCAAGGTGGGAGCCGAACCGACGAGGAGCGCCGTGTACGGATGCTGGGGATCGGAGATCACCTGATGGGTGGGCCCGTCCTCGACGATGTTGCCGCGGTACAGCACGACGATCCGGTCGACCAGCGCCGCGACCGCCCCCAGGTCGTGTGAGATGAACAGCTGAGCGAGTTGCCGCGAGTGCCCGAGTTCGGTGAGCAGCTTCAGGATCTGGATGCGGTTGACCGAGTCGAGGGCGCTGACCGGTTCGTCGAGCAGCAGCAGCGCCGGATCGAGGACGAGGGCCCTCGCGATCGCGATCCGCTGGCGCTGCCCACCCGACAGGTCGGCGGGAATCCGCGCCGCGATGTCGGCGTCGAGTCCGACACTGCTCAGTACCGCTGCCACCCGCGACTGCACGACGCCCCGGTCGAGTCCGCCCCGCACGAGCAGTCCCTCGGCGATCGACTCGCCCACCGGAATGTCCGGATCGAGGCTCAGCAGCGGATCCTGGAACACGTATTGCACGGTCCCCGTGCGGCGGTGCGCCCTGCGGTCCGCCGTGGACAGGTCGTCGACGCGCTGCCCGCGGATCTCGATCGTTCCGGACGTGGGAGTGATCAGACCGAGAATCGTGCGGGCCAGTGTCGTTTTCCCGGAGCCGCTTTCACCGATGAGTCCCACCTTCTCACCGGCATCGATGGTCAGGTCGACACCGTGCAGGATCTGCTTGCGGGCCCCACGGACCCCGCGCTCCACCCGGACGCCGGTCATGCGCAGCAACGACTCAGACACGAGCCGCCTCCTTTCCGGTGACCGACTCGAGCCCGTACTCCCGATGGTTCTCGACGAGTTGGCGGGTGTACTCGTGCCGGGGCGCGGTGAGCAGGTCCTCCGCACGCCCGGACTCGACGACGGCGCCGTCCCGCATCACGATCACGCTGTCGCAGACCTGAGCCACCACGGCGAGGTCGTGCGAGACGAGGACGAGGGCGAGGCCCAGTTCGTCACGCAGGTCCTCGAGGAGGTCGAGCACCTCGGCCTGAACGGTGACGTCCAGGGCGGTGGTCGCCTCGTCCGCGATGAGGAGTTCCGGTTCCGCGGACACCGCGATCGCGATGAGCACCCGCTGGAGCATTCCGCCGGACAGTTCGTGCGGGTATTGGCGGTACACGGTGTCGGCGTCATTCAGCCCCATTTTCCGGAACAGTTCGACGCCGCGACGCCGGGCGTCCGCGCGGGACAGCCCGAGGGTCGACCGGAGTGCCTCGGCCAGTTGTTCACCGACCCGGATGGACGGGTTCAGATAGGACGCCGGGTCCTGGAACACCGCCGAGATGCGGGTACCCCGCAGCGGCCGCCAGTGTGTGCGACCGAGGTCGGTGAGTTCGATGCCGTCGAAATCGATCGAGCCTGCGGTGACGCCGATTCCGCCGGGCAGGATTCCGAGGATGGCCCGGCAGGTCAGCGACTTACCGCTGCCCGATTCGCCGACGATCCCGAGGGCTTCGCCGCGCGCGAGGGAGAAGTCGACGCCGTGGACCAGTTCGGTTCCGTCGTCGAGTGCGATGCGCAGATCGCTCACGGTGAGCACCTGCGTCTCGGGACGCGTGGTTGCGGGTGCCGACGGGGCAGCCAATGTGTCAGTGGACATCCGAGGTGACCTCCTGTTTCCTGCGGGCGCGTGGTTGGGGTCGGCCGGTCGCATCCCGCAGCGCGTCGGCGATGGCGTTGAGTGCCCAGACGGTGGCCACGATCAACAGGGCGGGCACGACCGGGCCGAACGGAACCTGGTAGAGGTACTGCAATCCGCTGGCGAGGAGTCCGCCCCAGGTCGGGTCCGGCGGAACGACCCCGATCCCGAGGAACGTCAGCGAAGACACGATGACGAGGCTGGCTCCGGTCATCGCCGCGAACGTCACCCCCACCGCCGGCAGCACCTTACGCACCGCGTGGCGACGGATGATCCAGGACGTGTCGGCCCCCATCAGTTCGGCGGCCTCGACGTACTGGGAGTTCGCCACCGTCAGCGCCGCGGCACGGGTGACCCGGTAGAACGCGGGTGCGATGAGGATGCCGACCGCGAACATCGCCTGCGCGAGCCCGTTTCCGAGCAGCGCGGTCATCGCGACGGCGAACACGAGGAACGGCAGCGTGATGAGCGCATCCATCAACCGGAGGGTGAACCATTCCACGCCGCGCCCGAGGTACACCGACAGGAAGCCCGGGATCACGCCGAGGAGGAATCCGACCACCACGCACTGCAGTGCGGACAGCACCGACACGGTCGAACCCGCCAGCAGCCGGCTGAACACGTCCCGTCCGACGTTGTCCGTCCCGAGCCAGTGAGTTCCACTCGGGCCCTGCAGGATCGCCGACGTGTCCTGCTCGAGCGGGTCGAACGGCGCGAGGGCGGGCCCGAACACCGCGAGCACCACGATCAGCCCGAGGACGACCACCGCGGCGCGAGCGGAGTGGTAGCGCAGGATTGCTGTGAGCATGGGATTTTCAGTCTCTCCGCTTGGTTGCCGGCTGCAAGACGCTCTGGGCGACGTTGACGACGATGTTGCAGAACAGCACGAACACGATCGCCACGACGAGCGTTCCCTGGACGATGGGAACGTCTCCGCGCAGCGCGGAGTCGGCGGCGAGGCGACCGAAGCCGGGCATGGAGAACATGGTCTCCATCACGACGGCGCCGCCGATGAGCGTGGGGATCTTCATACCCAGGATGGACAGCGCGGGACCGCTGCCGTTGCGCAGTGTGTGCACGAACAGGATCCGGGACGGACCGATACCCCGGACCACCGCGCCGGTGACGTAGTTCTGGTCCAGCTCCGCGACCAATCCGGTGCGGAGTTGTCGCGCGATGTCGGCGACGACGTCCATGCTCAACGCGATCGCGGGCATGATGATCAGCGACAGCCAGCGGCCGAAGTCCTCGTCCGGCGGGACGTACCCGGCCGACGGCAGCCAGTGCAACCCGACGCTGAGGACGAGAATCAGTCCGATCGAGATGACGAACGGCGGCAGCGTCGAGGCCACCGACGTGTAGGCGGTGATCAGCCGGTCGATCAGGCTGCCCTTGTAGACGGCGGCGAGCACACCGAGTCCGACACCGAGGACGAGTCCGATGACCAGAGCCACACCCGCGATCGAGGCACTGACGGCCAGCCGCTCGCCGATCAACTCGCTGACCGGGATCTTGCTGAACCACGAGACCCCGAGGTCGCCGCTCAGCATGCTCGACATCCAGTCGACGTACTGCTGCCAGACCGGCTTGTCCAGCCCGAATTCGGCGTTGATGCGGGCGATCGTCTCCGGCGTCGCGGCGTCGCCGGCGATCCCGGCGGCCGGATTCAGCCCGCTGGCCGCGCCGAGCAGGAAGGTGATCAGGGTGGAGAACAGGAAGACCGGGACCACGATCAGCACGGTACTCAGCACGACCCGCAGCGCCGTGCCGAGCGCGCCCGCAGGCACCGGGAGAGCGAATGTTCTCCCGGTGCCTGCGGCCTGGACGTCGGCGGTGGTCACGAGACCGTGACGCCTTCCCACCGCACCTGGGACGGCAGGATGTTCAGGTTCTTCAGGTCCGGGTTGGACACGATGATCCACGGATTGCTGAAGATGTAATTCGTCGGCGACTGCTCGACGCCGACCTTGACGGCCTGCCACAGCCGCGGCTTGTACTCCGGGTCCTCGAGGGGCGTGCGACGCACGGCGTCGAGCGCGGCGGTGAACTCCGGCGACGCGTGCGGGCCGCTGAGGTTCATGATGCCTTCCGGACCGTAGACGGCGAGCAGATTCTGCACCGGGGATTCACGCCCGATGGTGCCGTCCGTCGCCAGCTGCGGGTTCTTCGCGATGTAGACCTCGCTCTGCCACGTCGACGATCCCGGCGGCACCACCTTGATGGTGGACTCGACGCCGATCTTCTTCAGCTGCGACTGCACGAGCTCCGCCCGGTTGGTGGCCGCCGACTGCGCGGTGATCTCGATCGACAACTGTCCGGGACCGAAGCCCGCCTCGGTGAGGAGACGAGATGCCTTGTCCGGATCGTAGTTCCAGAGCTTCTCGATCTCCGGGTTGAACGCGAGGTATCCCTCCGGGAAGGGCTGGCTCGTCGTGCTGCCCAACCCGTTCGTGATGACGTCGACGAACGCCTGGCGGTCGAATGCGTAACGGAACGCCTCGACGACCTTCGGATTGTCGAACGGGGCCTTGTTCAGGTTGATGGACACGTCGTTCGCGGCCAGCGACGGCTTCACGGTGACATCGAGACCCGCGGCCTCGGCTTCCTTGGACTGCAGGGCCGGCAGCGTCGCGAAATCGATGGAGCCGGACTGGACCCCGGCGACGAGTGTGGCCGGGTCCGGGGCGACGCTGAGTTCGAAGTGGTCGATGTGGATGTTCTCGGCGTCCCAGTAGTTCGGGTTCTTCTCGAAGTACGCGTGATCCTCGGCGACGAAATCGGTGATCCGGAAGGGACCGGCGCCGACCGGCCACACACTGAGCTTCTGCGGGTCGGCGGCCGCGGTCGGGCTGGCGATCGCACCGGTGCGCCCGGCGACCAGGTACGGGATCTGGTAGTCGGCGTCGGCCAGGTGCAGTGTGACGTCGGTGGCGCTGTCGGCCGTGGTCTCGGTGACACCGGCGAGTTGATCGCGCAGGAACGAATCGTCCTGGGTCTTGCCGCGATCGAAGAACGCCTTCACCGCCTGGGAGTCGAGGATGGTCCCGTCCGAGAAGGTGAGACCGTCACGCAGGGTGAAGGTCACGGCGGTGCCGTCGGCGTTGTACTTCCAGCTCTCGGCGAGTGACGGTTCGACGTTGCCCTCGGCGTCGAGCCGGGTCAGCGACGCGTACGCGAGGCTGATCGTGTTGATGTCGTTTCCGGTCCGGCTCGTCACCGGATCCCAGGAGGTGGGGAGGTTGAACGCCCACTTGACCTCGGCGCCGTCCGAGCTGCTGCCGCCGCCGCACGCGGTGGCAACGAGCCCGACGATCACTCCGAGTATTACGGCGCCGACGATCCGCCGGCTCTTCTTGCTCACTGGGTGCTCCTGACCATGCAGAGGGGTGGTGATTCAGACGCTCGCGGACAGCGATGCGGTGGTGCCGGGCAGCGGGGCGGGGTCGACTCCCGCACGCCGCGCGCGGGTGTAGCGGTTCTCCGCGAAGGGCAGACCGAGGTTGCCGCGCAACGTGTTCTGCTCGTAGTCCTCCCGGACGGCCCCGCGCTCACGCAGGATCGGCAGCACCTCGTCGACGAAGCGCTGGAACTGTGCCGGGTGGCCGATGTGGATGTTGATGCCGTCGAGGGCGTGGCCGTCCAGCCAGCGTTGCAGCTCGTTCGCGACGGTCTCGGCGCTGCCCGTGAACGGCGACGTCTTCGGCGCGCTGAGCGCCTCGACGGTCTGCCGCAGTGTCAGCCCGCGGTCGGCGGCGAGGTCGGCGATCTTCTTCGCCTGCGTGTAGAAGCTGCGCTCGGCGTGCTGCAGTGCCTCGGCGGGGAACGGCGCGTCGAGGTCGTACTGCCGGAAGTCGTGCCAGCCGAACGGCCGGCCCAGTTCCCGGAGGGACTTTCCGAAGTCGTTGTCCGCCAGCTGGGTTGCACGTTCGATCTCGCGGGCGTCGGCGTCGGTGTCGCCCACGGTGACGCTGACTCCCGGCAGGATCACAATGTCCTCGGGAGCGCGCCCGTAGGCCGCGGCGCGGGTCTTGATGTCGGTGTAGAATGCCACTCCCGCCTCGAAACTCGGCGCGTGCGTGAAGATCCCGTCGGCGATACGCGCTCCGAGATCGCGGCCCTGGTCGGAGTCGCCGGCCTGGAAGATCACCGGCTGCCCCTGCCGCGAGCGTTCGATGTTGAGCGGGCCCACCACCGAGAAGTGCTCACCCCGGTGGTCGAGGGTGTGCAGCTTGTCTGCGTCGAGGAAGCGGCGGGCCTCCCGGTCGCGCGGGAACGCGTCGTCCTCGTAGGAGTCCCACAGAGCCTTGACGACCTCGACGTGTTCGAGGGCCCGGCCGTAGCGGGTGGCGTAGTCGTAATGCTCCTCGAGTCCGTAGTTTCCGGCGGTACCCGAGTCGCCGCTGGTGACCACGTTCCAGCCGGCACGGCCGCGGCTGATCAGATCGAGGGACGCGAACCGTCGCGCGAGGTTGAACGGCTGGTTGAACGATGTGGTTAGTGTGCCCACGAGCCCGATGTGTTCGGTGGCCACCGCGAGCGCCGACAGCAGCGTCAGCGGCTCGAGCCGGTTCAGGTAGTGCGGGGGCGAGTCGGGGGTGATGAATTGGCTGTCGACGATGAACACGAGATCGAACCGCGCCTGCTCGGCCAGCCGCGCGTACCGGATGTACCAGTCGATGTCGACGCTCGCGTCGGCGGGAATCTCCGGGTCCAGCCAGGTGTACGGGTGCCCGGGACCACCCGTGGGGGTGAGGACAGCTCCCAATTTCAGTTGCCGTCTCGTCATGTTCTCGCTCCTTCGTCGTTCGCCGTCAGGCACCTGCCTCGGCACGCCGCGTTGAAGTGTATGGAGCAAACAGACGCGTGCAGAGTATTAAATTCTCGATGTTTCAAAACATATTTCGTATGTCCCGCAGGGCTGTCGAACAAAGTCCGATCAGTCGAAGAACTCGCGCGACGACTCCGCGACGGCCACCGCGACGACGTCGGCGAGTTGCCCGATCAGGTCCGGGTCGTCGGGCAATTGGGTGGCCGACAGGCGTAGGAGTTGACGTGCGGGCGCCTGCACGAACGAGCGGGAACCGGCCCCCACCGAGATGCCCTGCCGCGCCAACGCGACGAGGGCCGCGGTCTCGTCCGACACCGTCACCCACACGACCAGACTGTGCGGGCCCGCGAAAGCCTCGATGCCCCGGTCGATCAGCGCCCCCAGCAGCGACGTGCGTCTGGCGGCGTAGCGCTCGTGCGCCGCCGTGACCGCGCGCTCGGCGTCGGCGCTGCCGATCAGATGGGCGAGGGTGTTCTGCAGGATCCGGCTGTTCGAGCCGACTCCGTGGCTGCGCACCTTCATGGCCTTCTCGATCAGTTCGCGGGACCCGCCGAGAACGGAGGTCCGCACGTCGATCCCGTATGCCTTGCAGTAGCTGCGGATCCGGACGACACGCTGCGGCAGTACCGATCCCAGAGAGGGAGGCTGCTGCGGTTCGAGCGGTCCGATCGAGTCGTCCTCGACGACCCACACAGCCGGATGCCGCCGCAACACCTCGGTGAGTTCACTCGTGCGCCGCGCGCTGACCGCATGGTCGACGGCGAACGGCGCACCGGGCTGGAACACGAAGGCCACCGCGCCGGCGGTCAGGGCCGCATCGAGAGCGTCCGGCCGAGGGCCGTCGCGGTCGGCGCCGACCCCGACCGCATCCAACCCCAGGTCGCGGAGGGTGTCGAGAACACCCGGGCCCAGGGGCTCGTCGACGGCCACCATCGAACCGGGTGGGGCCGCCGCCTCCACGGCCAGCAACAGCGCCTCGGTGCCGCCGCCCGCCGTGGCCCAGGCCTCCGGTTCGAACGGCCAACCCGGAGCCACGGCATTCCTCAACCGCTCGGTCATCAGTTCGCGGCCGAACACATTCAGCGTCTCGGCATCCAGACTGGACAACAAAGCGTCGGACAGGGAGGGCTGCAGCGCCAGGTCCGGTGCATTCTGCGCCAGGTCGACACCACGCCAGTCGGGTATGCCACGCTCGGGCACGCTGTCGAGCGGCGGAAGAACAACGGTGCCGCCGCGGCGGCGGGTCTGCACGAACCCCTGTTCCTGCAACCGGCCCCACGCGTTGACGATCGCACCGACACTGAGATCGGTCGATTTCGCGAGTGCGCGGACGGTCGGCAGGCGATCGCCGGGGCCGAGCTCACCCGACTTGATGAGGTCGGCGACGGCATCGGCCAGTTCCGCGGTGCGGCCGTCGATCTTTTCGAGCAACCACTCCGGAGCAATCGTCTCCGACTCCAGCACCGCTGACATCCACACCCCTTCGATCGACAACCACTACCGCCCCCGCGCCCCGCGAGTCCGGGTCACTGCGCGAGTGCCCCGGCCGGTTCGCGGAGGATGATGTCGGGCGTCCCGGGCAGGCGGAGACGCTCGAGGAACTGCACGACCTCAGCGGCGACCGACCGGTGGGACACGTCGTTGAGGATGTCGTGCAGCCCCTCGTGAACGACGACGACCCGGGCGTCGGGCAACGCGGACGTGACGGCCAGGACGTCCGCTGCCGGGCTCAGTACATCGGCGCCTCCGTGCACGACGAGGACGGGAACCTGCACGTGGGTCAGCGAATCGGCCGTGGCCACCGGCGTTTCCGCACCGAGCGTTCCCCGCTCGAGAGCGTCGGCCGACGACAGGACCCCCCGATGCACGGGACACGCGGAACGGATCTCGAGTTCGCCGTCCCACTCTCCGGTGAAGGCGTCGGCGCCCGCGACGAGAAGACCCGCGGCCACCACCCCGGACACGGCCGGATGCGTCGCGGCCAGGTCGAGGGCGGTCAGGGCGCCGCTGTCCGACCCGACGAGGGTGACCGGAAGATCGGTCTCCGCATCGGCGATCACCCGAGCAGTCGCCGCGGGATCGTTCTCCACCACCGCGACACGGTAACCGTCGAAGGCGATCCGGCGGGCGAACCGGCGGTACACGTGAGCATGCTCACCGCGGCCGGCGACCACGATCACCGAGCCACGCACAGTCGCTTCGGGTTCCAGCCAGTCGATGTCCACTGATTACCTCATTCGGGGGATTGTTCGCAGGATTGACTGCGTCACCCTGACCCACACGCGCGAGGTCGAACAAGACTAATGCTCGAGCAGAACAAAACGCGTGCCTTCTCGCCGCGCTTCGTGTTTTGTTCCGAACATATTCGTTTTGCTCTGCCATTCACCCGCTCTGCCATTCACCCAGAAGTATCGACGAAGGGACAGGCACACCGATGCCCGAGACCACAGGGTTCGCGACCCGGCAGGTCCGCACCGGCTATCAACCCGGAACGCCGCAAAACACCGCGATCCCCCCGATCTACCAATCGGTTGCCTACGATTTCGGCAGCTTCGAACAGGCACGGGACATCTTCTCCCTCCGCCGGAAGGGAAACCTGTACAGCCGCACCGGGAATCCCACGCAGGCCGTGTTCGAGCAGCGCCTCGCCGATCTCGACGACGGAGTCGCCGCCCTGGCCACGGGTTCCGGGCAGTCCGCTGTCGCGGTCGCCCTCCTCACGCTCGCCAAGTCCGGACAGCACATCGTCGCGGCCCGGCAGCTGTACGGGGGAACCGTCGATCTCCTCACCGACACCTTCGCGGACTTCGGGATCGAGGTCACGCTCGTCGATCAGGACGACCTCGACGCCTGGCGTGCGGCCGCGCGTCCGGATACCCGGGCCTTCTTCGCCGAGACGATCGGCAACCCCGTCGCCTCCGTGCTCGACGTCCGGGCCGTGGCCGACATCGCGCACCAGGCGGGGGTCCCGCTGATCGTCGACAACACGATCGCCACCCCGTATCTGCTCCGCCCGAAGGACTTCGGCGCCGACATCACCGTGTACTCGGCCACCAAGTTCATCGGTGGGCACGGCAGTTCGCTGGGTGGTGTGATCGTGGACCTCGGCACGTTCGACTTCGGCGCGGAACCGCAGCGGTGGACCCAGTTCACCGAGCCCTACCCGCGCATCGGTGACCTCGTGCTGTGGGAGGAGTTCGGCCGCGAACGCAGCGCCTACCTGGTCTACGCGAAGACGAAGATCGTCCACGATCTGGGTCCCGCACTGTCCCCGTTCAATTCGTTCCAGCTGCTTCAGGGGTTGGAGACGCTGGACCTGCGGCTGCAACGGCAGGTCGGTTCGGCGCTGGCGATCGCACACTTCCTCGACGGTCATCCCGCGGTCGCGAAGGTCAACTACCCCGGATTGCCGGACAACCGGTGGCACGCTGCCGCCCAACGGTATCTGCCACGCGGCGCCGGCTCGGTCTTCTCGTTCGATCTCGCCGTCGACGACTCGAAGGTGGCGAAGTTCATCGACTCGCTGCAATTGTTCGCCATCGTCGCCAACATCGGCGACGCCCGTTCGCTGGTAGTACACCCCGCCACCACCACGCACAGCCATCTCGGCGACACGCAACTCCGCGACGCCGGATTCGGCTACCGCACCGTCCGATTGTCGATCGGACTGGAAAACCTGGAAGACCTCGTCGACGATCTGTGTGCTTCGCTCGACGCCATCACGGAGGAATGACATGCACTTCGGCTACTGGACGCCCATCTACGGTGGCTTCCTGCGCAACCTCGGCGACGAAGGGATGCCCGCCACCTGGGACTACGTCAAGAAGCTCGCACAGCTCGCCGATCGTCTCGGATACCACACCACCCTCGTGCCCGAGCTCTATCTCAACGACCGCAAGGGCGTCGACGCGCCCAGCCTCGAGGCGTGGGCGCTGTCGTCGGCGATCCTGGCGGTCACCGAACAACTCCGGGTGATGACGGCGGTACGACCCGGATTCCACCTGCCGGCGGTCACCGCGAAGGAATCGGCGACGATCACCGACATCGCCGGAACAACCGAGGCGGGTGCGGCACGGTTCGCGCTCAACGTCGTCGCCGCGTGGTGGGAGGAGGAGGCCCGGCAGTACGGCGGCGCCTTCACCCGGCACGACGACCGATACCGGCAGGCCACCGAATTCGTCGACGTTCTCCGTGGGCTCTGGGAGCACACCCCGTTCACCTACCAGGGCGAGCACTTCAGCGTGCGCGACTCGATCCTGTCGCCGAAGCCCGGCATCCACCCCCCGGTCTTCGCGGGCGGTGAGAGCGAGAGCGGCCGCGAATCGATCGCGACCTTCGCCGACTCGTACGTGCTGCACGGCGGCACCGTCGAGGAGGTGCGCACGAAGATCGCGGACATGAACGCACGGTCGCAGCGAATCCACCAGCGCGACATGGCTGAATTCGGCATGTCCACGTACATCATCGTGCGCGACACCGAAGCCGAGGCCCGCGCCGAACTCGAACGCATCACCACCGTCGATCCGCACTCGCCCGGGTATGCGTCGTTCGAGGAGTTCGTGAAGAACTCCGAACTCGACGTCGAGCTGTCCAGGCGCGAGTACTCCGTCGGCACACGTGGACTGCGTCCCGACCTCGTCGGCACACCGGAACAGGTCGCCGAGAAGATCCGCGCCTACCAGGATGCCGGTCTCACCCTGCTGCTCATCCAGTGCTCCCCCGCGCACGAGGAACTCGAGCGCATCGCCGAGCAGGTCTTCCCGCTCGTCCCCACCCGTGAGTACTTGTTAACCGCGGGCGGTTAACAAGTACTCACGGGTCGGGCCTTGACCGGACCACTCGCCGCGAGTAAGGATGAATATGTTCTGTGCGCGGCGATTTCATTCCCGGAGAGAGGAATTCACACCCCCAGGACCAATGGCGGCGCACCCGTTACATACGGCCGCACGAGGGCCGCGCGCGCAGCGCGAGGGGATGTGTCATGGCAGACATCGAGGTCGACTATTGCGTCGTAGGCGCCGGATTCGCCGGACTGACGGCGGCACTGCGCCTGAAGCAGGCCGGACAATCGGTCGCGCTCGTGGAGGCGCGTGACCGGATCGGCGGCCGAACGTTCACCGAGGTCCGCGAAGACGGTTCGTGGATCGATCGGGGCGGTGCGTGGATCGGGCCGGGACAGGACCGGATCTACGCCCTGATGGACGAATTCGGCGTCAAGAGTTACAAGCAGTACACCGACGGCGAGGCGATGATGGTCGTCGACGGCAAGCAGTACCGGTACAAGGGCACGATTCCCCTGACGATGAGTCCCTGGGCGGCCGCGAATCTCGGGGCCGTGTTCGTCGAACTCGGCGAGATGTGCAAGACGATCCCGCTCGACGCGCCGTGGGAGGCGAAGAAGGCAGCGAAGTGGGACTCGATCAGCCTCGCCAAATGGCTCGGCGACAACACGCTGTCCACACCCGCCCACGACCTTCTCGAGACCGCCATCGCCGGCTGCTACACGTCCGCGGCGTCCGAGGTGTCGATGCTGTTCGTCCTGTACCAGATGGCATCCGGCGGCGGTCCGAGTTTCGTCCTCGGTGTGAAGGACGCCGCCGAGGACGCGCGGCCGGTTGGCGGAATGGGTGCCGTCTATCGTCCGATGGCAGCCGAGATCGGCGACGCGCTCCACCTGTCACAACCCGTCCGGGACATCGCGCAGGACGGCGACGGCGTGACCGTCCGCTCCGCGGATCTGGCCGTGCGGGCCCGGAGGGCGATCGTCGCGGTACCCCTGGCGATCGCGAGCCAGATCGTCTACGAACCGCTGCTGCCGATGGATCGGTCCTTCCTGCACCAGCGAATGCCGAGCGGTGCGGTCATGAAGATCGCCGTCCTCTACGACGAACCCTTCTGGCGCGCCGCCGGACTGTCGGGGCAGTCGGCGGCACCCGACTCCCCCGCGACCGTCACCATCGACGCCAGTACCGACACGGGACGTCCCGGTGTTCTGTGCGTCATCGTCGAGGGACCGATCGCCCGCAAGCTGGGGACGCTGCCGGAAGCGGAACGGAGGAAGGCGGTGCTCGCGGAGTTGACCGCGAGGTTCGGAAATAAGGCAGCCTCCCCCGTCGACTACATCGAGCAGAACTGGAGCGTCGAGCGCTACTCCGGCGGCGGCATGCTCAGTCATGCGCCGACGGGAGTGCTCACCCAGTTCGGCCGCGCCCTCCGCAAGCCCTGCGGTCGCGTTCACTGGGCAGGCACGGAGAGTTCGTCCGTGATGTGCGGATGGGTCGACGGGGCCATCCGGTCCGGGGAGCGCGCCGCCCGCGAAGTCACCGAACACGACGGCGTGCTGTCACCCGCCCGCGCTCAGTAGTAGACGGCGCCCGGAACACCACCGCCGACGGCCACCGCGTCGCCGGTGATCCCGACACTGCGCGGTGACGCCAGGAACGTGACGACGTCCGCGACCTCGCTCGCGTCGATCAACCGGTGGATCGAGTTGGTGGCCAGCCGCGACTCCAACTCGGCGACCGGAACACCTTCGTCCTCGGACTGCTTGGCCAACCGGTCGACGAGTCGCTCCGTCCGCGTCAGTCCCGGATGCACCACCGTCACGTTGATTCCGTGCGGTCCGAGTTCGTCGGCGAGGTTCTTCGTCAGCGCCGACACACCGACGTTCCGCACGGTCTGCGCGATGGAATTGGCCTGGCGTGCACCGAGCCCGCTGATATTGATGATCCGTCCCCACCCCTGCTCCACGAGGTGCGGTGCCACCGCGCGGGCGGTCCGCAGATAGCCGAGCACCTTGATCTCGAGTTCAGCGCGCACCACGTCGTCGGTGGTGGACGCGAAGTCGCTCGGCTTGCCCGCACTCCACGGTGTGGCCGCGGCGTTCACGAGAATGTCGACGCCGCCGAGTTCGTCCACCGTCCGCTGCACGAGGGCGCGCACCGAACCGTCGTCGCCGGTGTCGGTGGGTACCCCGATCACCCGGCGCCCGGACTCCTGCGACAGCGTCTTCGCCGCCAATTCCAGCGCCTCGACGCCCCTGGCCGCGAGCACCACGTCGACCCCCTCCGACGCGAGGCTCCGCGCGATCGCGAAACCGATTCCGCGGCTGCCGCCGGTGACGACGGCCCGCTTGCCGCCCAGACCGAGATCCATGTCGTTCTCCTCATCTCCACTGTCCACCCCTCGGTTCGAGGGTAGGACCGCGGCGGTCGGGAGTCACGGATTCGGTTCAGCGTGAGGCCAATTGCGCTCCGCACCCGTGCGCCTTTCTGGTAGCAGTCACTACCAAAATGGCGCACGGGCGGCGAAGCCGAGGACGCCGGCCTCGCGGCCGATGCCCGACTGCTTGTACCCGCCGAACGGGGCGTTGGTGTTGAACGCCCCGCCGTTCACCTCGACCTGGCCGGCGCGCAGCTGCCGCGCGACGCGGTCGGCGCGGTCCTGGTCACCGGACCACACGCCGGCGGCGAGGCCGTACTCCGTCGCGTTGGCGATCCGCACGGCGTCGTCCTCGTCCTGGTATCCGATGATCGACAGGACGGGGCCGAAGATCTCCTCCTTGGCGATGGTCATGTCCTCGGTGACACCGGAGAACACGGTGGGGCCGACGAAGTAGCCGGATTCCTGGCCGGTCTCCCGGCCGTCGAGTACGGCGTGCGCGCCTTCCGCGATGCCCTGTTCGATGTAGCCGCGCACCCGCTTCAGCTGGTTCGAGTTCACCAGCGGCCCCAGCACCGAGGTGGCGGCCGTCGGATCGCCGACCGAGTAGTTCTGCGCGACCTGCGCCGCGATGGCGGCGGCCTCGTCCACCTTGCCCGCGGGGACCAGCATCCGGGTCAGCGCCGAGCAGGTCTGACCGGAGTTGAGGAAACACTTGGCCACTCCGTCGGTGACAGCCTTCGTCAGGTCGGCGTCGTCGAGGATGACGTTGGCGGACTTGCCGCCGAGCTCGAGTGCCACCTTCTTCACCGTCTCGGCCGCGACCACCGCGACCCGCTTCCCCGCGCGGGTGGAGCCGGTGAACGAGACCATGTCCACCTCGGGATGGCCGGCGATCGCCTCGCCCACGACGGGCCCGAATCCGCTGACGAGATTGAACACGCCTGCCGGCAGACCGATTTCGTCGAAGACGTCGGCGAGTGCGTACGTGGCGAGCGGTGCCACCTCGGTCGGCTTGAGCACCACGGTGCATCCCGCGGCCAGAGCACCGGCGACCTTGAGCACCACCTGGTGGAGCGGGAAATTCCACGGGGTGATCACCCCGACGACACCGATCGGCTCGCGCACGATCAGCGAGTTGCCCACCTCATGGGCGTCGAAGTCGTAGGTGGCGGCCAGTTCGGCGAAGGCGGCGAGGTTCGCGAGCGGCATGCCGATCTGGATGGGCTTCGCGAATCCCAGCGGCATGCCCATGTCGCGGGACACCAGGGCAGTGAAGTCGTCGAGGCGCTCCTGGATCAGGGCGGCCGCCTTCCGGAGGTACTCGCCACGTTCCTTGCCGCTGAGCGCAGACCATGCGGGGAAGGCTGCTCGCGCGGCCTTCGCGGCGCGATCGACGTCGTCGGCGGTGCCCTCGGCGACCACCGCGATGACGTCTTCGGTGGCCGGATTCACCACGTCGATCCGGCCCGTCCCCTGCGAATCGACCCAGGATCCGTCGATGTAGATCTTGGTCCGGTCCAGAACTTCGCTCATCGGTCTGCCTTCAGTGAATGTGTCGCGGATCCCCTGCGCCCCGCAGCCTACGACCGGAATCGTCCCTCGAGGGGCGAATGCGATCTCCCCGAATCACCTACCGGGACGCCACCGATCGCGGACCATCGACTACGGCAGCACATCAATAGGAGGAGCGATCAGATGCGCACGCAGTCACCGGCACGCGCCCGTCTCGGCGTACTCGGAATCGCCGCCGTGCTCACCGCCTCGGCGTGTGGCTCGACGGACGAGACGGGGACCGCCGAACCCTCGCGTGACATCACCGTCACGAGATCCGCACCGTCCGAGACGACCGCACCGCATCCCGACCGCTGCCTGATCGGCGAACTGCAGGTGACGCTCGGACAGGCGAGCGGGGCCGCCGGATCTCAGGAGATCCCGCTCGTCTTCACCAACACCGGCACCCGCAGCTGCGTCCTCCACGGATACCCGGGGGTCTCGTACGTCGCGTCCCCGGACGGTCCGCAGGTGGGTGCCGCGGCCGAGCGGGACGGCGGATCCGACACTCCGGTGACGGTCGCTCCGGGCGCACGGGCCACCGCAGCGGTGCGTGCCACGGTGGTGCAGAACTATCCGGCCGAGACGTGTGGCCCCACTCCGGTCGCGGGATTCCGGGTGTACCCACCCGACGACACCGGGTCGGTATTCCTCCTCTACCCCACCACCGGCTGTTCGCAGACCGGCGTGAAACAGCTGTCGGTGCAGCCCGTGATCGGGTGACCTGGTTCACCCGCCCCGGGTGAATCGGCTCACCCTGTTGCCGACCTACCGTTGCGCTACCGGCTCGCGTAGAAGGAGGGCGGAGACATGTTCGAGATCATTCGCGAAGTGCATTCCGAAGTTCGGCACCGCCGCGGTCCGCGGCATCACCACCATCTCCTCACCCGAGCGGAGCGCCGGTCGCGGATCCTGAAGCACTTCCACATGTGATCCGCCGGGGTGGCCGGTCCTCCGACCGGACCTGTTCTTGCCTTCGCTAACAATTGTCGCGGATGGGTACTATCCGACGTCGTGACTGACAGCAGGCTGGAATCGGCGAAAGTGTCCAGAGACGACTCGGACGAGTCGCCGATCGGGACCCCGCCCCAGTCGTCTCCCCTCGGTCAGTCGGTCCGCTCCGCCCGCCTTCTCGCGATCATCGCCTCCGTCTTCGGAGTGCTGCTCACGTTGTCGCTCCCGTTCCTTCCGGTCGAGCAGGACAGCGCAACCCTCAGCTGGCCGCAGAACGGCAGCACCGGAAGCGTCGAGGCACCGCTCGTCACCTACGCGCCGCTGAGCCTCGACGTGCAGATCCCCTGTTCGGCGGTCGGCGAACTCGCCGACCGCGGCGGGATCCTGACCTCCACCGCCCCCGCAGGCGCCGCCGACGCCGGGAGGTACGGACTGGTCGCCAGGGTGAATCCTGCGACCCCGGACGGTCCCGCCGGCGTCGAGGTGCTGTTGCGGAACAAGGTGCTGCTGTCATCGCCGCTGGACCAGCTACCCGCAGACTGCGCGCTCGTGGTGTCGTCGGATTCCACGCGGACCACCGCGGGATTCGTCGCGGCGGGCCAGGACGCACCGACCGTCGTCGACGGCGACCTCCGCCCTCAGATGGTGGGCATCTTCAGCGACCTCGACGGTGCGGCGCCCGACGGACTGCAGGTGACCGCTGAGATCGACAGCCGCTTCTCGTCGACGCCGTCGACCCTCAAGTTCGCCGCCATAGTGGTGGGCGCGCTCGCGACGATTCTGTCGCTGGTGGCTCTGCACCGTCTCGACGACGTGGACGGACGCCGGGCACGACGATTCCTTCCCACCCGCTGGTGGTCGTTCGGGGCCGTCGACGCCGTCGTCATCGGCACGCTGGTGCTGTGGCATTTCATCGGCGCCTCCACCTCCGACGACGGCTATCAGTTCAACATGGCCCGCACCTCCGCGGCCGCTGGGTACATGGCCAACTACTTCCGCTGGTACGGCGTCCCGGAGGCGCCGTTCGGGTCTCCGTACTACGACGTCCTCGCGGTGCTGGCGAACATCACCCCGGCGAGCCCGTTCGTGCGTCTGCCCGCGCTGCTCGCCGGCATCGTCGCGTGGCTGGTGATCAGCCGTGAAGTCGCACCGCGACTAGGCGCCGCCGTCCGCGGCAACCGGCTCGCACTGTGGACCGGCGGATTGGTGTTCCTCGCGTTCTGGCTCCCGTACAACAACGGTCTGCGGCCCGAGCCGATCGTCGCGGTGGGCGTGCTGCTCACCTGGTGCTCCGTGGAACGCGCCGTCGCGACCCGGAGACTGCTGCCCGCCGCGGTGGCGATCCTGGTCGGTGCGGCCACGCTGACCGCGGGGCCGTCCGGGTTGATCTGTTTCGGCGCCCTGGTCGCGGGCGCCCGGCCGATCCTGCAGATCGTGATCGCGCGGGCCAAGACGGTGGGGTACGTCGCCTTGCTGGCGCCGCTCGTCGCGTCGGGGACGGTGATCCTGGTGGCGGTGTTTGCCGACCAGACCCTCGCCGCCGTCATGGAGATGCAGCACGTACATGCGATCGGCCCCAACGTTCCCTGGTTCGACGAATACCTTCGCTACCAGTACCTGCTGAACATCTCCGTCGACGGTTCACTGGCGCGCCGGTTCGGCGTGTTCGTGATGGTGCTGAGCCTGGCCGTGACGGTCTTCGTGATGCTCCGCAAGGGCGGCCGGATCCCCGGGACCGCGGCCGGACCGTCGCGGCGCCTCATCGGCATCACGCTCGCCGCGATGGGGCTGATGATGTTCACGCCCACCAAGTGGACGCACCACTTCGGCATCTACGCCGGCCTCGCAGGGTCGCTCGCCGTCCTCGCGTCCGTGGCGGTGAGCACCGCCGTGGTGCGCTCGCCGCGCAACCGCGCCCTGTTCGCGGCCGCCGTGCTGTTCCTGCTGGCGATGTGTTTCACCAGCACCAACGGGTGGTGGTACGTGTCCAGTTACAGCGTCCCGTGGTGGGACAAGCCGGTGTCGATCGCCGGCCTGGGCGCCGGCACGATCCTCCTCGGCGCCACGCTGGTGATGCTGCTGATCGCGGCGTGGTGCTACTTCCGCGAGCCCTACACCCGGACCGACGCCGTGCGGCGACGCCGGTTGTGGGCGATCCCGCCGTTGACGGTGGCGGCCGCCGCGATGGTGCTGTTCGAGGTGCTGTCGATGGCGAAGGGCGCGGTCGCGCAGTATCCCGCGTTCTCCCTCGCCCGTTCCAACGTCGACGCCGTCACCGGCGCACCGTGCGGTCTCGCCAACGACGTCCTGCTCGAAACCGATCCGAACGCGTCGCTGCTGCAACCGCTGTCCGGCGACGCCGCCACCGCCCTGGCGGGTACCGGCACCGTCGGCTTCACACCGAACGGCGTCGCCGGCGACCTCAGTGCCGACGAGGAATCGTCGGATGCGGGTGTCGCCAACTCCGTCAAGACCGACAACACCGAGCAGACGGCGTCGAGCAATGCTGCGGGCACCGGCGGCGGCGCCGGCGCGGTGGGCGTCAACGGCAGCGCGGTGGCCCTGCCGTTCGGCCTCGACCCCGACCGCACGCCGGTCCTCGGCAGCGACGGCAGCGACGGCGACGCGTCACTGACCACCGATTGGTACCGGTTGCCGAATCCCGAATCGGACGCCGGGGCGGGCGACATCATCTCCATCGCCGCGGCGGGCCGCATCCAGTCCGTCGACGCGGACGGCGTCGTCACGTACGGCCAGAACCTCGAGGTGGAATACGGCACCACGGGGCCGGACGGCGCGGTCGCGGTGGCGGGACGCGTGACGCCGATCGACATCGGCCCGGCACCGTCCTGGCGGAATCTGCGCGTCCCGCTCGATTCCCTGCCGGACGATACGGATGTGATCCGACTCGTGGCGTCGGATTCGGACAGTGATCCGCAGCAGTGGCTGGCAGTGACACCGCCGCGTGTTCCGCGGACGCAGACACTGAACGACGTGATCGGATCCGACGCACCCGTGATGATCGACTGGGCTGTGGGACTTGCCTTTCCGTGCCAGCGACCGTTCGACCACCGCACCGGGGTCGCGGAGGCGCCCGAGTACCGGATCCTTCCCGACCGTCCCGGCGCGATCATGACGAGCCTGTGGCAGGACCGGTACGGCGGAGGCCCCCTGGGCTGGATTGAGATGACCCGGGCGAGCCGAACCATACCGTCGTATCTGCGGGACGACTGGGACCGTGACTGGGGCGGAGTGGAGCAGTACTCACCGCTCGACCCCGACGCGAAGACCGCGGAGATCGACACCACCCGGACTCAGCGTTCGGGCATGTGGAACCCGGCGCCGATCATCACGGCCTACTGAGCGTCGGTGACGCGCCCGTGAGCCGGGCGCGTCACCGATCACCTCAGAGTTCGAATTCCGCCGGGGCGATGCCGACGGCGAAACAGGCGTCGCGCACCACGTTTCGCTCGTGCTGGTCGAAGTTGCCGTCGGCGCCACCGATGACGATGCCGATCTGGATGACGGCACGTGCCTGATCCTGCTTGGACTTCAGCTTCGCGATGGTCGCGGTGGCCTCGATCTTGCCGAACTCGAAATCGGACTGCAGCTTGCTGCAGTACCAGTCGAACTTCTGACTCAACTCGTCCGACGGGAACACACTCAGCGCCTCGTTGCTGGTGATCAGCGCCGCGGTCTTCTGACGCTCGGACGGGTCGATGGTCCCGTCCGCCGCGGCGATGAGGGCGCACATGGCCATGCTGGCGTTGGCGAACTCCTTGTTCTGGAACTGTGCCGTCTTGGTCTTGAGCTGGCCGTTCATCTCGAACGCCTTTGCCTTCAGCTGATCCCAGAAAGCCATTGGACTCCTTCTTCGTGTGCCCACGCACGGTGCGTGTGGTGTCCAATTTGCCAGGTTTCGCCCGAGGGCGTCGCCGCGGTCGGTCTACCAGCGCAGTCGCAGAAATCCGCCGCTAGGGCTGCAGCGCCTGCAGGCCCCCCGTCGGCACGTGGATCCACCCCTCCCGCTCGGCGACGGCGCGGTCGTCGCCCTCGGGTAGTGCTGTGCAGCCGACGGCCGCGGCCCGTGCGATGACGGCGGCCAGCACGGCGTCGAGGGCGTCGTCCGATTCGCGGCAGATCGTCTGGAATGCACCGAGTTCCAACCAGTCCGCGGCCGCCAGGAGCGCGTCGACCAACTCCCCCAGCGTCACCCGGTTCTGACCGCTCTTGTATCCCCGCGACACCAGCCCCCAGGTGCGCAGCGCGGCCGCCGGATACACCTCGACCACGCGGCCGTCGACGCGTCCGACGTCGATGCCGAGGTCGCCGAGTTCCGCAAGTATTCCGGCGCAGCGCAACGCGACGTGTGCAATGAGATCCGCCGACACACTGAGCGGGGATATCCCCGTCGCGGCCTGCACCACGAGGTCGGTGCGCCGCTTGGTCAACGGTCGACGCCCCTCGCGGTTGGCGAGACCGCTGGTCGCGGACAGTCGGCCGGCGTGATGCTCGGACACCATGCGGACGAACGCGTCGGGCCAGCCGAACGGTGCATCGATACCGGTCCTGTCGCAGGCCAGCACGGCCTCGGTGACGGCGTCGTTCCCGGCTCCCAGCCGGACGGACTCGACGCGGGCCACACCGTCGGACCAGTCGATGATCGCCAGGGCCGTTTTCTTCGGTTCGGCCGCCAGGTCGACTCCCACGGTGCGCATCGGCCCAGGCTAGTCCCGACCTGCTGAATCAGAAGAAGTGATGCAACGCATCAGTTAGTTGTTCTGTACAGATTCACTGCCTCCGACCATTGTGGTCTCCACTACTCGACCTAGAAGTGGCGCACTTGCGCCGTTCGGAGGATTGATGCCCGACACCCACGTCGCCCCGATGCTGGAGAAGCACACCATCGGGTTCGTCCCGGAATCCGATCGCCACGGCAAGGTTCGCGATCTGTTCACGCTGTGGTTCGGCGGCAACCTCGCCCCGCTCCCGATCGTGACCGGCGCCCTCGGCCCCAGTCTGTTCGGACTCTCGCTGTGGTGGAGCCTCGTCGCGTTCGTCGTCGGACATCTCGCAGGCGGCGCCCTGATGGCGTTGCATTCGGCGCAGGGACCCCAGATGGGGATCCCCCAGATGATCCAGAGCCGCGGCCAGTTCGGCACATTCGGGGCGCTCATCATCGTGGTGATCGCCGCCGTCATGTATCTCGGCTTCTTCTCGTCGAACATCGTCCTCGCCGGCCAGTCGATGCACGGGATCGTGACCGGCATACCCGTGGACGTGGGGATCGTGGCCGGCGCTCTCGGCTCCGCCGTCATCTGCATCATCGGCTACCGGTTGATCCACATCCTCAACCGCATCGGAACCTGGGTCCTCGGAATCGGAATCCTGGTGGGCTTCTTCGCCATCCTCACCGGCGACCTGCCGTCGGACTTCCTCACGCGGGGCGACTTCAACTTCGCCGGCTGGCTGGCCACCGTGTCACTCGGCGCACTCTGGCAGATCGCGTTCGCGCCCTACGTCTCCGACTACTCGCGGTACCTCCCCAAGAACGTGGGTGTGCCGTCGACGTTCTGGGCGACCTACCTCGGCTGCACCCTCGGCTCGTTTCTCGCGTTCGCGTTCGGCGCGGTCGTCACCCTCGCCGCACCGGTCGGCATGGGCACGATGGACGGCGTCAAGGCGACGACGGGAAGCCTCGGCAGCATCATGCTGGTGCTGTTCCTGCTCAGCGTCATCAGCCACAACGCGCTGAACCTGTACGGCGCCGTCCTCGCCATCATCACGTCGGTCCAGACGTTCCGCGCCCGCTGGATTCCGACCGCCCACGCCCGCATCATCCTCTCGACGATCATCCTCGTCGCGGCCTCCGTCGTCGCCATCGCGCTGTCGGCCGACTTCGTCTCGCACTTCGTCGATCTGGTGGTCGTCCTCCTGGTGGTCCTGGTGCCGTGGACAGCGATCAACCTCATCGACTTCTACATCATCCACAAGGGCGTCTACGACCTCGAGTCGATCTTCCGCTTCGACGGCGGCGTCTACGGCCGGTTCAACTGGACGGCAATCACCGCCTACCTGCTCGGCATCGTCGTCCAGATTCCGTTCATGGCCACATCCCTCTACACGGGCCCGATGTCCGCGTTCCTCGGCGGCGCCGACCTGTCCTGGGTGGCCGGACTCGTGGTGACCGGACCCCTCTACCTGCTCCTCGCGCGGCGCGGCTCGACCGGAGCGAAGACCACGTCCGCCGCGACGCGTGAGCCTGCGCGCCTGTAGTCCTCGAACACCGCACCGCCCGAGCCCGTTACAGGCTCGGGCGGTGTGCGTGGTGCCCGCCCCTGTCCGCTCGGGCAGGGTTTCGCGTTTGTCCACCACCCGACAGCGCCGACTCGCTAGGGTCGAAAGAAGAGACCGATTCACCGGAGAAGGAAGTTGTCGCAGATGTCCAGTTTCCCGGGCCTCACCCACGTCGCGATCACCGTGTCCGACCTACCGGCCAGCACCGCCTGGTACACCGCACTGTTCGGATCAGCCCCCGTGCTCGACGAGGACGAGGAATCGGGAACCTTCCACCACACGGTGTTCGCGCTCGACGGCGGCATGCTCTTCGGCCTCCACACGCACCCCGACGGCGGCGCTCCCGCACGTTTCGACGAACGGCAGGTCGGACTCGACCACATCGCGTTCCAGTGTTCCCCCGACGCGCTGCCCCGGTGGGTGGAGCGGCTCGATGCCCTCGGCATCGAGCACGGGGGCATCAAGACGGCGCACTACGGTTCCGGCATCTCGTTCCGCGACCCCGACAACATCGCGCTCGAATTCTTTGCCCCACCCGTGAGTACTTCTTAACCCGGATCCACCGATAGGGGCGGGTCGGCTGATGGGTTCGGTTGCGGCCGTTGATGGGCTGTCGGGGCGTGGGTGATCGCCCGACCGATGTGTCGGGTTGTTCCACTGGGTCTTTCGGGTCGGGGCCGGGGGTGGCCGGGCGGATTAGGTGACCTGGGGTCTTCGATGCCGGGTGTGGGTGAAGAGTTGGTTCCATTCGGATTCCCAGGGCCAGCGCCGCGGCAGGTGCAGGGTAAGGCGGCGGGCCGAGGACGCGATCCGCGCCGGGACCGAGATCAGGGTCCGGCGGATGGTGGCGGTCGTCGCCCGCACCAGGCGGGCCCCGGTGAGGGTGGCGGCGGCGCGGGTGAGATTGAACGCCATCACCGCAAGCACCAGCCAGGCACTATTGGCGGCGAACCGCCCCGACGGCAGGTGCGCGAGCGCGGAGTTCTTCAGGTCGGCGTGGACCTGCTCGATGATCGCGTGCCCGCGGTGGATCTTGTCCGCGGCCACGGTGTCCAGGACGGCGGGGTCGGTGGTGGTGAAGAACGCGTGGAACCGCCAGGCGTCGAACAACGTGCCCTGACCATCGGTGTGTTCCCGCAGGTCGGGGATGCGGCGCACCACCAACCGGCCCGGTGTCCGCTCGGAGGCGAGGCGGGTGAACGCGGTGAAGTCGATCTCGGCGACCTCGGCGCGGGAGATCCACCGGCCGGCCTGTTCGTCGTAGACGGCGTCGGTGTATTCGATCGGGGTCCACGCATCCTCGTCGATGGCGGCGATCGCCGCCTTCACCGTCGCGGTCATCCGCACCGTGACCGAGACGTCGGCGCCGGAGCGCAGTGCCGCGGACACGGTCGGGTGCCCGTAGAAGGCCGAGTCGGCCCGCACCAGCACAGACCCCGGTGACAGCTGCGGGCGCAGGCGGCCGAGTGTGGCGAGGGCGTCGCTGACCATCCGGGATGCCCCGCGTGGGGATCCGCAGCCGCCGCGGCGCAGGCGTTGGCCGACGATCACCGGTGCCCGCCCGTCGGTGGTGGCGGTGGCGATCAGCGCGTTCAACCCCCGGACCCCCGTATATCCGTAGCCCGAACCCTGCTTGGCGTGCCCGTGCACCGGGACGATGGTGTCGTCGAGGTCGACGAGGATCCGCCCACCGACTTCGGGCCCACCGACCAGCGGTGTTCGTTCGGCCAGGCCTTGCAGGAATCGGGCGGCGACGGCGTCGAGTTGGCGGACGTGCCCGAAGGAGAACGTCCGCAGGAAGGAGCCCAGCGTCGACGGGGCGTACGGGTGGTCGAATACCGTGGGCATGGCGCCGTGCCGCAGCAGCGCCATGTCGTCGATGCTGTCGGCGCCGGCGACCATGCCCGCTACCAGTGCGGTCACCTTCCGGCCCGCGTGTGCGCCCTTGTCGGTGGGCAGCGTCAGATGCTCGTCTGCCAGGTCATCGAGGCCGCAGTCCTGAGCCAACCCCAGGACCGGGATCAGTCCGGCCGCGGCGAGGAGATTGCGGTCGTCGAACGCCGAGGCCGTCACCGGGTGGGTGTGGGATAGTTGCACCCTAGAGATGCCCTTCGTGTCGATCGAACTGGTTCTGTGAGAAGTCCAATTCTTTCAGCACGCAAGGGCATCTCGCCGTTTCGACTCACCTACCCCGCACCACATCGGTGGATCCGGG
>NZ_JBLWIT010000055.1:0-115772 GCF_048381435.1 Rhodococcus mengyinensis | reverse complement strand
ACGGTGCTCGACTCGAAGGGCATCGTGTCCAAGGATCGGCAGGACCTGAACGAGGTCAAGGTGGATCTGGCCGCGCGCACCAACCCGGCCGGCCGCCGCGGCGGCACCGCCGAAGCCCTCGACGGGGCGGATGTGTTCCTCGGGGTGTCCGCGGGCACGGTGCCGGAGGAGCTGATCGCCACCATGGCGGAGGGTTCGATCGTGTTCGCGTTGTCGAACCCGGACCCGGAGATCCACCCGGACATCGCCCGTAAGCATGCGGCGATCGTGGCCACCGGGCGCAGTGACTTCCCGAACCAGATCAACAATGTGCTGGCCTTTCCCGGGGTGTTCCGGGGTGCGCTCGATGCCGGTGCCCGCCGGATCACCGAAGGTATGAAGCTCGCCGCCGCCGAGGCAATCCTCTCGGTCGTCGGTGACGAGCTGGCTGTGGACAAGATCGTTCCCAGCCCGCTCGATCCTCGCGTCGCCCCCGCTGTCGCGGAGGCAGTCGCCGCCGCTGCCCGCGCAGAAGGCGTCACCGACTAGCGAGAATCCACCCGAGCACCCCATCCGCGAACCCGCACCCAGGTTCCGCGGACGGGGTGTTCGGCGTGTCCGGTCCGAAACTGGCCGAGCCCCGGTCAGGTGTGGACCGCAGGCTTCGACAGGGGACCAGTCTGATTCGTCGGTGACCCGAGATACCGGTCGCGGCGGGGCCGATCCTGCCCGCCGTTACGGATATTCTACCGGTACTCGTGCTCATCACTGATTGATACGGATGGTTCACCGGCGCGGTGGCGGATGTCAGCGGGCAAGCCGCTGGGTGTGCCGCCGGCCGAGGCGGGCGCGTTCGGTCTCGGACATGCCACCCCAGATGCCGTAGTGTTCCGCGGCGGTGAGGGCGTGGGTTCGGCATTCCGGAAGCACGGGGCAGTCCTGACAGATCTGTTTGGCACGGCGTTCGCGCCGTGCGCGGACGGTTCGCTGTTCGCGATCGTCGGGCGAGAAGAACATCTCGGTGTCGGTACCGCGGCACGATCCCTCGTGTCGCCAGTCCCAGCTGGAGGAGCGGTCGGATTGATGCTCGGTGATGGTCATTCGGATTCCCGGGGTCGACGGTGCGGGGTCCGAAGCCGCGCCGAGAGGCGGCGGAGTGCACGGGCGGACGGCATCGGTAGTCCTACGACAAACGCACCGCCGTAACCGGCAGTCAGGCGTGGCCGGTACGGCGGTGCGTCGCACGTGGAGAGCGGGTGCCTGACGCCGACACATCAGGTCAGGCACCCGCGCAGTTCGTTCAGTCAAGAAGGCGCTCCTGATTCCTGAACGAACGTGTTGCCGCGGGGAATGCTCTCCCCGCGAGGATTTCTCGTGGACCGACTCGACGGGGCAGAGCGCAGAGCCCCGTCGAGAGGGCGCGTCAGTTGGTCGCGGTGGAAACGTCGAATTCGATGGTGCCGAAGCCTTCGAACTCGCCTACCCAGCGGCCGGGCCGGTTCATGGGAACTGCCTGCAGGCAACTGCCGGGGAGGATGACCTGGCCGGCCTGGAACTCGACGTCGTAGGCGGCGAGGCGGTTGACCAGCCAGGCAACCGCGGCGAGGGGATTGCCGAGGATGTTGCGGGTGTTGCCGGTGATGACCTCGCGGCCGTTGAAATGCAGGGAGCCGCGCATGTCGCGCAGGGTCAGGTCGGTGAGGCGGCGGGGAGTGCCGCCGAGGAGGACCGCGCCGGTGGATCCGTTGTCGGCCAGCGTGTCCGGAAGGTCGATGGCCCAGTTCTGGACACGGGAGTCGATGATCTCGATGGCGGGCACCGCGTAGTCGATGGCGTTGATGACGTCGGCGACCGTGACATTGGGTCCGCGCAGGCTGCGCTTCAGCACGAATGCGGGTTCGAGTTCGACGAACGGCTCGATGTAGTTTTCCCGTTCAAGGGTGGTGCCTTCGTAGGCGAAGATGCTGGCGAGCAGAAAGCCGTAATCGGGTTGGCCGAGGCCGAAGGCTTCCTGCATGACCTTCGCGATGTTGCCGAGCTTGTACCCGACCAGGCGGTCACCGCCTGCGATCGCGTGCTCGACGTTGATGCGCTGGACGGCGAAGGCGGAATCCGCGTCGAGGGCGGGCCAGGTCTTGGTCGGTGCGGTGATCGGTGCACCGTTCACACGTGCGGTACGCAGGGTGGTCGCGACGTCGTGGAGTTCGGCGGTCTGCATGGGTGTCCTCTTTCGGTCGGTGGGGTCAGACGGCTGCGACGGTGCGGTTGCCGAGGCGGAGACCGGGGTGGTCGTCGCGAAGCCGGACGGCGCCCTTGCCGTACAGCTTCTCGCGCAGGGTCGAGCCTTCGTACTCGCTCCACACGGTGCCGCGGCGCTGCAGTTCGGGGACGACGAGTTCGATGAAGTCCGCCATGTCCTGGTACTTGACCGCGTGCCCGAAGTTGTAGCCGGCGATACCGGTTTCGTCCATCCACCGGGTCAGCTCGTCGGCGACGGTGGTCGGTGAGCCGACGATGGTGGGACCGGTGCCGCCGATGCCGATGAATTCGGCGATGTCGCGCGGGGTCCACTCCTTGTCGGGGTCCATCTTCGAGAACAGGTCGACCATGGTCTGGCCGGCGTTGGTCTTGACGTGCTTGAGCGGCACGTCGGGGTCGAACTGGGACATGTCCAATCCCGTCCAGCCGCTGTAGCGGGCCATCGCCCCGGCATAGCTGACCAGCTTGCGGTAGCTCTCGTACTTGGCGTGGGCCTGTTCGTCGGTCGGTGCGCAGACGACGTTGAGCATCTGCAGAACCTTGACGTTCTGCGGGTCACGGCCGGCCTCGGCTGCGAGGCTACGCAGGCTGTCGACCTGCTTCTTCAGCGCCGGGATGGACACGGCGTTGACGAACACCGCCTCGGCGCTGGCTGCGGCGAGGGCGCGGCCCTTGGAGGAGCCGCCGGCCTGGAAGATCACCGGGGTGCGCTGCGGGGACGGCTCGCACAGCGCGAAGCCGGGAACGGAGAAGTACTTGCCCGTGTGCTCGATGTTGTGCACCCGGCTCGGATCGATGTACATGCCGCGCTCGGCGTCCCGGACGACCGCGTCGTCCTGCCAGGACCCCTCCCACAGCTTGTAGCAGACCTCGAGGTACTCGGCGGCCATGTCGTACCGCTCGTCGTGCGGAACCTGCTGTCCGGTACCGAGATTGCGGGCGGCGCTGTCGGAGTAAGAGGTCACCAGGTTCCAGCCGACGCGGCCGTCGGTGAGGTGGTCGAGGGTGCTGAACTTGCGGGCCAGCGCGTACGGGTGCTCGTACGAGGTGGACCCGGTCAACCCGAATCCGAGGTTCTTCGTCACCGCGGCCATCGCGGAGACGGCCATGAACGGATCCTGCGCGGGGATCTGTGCGGCGTCGGCGAGGGCCGCGTCGGCGTTGCCCTCGTAGATGTCGTGGTAGCCGACGTTGTCGGCGAAGAAGATGCCGTCGAATCGCGCCTCTTCGAGCAGCTTGGCGTACTCGGTCCAGTAGGCGAGGTTCTTGTAGTTCGCGCCCTGATCCTTCGGATGCCGCCAGAGGCCGGCCGACAGGTGCGCCGGGCCCTGGTAGTCGAAAGCGAAAAGTCGCATGCGCTGAGACGCCATTATCTATCTCCGTTCACTTTTTGAACACGTAGTTCATGTGTTGAACACCACTGTAAGAGGTGAAATGTGCGGGCGTCAATACCTCATTTCGTGCACCGCCGGGATCGGTGCCACGGCATTACACCGCCCGTCAAGTGCGGCGGAGGCGTGCGCTGTTCGCGGCGCAGGCCGAAGCGGTCTCTGCAGCGCGGCGAGGAAGCTACCGAGAAAATCACCCCATGGTCGGTGTGTTCAAATTTCGGTTCAGCATGTAGACATTGCCCATGCGCGCAATTCAGGTCGCCCGCCTCGGCCACCCCGAAGTCCTCGAACTCACCGAGATTCCCGATCCCGAGCCCGGGCCAACCGATCTTCTCGTCCGAACCGACGCGATCGGCGTCAACTTCATCGACACCTACTTCCGGACCGGCGTGTACCCGCACCCGCTGCCGTACGTTCCCGGCGACGAGGGGTCCGGCGTCGTCGAGGCCGTCGGCGCCGACGTCCGCGACTTCGTCCCCGGCGACCGCGTCGCCTGGTGCGGCGCGACGGACAACTACGCCGAGAAGGTGTTGGTGCCCAACGAAATCGCGATCGCGGTGCCGGAGGGCGTTCCCGCGCCGCAGGCGGCGTCCGCACTGGCGCAGGGCCTCACCGCCCACTACCTGACGTACTCGACGTACCCGGTGCAGTCCGGCGACACCGTGCTGGTCCACGCCGGTGCCGGTGGAGTGGGACTGCTGCTGACCCAACTCGCAACGAAACTCGGTGCGCGAGTGTTCACCACCGTCTCGTCGGACGCGAAGGAGAAGTTGTCGCGGGAGGCCGGCGCGGCCGAGGTACTCCGCTACGACGACGACATCGCCGCTCGGGTACGCGAACTCACCGACGGCGAAGGAGTCGCCGCCGCCTACGACGGTGTGGGCGCAGCCACCTTCGACGCGAGCCTCGCCTCCGTTCGGATCCGTGGCACCCTCGCACTCTTCGGCGCGGCGAGCGGCCTGGTGCCGCCGTTCGACCCGCAGCGGCTCAATCCCGCGGGTTCGCTGTTCCTCACTCGTCCGACCCTCGCACACTACGTCCGCACCCGGCAGGAACTGACGTGGCGGGCAGGAGAAGTGTTCGGGGCCATCGCGGACGGTTCGCTGAACGTCCGTGTCGGCGCGCGGTACCCGCTCGAACGCGCCGCCGACGCGCACCGGGACCTGGAGGACCGGAAGACGACCGGTTCCGTCGTGCTCATCCCCTGACGAATGGGCAGCGACCGTCACCCCGAGACACGCGGCCGAGGAGTCATACGGACGTATAATTCTGCCGGCGATGTTTGTACCGGCGTGAAATACCGGGAGTGATACGTGTCAAATCTGACAGTCGGCGACTTGGTAGCCATGAGGCAACTTGCGTGCAGCGTGGTCGCCGGTGAGGCCGGTGTAGACCGGCCCGTGGTGTGGGCGCATGTGTGCGAGTTGCCCGATCCATGGAACTGGCTCAGTGCCGACGACTTGTTGATGACCACCGGAATGAGCCTGCCGGCAGCGGCGGACGAACAGATGCGGTTCATTCGACGTCTCAGCGAGGCAGGCTTGGCCGGCATCGCGATCGGCGACGACCTGCTGGCGCCCCCGCTCACCCAGGGCATGCTGTCCGAAGCCGACGAGCTTCACTTCCCCGTCGTCGCGGTCGGTCATGCAACACCGTTTGCAGCGATCGGCCGCACCGTCGCCGTCGCAGCCCAGAGCGTCCAGGTCAGTCGAATTGCGCGCTTGAGTCGGCTCTACGACGCCACGCACGCGTCGCCGGAGGACGAGACCTCGCTACTCGATCGACTGTCGGTGGAGCTCGGACACCGGCTCCATGTCGTCGATGTCGAGCTCGGCAGCGAAGTGCTTCGCGATGCCCATCCCTTGGAAGACGAACTCGTCGATCAACTGCGCACCCGCGTCGACGGACGGCTCGACCGTCTTCCGCCGAGAGTGGCGATCGAAGCCGGTGCCGAAACCACGGCGACGGCATTCGCCCTCGCGACCCACCGCAAGTGCATGCTCGTCGCCGCGGGGCACACCGACATCGAAGTCGATGCCTTCGTGTTGCTACATGCGCAGAGCCTGGTCGGCGTGGAAGTAGAGCGGGTGACCCGAGAACGCGAACGCTCCGACGTCGCGCGGGCGCAGCTGCTCGAGCAGATGATCGCCGGATCGATCAGCGCGGAGGCGGCTGCTCCTCGGCTCGGCCAACTGCATTTGACCGAAACCAACTGGTGCGTAATCGGATTCGACACTACTCACCTCCACGTCGTTCGCACTCTCATCGGAGACCGCGGATTTCCGTATCTGTCGTGCTCCGCGGGGGGAGAGGGCTATCTGATGGTCTCGAGCGCCGACGCCGACGCGGCGGCGGATCTACTCGACCGCCACATCGATGCGATGGGCATGTCGGCACGGAACGCGACGACTGGGCGAGTTCCGGACAGCGTTCGTCAGGCGCGGTGGGCTCTCCAGGCCGCGCGGGCAGCCGGTGGCGGCCTTGCCGAGTATTCGACCGCGGCACCCCTGTTCCTTCCCCGCACACTGACCGAGGCGCATTTCGCGACGCGGGCCGTACTGGGGAAGATTATCGACTACGACGCGGCTCATCACAGTGATCTCGTCGAGACTTTGGATGCATTCCTGTCCATGGACCGGAACTGGTCGGCCACAGCGAAACGGCTTGTCATCCACCGTCAGACGCTCGGATACCGACTACGCAAGATCGAGAGTCTGACGGGCCGCAGCATGAAGAGTTCCGCCGACATCGCCGATTTCTGGATGGCACTGATCACCCGCCGGATCAGCAGCGGCCAGGACTGAGAGACGAGGATAAGACGATGTCGAGATTGACTGTCGGTGACCTCATCGCGATGGACCAGCTCGGGTGCGCGGCCGTCGCCGGTGTCGGGGGGCTCGACCGTCGGATCGCGTGGGCGCACACCTCGGAACTCGACCCCTGGGACTGGCTGGGGGCGGACGAGCTGCTGATGACCGCCGGTTTGTGTGTGCCGTCGGACGAACGAGAACAGTGCACGTTCATCGAACGCCTTCACGAAAAGGGACTGGCAGGCGTCATCATCGGAGACGATGAGACCGCACCACCGCTGACGGCCGCGATGCTGGATAGGGCCGACAGACTGAACTTCCCCATCCTTCGGTGCAGCCACACGACCCCGTTCGCGGCAATAGGACGGACCGTGGCGGTTGCGAGTCAGAGTGTTCAAGTCAGCACGGTCGCACGACTGAGCCGACTCTACGAGCACGCACGCTCGACTGTGCTGGCGGACACGAGTCTTCTGGTCAGACTCTCGCGAGAACTGCGATTCACCCTGCACGTCGTCGACGTAGAGCATGGCACCGAGGTTCTCGCCACGGACAATGCATTGTCCGAGAACGCCATCCGGTCACTGACGTCGAGTGTCGCGGGCACACTCGATCGACTCCCTGCCCACCTCACGCTCGTAGAAGGCGCGGATTACGTGATGACCGCCCATGCACTCCCCACTCACCGCAAATGCATGCTGGTCATGGAGGGAAGCCCGGCGACGGATGTCGATGCCTTTGCATTGCTGCACGTGCGGACCCTGATCGGCGTCGAAGTCGAAAAGGTCACCAGGGAGCGGGAGTACGCCGACGAAGTCGGTGAAGCCCTGCTGCAGCGAATCCTCGCCGGCTCCGACGCACCCGAAGCTGTCACACCACTCCTCGAAGAATTCGACCTGTCCGCGCCCGAGTGGACGGTGTTGAGCTTCGATACCGACTTCCTTCCCGCTGCCAGGACGATAGCGGGAGACCGAGGCGTTCCGAACGTGACCGCCATACTCGACGAGCACGCCTACATGCTGCTCCCCACCGTAAGGTGCTCCGAGACCATCGACCTGCTCAGCGGCAAAACCCGGGCGATGGGAGCGTCGCCGTCGGCTACCGCGATCGGACAGATCTCGGACAGCGCCCGCCAGGCGAGCTGGGCCTTGGACACCGCCCGATCGACCGGCGTACCCGCCGCTCGATACTCCACCGATGCGCCACTGTTCGTGCCGCGCACCCTGACCGACGCCCGGCAAGCTACCGACGCAATCCTCGGAGATCTCCTGCTGTATGACCGGGGACACGAGTCGAACCTCGTCGAGACTCTCGAAACCTTCCTCACTCACGACCGAAGCTGGACCGCGACAGCGGACCAGCTCGGAATCCACCGGCAATCCCTTGCTTTCCGGCTCCGGAAGATCGAGTCGGTGACAGGACGAAACCTGAAGGCTTCGTCGGACATCGCGATGCTGTGGCTGGCGCTTCGTGCACGCGCCCAAGCGTTTTCACTCACCGACTGAACAGGGCTCGTAGAGGGCAGCGGCAGCCCGCAAGCCGTCGAGGACCGCCTCTTCGACGGTGCGCGGGGCGAGGCAGTCACCGACTCCGGTGAACGGGATGCCGGTGGATTCGACCTCGGCGAGCAGGGCGTCGTTCTGCTGGTGGCCGAGGGCGAGGACGAGTCCGTCGACGCCGTCGAGGATGATCGGTTCGCCGGTCAGCGTGTTGACCAGGTAGACGGTGTCGTCGTCGGCTCCGAACAGGCGGGCATGCGGGATCACCCGAACCTTCGCCTCGGTAGCCGCCCGCAGCATCGCGATACGGGTGTACTGCTGCAGCTGTTCACCGGCCGCGTAGCCGTTGACGCACAGGGTCACCCTGCGCCCTTCCCGGGCCAGCATTTCCGCGACTCCGAGGCCGGTCCAGTCCCCTCGCCAGTCCGCCACGACGATCTCACCCTTGGGGGTGTTGCCGCCGCCCGTGCCGATCACATCCCACGCCTCGAGCACCGGCATGTCCCCGTCCAGCTCGAGCGGCGGCCGATAGGGGGTGGCGCCGGTCGCGATGATGACGTGGTCGGGACGTTCCGCGGTGATCATCGCCGCATCCACCTCGACGCGGGTTTTCACGATGACCCCGTAGCGGTCGAGTTCGGACTGCAGATTGGTTGCGGCGCCACCGAACTCGGACCGGCCGGGAAGCCGCTCGGCCAGCAACACCTGCCCACCGACTCGCCCGCTTGCCTCGTACAGGGTGACCCGGTGACCGCGCTGGGCGGCGACCGCGGCCGCCTTCATCCCGGCGGGCCCGCCGCCGACGACCATGACGTCCTTCGGCTTCGGGGTGATCACCAGGGTGCCGAACTCACGTTCGCGTCCGGTCTCGGGGCGCTGGATGCACGAGATCGGGTAGCCGGCCTGGAAGTGGCCGATGCACGCCTGGTTGCAGCCGATGCAGGCCCGGATATCGTCCGGACGCTGGGCCTGCGCTTTGGCAGGCATGTCCGGGTCGCAGATCAGGGCGCGGGTCATCGCGCAGGCGTCCGCCTGTCCCTTGGCGATGACGATCTCGGCTTCCTGCGGTTGGTTGATCCGCCCGGCGACGAGCACCGGAATCGACACAGCCGCCTTGATCTTCGCTGCGGCGGGTGCAGTGTAGGCGGCTTCCTCGCTCATCGGCGGAACGATATGCAACGATCCGGACCGGCTGGCGGATGTGCCCTCGGTGATGTTCAGGTAGTCCAGCGACCCGTCCGCGTCGAGCCTGCGGCACACCTCCACGATGTCGGTGGGCTCGTCCTCCACGGAGGAGTGTTCGATGCCGGATACGCGGACGCCGACCGCGAACCCCGGTCCGACCGCCTCTCGGACGGCCGAGATGATCTCGCGCAGGAACCGCATCCGATTGTCGAGGTCGCCACCGTATTGGTCGGTGCGCAGGTTCAGTTCGGGGTTGAGGAACTGGGCGGGCAGGTAGCCGTGGCTGGCGACGATCTCGACACCGTCGAGGCCGGCCCGCTGGAGGCGGCGCGCCCCGGCCGCATATCCAGCCACGACCTCGGCGATCATCGCCTGGGACATCGGCCGGGGCATGACCCGGAATCGTTCGTTCGGGACGGCCGACGGGGCGTACGCGACCGGAAGCGCACCGTCCTGGGATTCCATGATCTCCCGGCCCGGATGGAACACCTGGCCGAACAAGGCGCACCCGTGCTCGTGGGCGGCCTCGGCGACGCGCCGGTATCCCTCGATGCAGCTGTCGTCGGTGGCCATGAGCACGTGGTAGGTGTACCGCGCGGTTTCGTGGATACCGGCGACCTGCATGATGATCAGCCCGGCACCGCCGGCTGCCCGGGCGCGGTGGTATTCGACGAGTTGGTCGGTGACCGCGCCGTCGTGGACCATCACAGTGTCGTGCCCGGAGGAGAAGATCCGGTTCTTCAGGGTGACGTCACCGACCTGCAGCGGGGACAACAGGGTCGGAAAGAGTGTGTCAGACATGGAATCCCAGTTCTGTACTGGTGATGGAAAGGGTCGGAGTTCTGCCGGGAGCTAGCTGGCGTCGGTGTCGGCGAGGACTCGCTGGGCACCGGCCACGGCGACGGCGTCCGCCTCGAACAGCATGCCCTCGACGAGGAACGAGTTCTGCACCGCAGTCACCGCGGGCCAGGGGCTGGTGAAGAATTCGGCGCGGACCTTCTTGAATGCGTCGAAGTCGTCGCGGTTGCCCAGGTAGGCGGTCAGCTTGACCACCGACGACATCGAGGCGCCGTGCTGATGCAGGATCTTCTCGATGTTGCGGAACACCTGGCGTGCCTGGGCCTCGAAGCCACCGTCGACGAGGTTGCCGGCGTCGTCGTAACCGGCCTGACCGGACGTGAACACCAGGTCGCCTGCCTTGGCGCCCTGGCTGTACTGGGCGGACTGTGCCCAGGTGAAGGGGGCGGGGCGGGTTTCGACAATGTTCTCGGTGGTCGTCATGATGATCCTTTCGGTGGGCGTCCCGGGAGTACGAGACCGCGGTGGCATCGCACTCGCCGGCTGACGAGGTGCAACGCTATGGCATGGCTCACCAGGTCGGAACCGTACTGTTGACTAAATCCGAACTGCTGCACTATCCACCCGTACGTCTCCACTTCTCCGCCGTTGCGGGTGCTCCGGACATATTCGGGGTGCAGACTGGATCCATGGTGTCGATGCAGCGCGAGCGGGAAGACAAGTACGAGGTGGGGCTCGAGTTCGTCCTTCCGGATCTCGAGGACGTGTTGCCTGCCGGTGGACGGATCGAGCAGGGCACGGTAAATCTGAACAGCGTCTACTACGACACGGATGACCGCGATCTGCTCCGTCAGAAGATCACGTTCCGCCGCCGGACCGGGGACGCCGATGTGGGGTGGCAGTTGAAGGTCCCCGCAGACAAGGCCCGCACCGAGATTCGGATGCCTTCGGGTGAGAGTGACGCGCTTCCCGACGATTTGGCGACCATGATTGAGGGTGTCGCGCTGGGTAAACCTGTGCATCCGGTGGCGACGCTGAAAACCGTGAGACGCACACAGCGACTCCTCGACCGCGACGACCGCCTGCTGGCGGAAGTGGCCGACGACCGGGTGCGCGGTGCCGTCGCCGGTGAACGCGCTGTCCTGAGTGAGTGGCGCGAGGTGGAGGTCGAACTCGGCGACGCCGGGAACGAGAAACTGCTCAGGAAGATCGGTAAGCGCCTCACCCGCCGCGGTGCGCAGCCGTCCCCGTATCCGTCGAAGCTCAGCCGTGTGCTCACCGCCGCGCACCTCGCGGTCGACGGCAGGGACACGACCCGAACGACCGTGGAAGCGGTGCTCGTCGACTACCTGGACGCTCAGGTTCAGGCGATCGTCGCCGGCGACGTGTGGTTGCGTCGAGGGCTGGACCCGGTCCACCCCACCCGCGTGGGAATCCGACGTTTCCGCAGCACGCTACGGGTATTCAAGCGCCTGTTCGAACCGATCGCGCGGGCAGAACTCGACGCGGAACTGTCCTGGTACGCCGGACTGCTGGGGGAGGTGCGGGATCGGCAGGTGCAACGCGCACGATTTGCGGATGCGCTCGCCGCCCTGCCTCCGGAACTCGTGATGGGGCCGGTTGCCGCGCGCATCGAGAACGATCTGCTCGCCGAGCAACTCCGTCGTACGAAGGAAGTAATGGAAGCCCTCGACGGTGACCGCTACCGTGCGCTGCTGGCCACGCTGGCGCGGTGGCGCACCACTCCACCGCTGACCGCCGAGGCCGGCGACGATCCACGCGTGATCGACAAGTGCGTGCGGAAAGCCGAACGCAAGGCGCTCACGCGCGTCGCCACCGCGACTGCCGACGACGACGATGCCGCGCTGCACCGCGCGCGGAAGGCCGCCAAACGAGCCCGATACGCCGCCGAACTCGCCGCACCGATTCTGGGAAAGAAGACGGCGAAGAAGAAAGCGGCACGGTTCAAGAAGATGCAGAAAGTTCTCGGCGAGCACCAGGACAGCGTCGTCGCCGCGGAGACTCTCCGGACGCTCGGCGCCCGCGCCGGCACGACACCGGGCGAGAACGGTTTCACGTTCGGCCTGTTGTACGGCCTGGAACTGCAGCAGGCGCGGCAGGCCCGGGAGGACGCTGCCCGGCTGGCGTCGACCTAGAAGTCGAGGTCAGCGCGCCGGAATCGGAGCGAGGTACCGCAGCGTCGGGGACGGACCTGCACCGCAGTCGACGAACCACGCGCCGCCTTTCGCGGTCGCGCCCGAGGGCGGGACGTCCGGTACCCCTCGCGACCGCGCGAACTCCGCCAGCGCGTTGAGGATCTCCCCGTGCGTGCAGAAGATTGCCCGGTCGGCGTCGGGCCCGTGGAGTACGGCGAACAGTTCGTCGGGGGACGCGTCCGGTGCCAGCAGCGGGTGATCGTGGACAGGCAGACCGCGCGCCTCGGCGAGTGGGAACAGGGTCTGGCGACAGCGGGTGGTGGGACTCGAGAACAGACTCGCGATCTCGATGCCGCCCAGCGCCGCGACGAAACCGTGGGCCTGCTCGTGCCCGAGTGGGCTCAGCGGCCGCTCGGCGTCGGGGCCGTGCCACAGCTTCTTCTCGCCCGCATGGGAGTGCCGAACCAGGACTAACATTCTCACCTTCTCCCGGCGCAGGGATGGTCGTTGAAGACTCCCACGCGAGACGACAATTGGCCACCGCGACCAGAGAATCGAAATGCTCTGCGGGGTAGCGGCACACACCCCCGACCGTCAGGTACGGAGGGAAGTGCGGATCCCGTAGATCACAGCCCCGAGCCCGACGACGATCACACCCGAGATCACCGAGGCCAGGGGGAGGAATGCGGCGAGAACGAGGCACCCGACCGCGCCGAGGCCGGCAACCAGCCGCGACCACGGTTTCGCGGACAGGGTCCAGGCCGATGCGTTGGCGATCAGGTAGTAGACCAGCACCGCGAACGAGGAGAACCCGATGACGCCGCGCAGATCCGCTGTCACGGCGAGGAGCGCCACCACCACACCGACCGCCAGCTCGGCTCGGTAGGGCACCGCGAACCGGGGGTGGACGGCGTCGAGTAGACGTGGCAGGTGGCCGTCCCGTGCCATCGCGAACGTGGTCCGTGACACCCCGAGGATCAGGGCGAGCAGCGAGCCGAGCGCGGCGATCACCGCAGCCACCCGGACCACCAGCTCGAGGCCCCCGAACCCCGCAGCGGCAACGGCCTGCGCGAGTGGATCCGTCGCGGCAGCGAGTGCGTCGGCGCCGAGAGCCTGCAGGACGGCGACCGCGACGCACAGGTACACGACGAGTGTGATCGCCAGAGCGATGGGGATCGCCCGGGAGATGGTCCGGGCCGGGTCCTTCACCTCCTCGCCGAGCGTGGCGATCCGGGCGTACCCGGCGAACGCGAAGAACAGCAGGCCGGCGGCCTGCAGGACTCCGGCCACGCCGTGACCCGAGGTGATCGCGAGGCCGTCGAAGCCGGTGTCGGAACCGGTCAGGCACACGACGACGACCACGGCGAGGACGGCGAGCACCACGAACACGATGACCCGGGTGACCAGCGCGGACTTCTGCACACCCAGGTAGTTCACCGCCGTGATGGCGACGACGGCGATCACCGCGACGAGGTGCTCGCGGCCGGGCCAGGCGTAGGCGCCGACGGTCAGGGCCATCGCGGCACACGAGGCTGTCTTGCCGACCACGAATCCCCAGCCCGCGAGATACCCGAAGAACGGTCCCAGGCGTTCACGGCCGTAGACATAAGTGCCACCGGATTGCGGGTACAGCGCGGCGAGCCGGGCCGAGGAGTGGGCATTGCAGTACGCGATCACCGCGGCCACCGCCAACCCGACGAGCAGGGCGCCTCCGGCGGCGGCTGCGGCAGGCCCCAGCGCGGCGAAGATCCCCGCCCCGATCATCGACCCGAGGCCGATGATCACCGAGTCGAATACTCCCAGCCGCCGGCGCAACTGTGGCGTCGCGGTGGGGTGCGCGTCGTTGCCTTCCGAAATCTCGTCAGCGGCCATGCGTGGCAGTCTCCCCTTCGGACGTGCGAGTGTCGGGCACTCCAACGCTAGCGGTTGTCCGGAACTCGCACGTGAACCCCTCGGGGTCAAGCAGTTTCGGTGCGACGACGCCGCTCGCGGTCACGCCAGGGCTGCGTCGACCGTGGCGAGTGGGTGCGGGCATCGCGTGTAAAACACCGATAAGCGCTGGAAGGGGTGATTTCCGCCAACCGCTCGGACCATAATTGTTTCATCGGGAAAATGGCTACACCGAAATCATGTGTAACCCGAGAATCATCGGCCGGTGAGGCGCCGGGCGACAATCGAATCAAAGGTGACATCAGATGAACACGTTCGCGTTGCGCACGGCGATTACCTCGGCCGCGATCGCCGCCTGTTTTGCGCTCGGTTCGGGCGTCGCGGCGGCGGCACCGGCATTTCATGGGGACCCGAGCACACCCGGCTCGCAGCTCCACGTCCACGCCGACCCCAACACCCCCGCCGACAACAACAGTTACCAGTGCGGGGCGATCGGCGTCGGCGGTGCCGGGGTCGGATCGAACGCTCCCGGACAAAGTGGGCAACTCAACGGCGTCTTCTTCGGCAGCGGCCCCGTCCAGGGTGGTTGCATCGGGAATGACGGGTCGGTGCACTTCCCGTCCGGACGTGCCGAGTAGTACGGCCTGATCCGCACCTGGGCCGTCCGCTACGTTGCGCCCTGATTCGACATCTGTCAATATCGACGAATGTCGAATCAGGAGTTGTCGGACGGTGGCGCGTGTTGCTCGCCGCTCGCGCGTGAACCATTGACCGAGGACTGGGCCGGGGATCTGGCCCGGATGTTCAAGGCCCTCGGCGATCCGGTGCGCCTGCGCCTGCTGAGCCTGATCGCCAGCCACGCCGGCGGTGAAGCCTGCGTGTGCGACATCTCCGAGTCGTTCGATCTGTCGCAGCCGACGATCTCGCATCACCTGAAGGTGCTGCGCGCCGCCGGCCTGCTGGACTGCGAGCGTCGCGGCACCTGGGTGTACTACTGGGTGATCCCGTCGGCGCTGCAGCAGCTGTCCGCTGTGCTGCTGACCGAGAGCGGACCGGTCGTCCCGTCCGAGACCTGCACCTCCACGGAGGTTCCGGCATGAGCGAGGTCTCGACCACCGAACACCCGGCCGTCGTCGGGAAGCTTTCCACCCTGGACCGGTTCCTGCCGGTGTGGATCGGCGTCGCCATGGTCGCCGGACTGCTCCTCGGCCGGATGATCCCCGGGCTCGGGGACGCCCTGAGCGCCGTCGAGACCGACGGCATCTCGTTGCCGATCGCCCTCGGCCTGCTGATCATGATGTACCCGGTGCTCGCCAAGGTCCGCTACGACCGACTCGACACCGTCACCGGCGACCGCAAACTGCTCATCGGATCATTGGTGCTGAACTGGGTGCTCGGACCCGCCCTGATGTTCGCCCTGGCCTGGCTGCTGCTGCCGGATCTGCCCGAGTACCGCACCGGGCTGATCATCGTCGGCCTGGCCCGCTGCATCGCCATGGTCATCATCTGGAACGACCTCGCCTGCGGTGACCGCGAGGCCGCCGCCGTGTTGGTCGCGATCAACTCGGTGTTCCAGGTGATCATGTTCGCCGTCCTCGGCTGGTTCTACCTGTCCGTGCTGCCCGGCTGGCTCGGCCTCGAGCAGACCACCATCGACACCTCGCCGTGGCAGATCGCGAAGTCGGTGCTCATCTTCCTGGGCATCCCCCTGCTCGCCGGCTACCTCACCCGCCGCTTCGGCGAAAAAGCCAAGGGCCGCACCTGGTACGAAACCAAGTTCATCCCGAAGATCGGGCCCTGGGCGCTGTACGGCCTGCTGTTCACGATCGTGATCCTCTTCGCCCTGCAGGGCGACCGGATCACGTCCCAGCCGTGGGACGTCGTCCGGATCGCGGTCCCGCTGCTGGCGTACTTCGCGATCATGTGGGGCGGCGGCTACGCGCTCGGCGCCGTCATGGGCTTGGGCTACGAGCGCACCACCACTCTCGCGTTCACCGCCGCGGGCAACAACTTCGAACTCGCCATCGCCGTCGCCATCGCCACCTACGGCGCGGCGTCGGGGCAGGCCCTGGCCGGTGTCGTCGGACCGCTGATCGAGGTCCCTGTCCTCGTCGGGCTGGTTTATGTGTCGCTCGCACTCCGTTCCCGGTTTCGCGCGTCCGCTACGGAAGGTTCGCCGTCATGACCAGGCCCAGTGTGCTGTTCGTCTGCGTCCACAACGCCGGCCGCTCCCAGATGGCCGCCGGATTCCTGGCCCACCTCGCCGGTGATCGGATCGAGGCTCGCTCAGCCGGGTCCGCGCCGGCCGAGACCGTCAACCCGGCAGCGGTCGAGGCCATGGCCGAGATCGGGATCGACATCTCCGACCAATCCCCGAAGATCCTCACCCCCGACACGGTCGAAACCTCCGACGTGGTGATCACGATGGGCTGCGGCGACGCCTGCCCCGTCTTCCCCGGGGTCAGCTACCGGGACTGGGCGCTCGACGATCCGGCGGGCAAGGGCGTCGACGCGGTTCGTCCGATCCGCGACGAGATCAAGGCGCGAGTCGAAGCGCTGATCGCCGAACTCGTCCCCGCCACCGCCTGAGACGCGAACCGGCACCGAGTCGCGGTCGAGTGGCTAGGGTCGATCCGTATGACCGCACTCAACGCTGTCGGACGTGTCGGCGCCACCGTCCTTGCGACCCTCGCGATCTCCGGCTTCCTGGCGTCGGGGACCGCGACAGCCGCACCGAGCACGGTTCCGTTCCAGGTCGACCCCGTCATCCCGCTCGTCGACTTGCCCACGCCCCGACTCGCCGCGACCGTCGGCGTACAACCGGGCGCCGCAGTGTTGCACGTGCGCCGCACTCCGGGGGACGGAAACCCGCATTCCGCGGTCGTCCACTGGGTGAGTCTCGGCACGGGTGCGTCCGGATCCGCAGCGTTCCCGACGCTGGATGCGCAACCCGTCACCATTCGTCCGGGCTCGGGTCAGGTCCTCGCATTCGTCGACCCGCAGGCGATCGGAACACCGGGCTTCGGGACCTTTTTCGTTCCCTGACACCTTGGTAACGGTCAGATCGCGGTCTCCTGCGCCGACAGGGCCATCCACGTGCCGTTCTGCTTGACGAACACGTCGGTGAAGCGTTCCCGGGCCAGCACATTGCCCGACTCGGTGAGGGTGTTGACGCCGTGGATCACGGCGGTGTCGCCGACGATGTCGACGGTCTGCTCGGTGGCATTCATCGTGAACGTCACTGGAACGATGCTCGCGATCTCCTCGTCACGACCGAGCAGTGTGCCCTCGCTGGTGATGTGCTTGAAATCGGGACTCAGGATCGATTCGATCGTGTCGCGGTCGCCGGCAGTGATGGCCGTCAGCCACCTCGCTTCCTGAGCGAGAACCGCGTCCTGCTCCTCGGTGGCGCTGACCGATGCCGATGCCGATGCCGTCGCCGACACCGATGCCGTCTCGGTCGTGTCGCCGCCGCATCCGGCCAATCCACCGAACACCACTATCGCGACGACGACGCCGATCGCTTTTCGTGTCATACCGTCTCCAGGTGGCCGCGGCTTTCGGTCTCTCCCAACAGTGGCACACCCCGCCCCGCGCGCGCCGACGATTCGGTAGCGTCGCAGTCGTGGCTCCAGCTCGCTCGGGATGACCGAACCTGACCGCGTAGGGGAGCTGACACTTCTACCGCTCGATCACCGACACCGTATCGTCGGCGACGTTGACGACGTAGGCGGTGTGGCTGGTCGGGTCGACGGCCACACCCTGCGGACCGCTCCCGACCGGGACGGTGTCGGTGACGGTGCGGGTCTCGGTGTCGATCACGGACACCGACCCGTCATCCATGTTGGTGACGTAGGCGGTATGTACCGACGGGTCGACGGTCGCCCCGTAGGGTTGCTGCCCGACTCGCAGTGTGTCTGTGACGGTGAGGGTTTCGAGGTCGAGCACCGACACCGTACCGTCGTCTGCATTCGGCACGAACGCCGTCCGGGTCGAGGGATCGACTGCGACGTCGTGAGGACTGCGGCCGGCGGCGATCGTGTCTGTGACGGTGAGGGTTTCGGCATCGATCACCGACACGACCCCGCCCGGCCCCGTCGTCGCGACGTACAGCGCGTGGGTGGACGGATCGACGCCCATTCCCCCGGGTCGGTCCCCGACCTCGACGGTGGCGGAGACGGTGCGGGTTTCGAGGTCGATTACGGACACCGAACCGTCTTCGACGTTGGCGACGTAGAGGGTGTGGGTCAACGGATCCACCTCGATGCCCTGGGGTAGGGCACCGACGGGGATGGTGGCCGTGACGGCCTGGGATGCGATGTCGACCACCGACACCGCTCCCTCGGCCAGGCTCGTCACGTACGCGGTGTGGGTGGACGGATCCACCGCCACCCCGCTCGGTGCCCGGCCCGCCTCGATGGCACTGATGCCGCCGTCGGCGTCGATCAGCGACAACAAGTCGTCACCGCTGCTGGTGACATAGGCGGTACCGGTGGACGGGTCCACCGTCACATCGAGGAGTGGCCCCTTTCCGACACTTGCTGTGGCCGTGACCGTGGGTTTTCCCAGCGGGGCATCGTCGACGGCGGAGTCGCTACTCGATTGCCCGCACGCCGCCACGGTCAGGAGCATCGCGGCCATCGCAATCCAGTCCGCTCGCCTACTTGGCCGATGAGCTCCGAACATTCCGTCCACGATGTCTCCCGTCGACTCGGATCACCCGTAGTCGCCATTCTGTCACCGTCAACGGTGCGGAATGTCCGAGTCGGCCGACCGGAACTCCTGCAAGGATGACACTTCAGACCGCTCCTGCTCGGTCGATGCTCATGCCCCGGGTTTCACGAGCACCGAGCATGACGGGCCCGAGGCACACGAGGAAGATCGCGCAGATGAGCCAGAACGGTGCACTCGTTCCCAGCTTGTTCTGGATGAAGGGGATCGATGCGACGACGAGGACTCCACCGAAGCACCTGCTCGCGGATTCCACGAATCCGGCGGCGGTACCCCTCGCATGGGTGGGGAATTGTTCGGACGTGAACAGCTTGGTGAAAGGAACCAGACCCGTGCAGAAGAACGCGCTGACAAACCCGCACGTGACAGCGAGTGCAACGTTCTGAGACAGTGCGAGCGCACTGAATCCGAAGATGGCGCCGACGCTGTAGAGGAGAAAGGTCTTCTTGCGGCCGAGCCTGTCGGCGAACTGTCCCACCGCGATCGCCCCCACCGCGCCGGCAATGATGATTCCGATGGTGGTGACCAACGCTCCCTGGGCTGTCATCCCCATATCCGCATACATGACCGAGGCGTAGACCAAGAGCACATAGGCGCCCGCGCTTGCACCGGCGCAGATCAGCAGGCACAGCATGAATCTGCCGAGCAACGGCCTGCGAAACAGATCGGCTGTCCCGCTTCCCCGTTCGGCGCCGGACTCGTACTCGGCGCGCACGACGGTGGCGATCTCGGGGTGTACGAGGTCATTCTCGTGGTGGTACCCGGCCTCGCGTTCCAACTGCTCGACCAGTGCGCGCGCTTCGTCTGTGCGGCCCTTCAGCAGCAGCCACCGAGGGCTTTCGGGCAGATTCCGGTAGATCAGCGGCACCGCGAGGATCGGGAGGCCACCGAGGAGGAACAGGATGCGCCAGGCCAGATCGACCGGCAGATGACCGACCATGACGAGGGCCGCCGCCTGCGGGACCAGATAGCTCAGCGCGAGCACCGCGGACGCCGCCGCGATCATTCGGGCGCGGGACCGGGTACCGAGTAGTTCGGAGAGCATGAGGTACGGAATGGGAAAGACCGCACCCAGTGCGAGTCCACCGAGAACCCGCATCGCCATGATCCACCCCACGTCCGCCGACACTGCACACAGCGCCGAGAAGAGCGAGAACAGCGAAACACCGCAGAGCAGGACACTTTTACGGCCGTACCGGTCGATGATGCGTCCGGCGAGGGCTGCCCCCACGATGATGCCGCCGGTGGACGCGATCCCGAGCTGAGCGGTTCCCTGAGCCGTCAGACCCCAGGGCTCCTTCACGAGCAGCAAGATCGGGCCGATGACCCCCGTTTCGAATCCTTCGGCGACCCAGATGACCGTCACGAGGATGGTTGTCAGCAGAGCTGTCCTGGTCATCGGCAGACGGTCGAGACGCGACAGCAGGTTGGCAGTCACCATGACATCTGGTACCGCAGTGGTTTTGTCCATGACGAACCTCCTTGGGTGTATTCGGGGTCGACGAAGTCGAAAGATGCGGAACCGGGCGCAGATTCAATGATGGGTCAGTCGGTGCCGAGGATCATCACCATGTACGCGGACATGACCATCCCTCCGGCCTGGACCAGACAGGTACGCGCATCCGGAACCTGGCGTGCGGCGCATTCGCCGCGTAGCTGACGGACGGCCTCGATCATCAACTGCATTCCGAACTGACCGGAATGATTGAATGAGAGCCCTCCACCGGAGGTGTTCAGCGGAAATGTCCCGCCGGGAGCTATTCGCCCGCCTCCGACGAATGCGCCGGCACCGCCTGGTTCACAGAACCCGAGCCCTTCGAGCGCGACGAGCACGTTGATGGTGAAGGCGTCGTAGATCTGGACGACGTCGATGTCCTGCCGGTCGAGCCGCGCCATCGCCAGTGCGTCGTCGGCGATCCCGCGTAGCGCTCCGTTGTCGAGCCAGTCCTCCGTACCGAGCGGGGTCATGTGATGTCGGTAGGTATCACCGAAACCCCGAATCGACACCGGTTTCTGCGCCAGATCGGCGGCACGTCCCGCGCTCGTCAGAATCATGGCACCGGCGCCGTCGTTGATCTGACAGATGTCGAGCTTGCGGAGTGGGTCGGCGATGACCGGTGACGCGAGATAGTCCTCCATGGTCAGGGGTTCCCGCCGCGCCGCGTTCGGATTGAGCTGCGCCCACCGGCGAGCGGCGAGGGCCACCTCCCCGAGATGCTCTGGAACGCAGCCGAACCGGCTCGCGTACAGCTGGGCAAGCATCGCGTAGTACCCGACGGGGTTGAGCATGCCGTACGGCGTCGCGAACTGGCCCGTCGGTGAGCGCGGGTCCTGGGCGACGCCGCCCCGCGCGCGACTCTTGTCCAGATGCTGTGTGCTGCCGTAGGTGACGAGGGCGACCTCGCACAATCCTGCGTCGATCGCCGCCATCGCGTGGACCAGGTGGGTGATGTTGGACTGGCCGCCGACCACCGTGTTGTCGACGTACCGGGGGTGAATGTCCAGGTACTCCGCCACGAGCAGTGCGTTCGCGCGGTCGTCCCAGTGCGCGAAGACCCCGTCGATGTCGGCCGGGCCGAGTCCGGTCTCGAGCATCGCCGAGCGGGCGGCCCGGCATTGCAGCGACAGCGCCGTGGCACCGGCCGGCGCCTTGCCCAGACCGGCCTCACCGACCCCGACGATGGCGTACCGCCCCGCCAGTGCTCTGTTGTCCGCCATCTCTCAGTCCGCCCGCAGGTGTGCGGCGATGATCTTGGCGCGGACGTCCTTCTTGAGGACCTTGCCGACCGCGCTGCGCGGCAGCGACTCCCAGAACTCGACCTGCTTGGGGGTCTTCATGCTGCCGAACCGGTTGCGGCACATCTCGATGATGTTCTCGGCGGTCGCCTCGGACTCCGACTTCAGTTCGATCACCGCGGTGAGCCGCTCACCCCAGTCCTCGTCGGGCACGCCGACCACCGCACAATCCTGAACGGCGGGATGCGACCAGATCAGCTGTTCGATCTCGCTGGGGTAGATGTTGAAACCACCCGAGATCACCACGTCATTCGTCCGGTCGACGACATAGAGGTATCCGCTCTCGTCGAAGACCCCGATGTCTCCGGTGTGGTGCCAGCCGAAGCGGTGGGCTTCGGCGTTGGCCTCGGGATTGTCGAGGTACCCGGGACAGACCAGCTCACCTCGGACGACGATCTCCCCGCGCTCACCGGCCGGGACGACGTTGCCGCCCTCATCCATCAGCGCCACCTCACAGGCCCCGGTCGGCCGGCCTGCCGACGCGAGGTGCTTCACACCCGCGGGGTCGTCGCGGAGGTAGTGATCCTGCCGAGACAGGCACGTGATCACGCCCGGTGCCTCGGACTGACCGTAGAACTGGACGAAGACCTGACCCCACAGCCTCAGTCCTTCTTCGAGTTTGTCGACGGACATGGGTGCGGCGCCGTAGATGACGTACTCGAGGGAGGAACAGTCACGTGTGTGGGCGTCGGGATGCGCCAGGATCCGGTAGATCATCGTCGGCGGTAGGAACAGGTGCGTGACGTGCTCGCGTTCGATCAGTTCGAGCACGGTGGCGGGATCGGTCGACGGCGCGATCACATTGCGGGTGCCGAAGGCCGAGAGCCCCATTGCCGTTGCTCCCGCAGCGTGGGTCAGCGGCGCAACCACCAGATGCACCGGATCCTTCGCGGGTGCGGTGAACTGGTTGGCGATCCGGTAGGCGGCGAGCAGACAGCGGTGGCTCTGCATGATGGCCTTCGGGCGGCCGGTGGTGCCGCCGGACGACTTGATCAGCGCAATGTCGTCGAGGCCTCGTCGAGTGTTGCAGGTCTGTCCGCTGTGCTCCCGCTCCCAGGCCTCGGTGCTGAGCCCTGCCGCAGAGTGCTCGCCGAACGCGATGCAGGAGGTGAGCGTGGGTACTTCGGACCGGATCCGGTCGATGTGGGGGAGGTACTGCTCGTGGTACACCAGCGCCGACATCTCCGTGAATCGCATGAACCAGATCAGGTCCTCGATCTGGTCGCGGGCGTTGAGTGGCACATAGGTGGCGCCCGCGCGCAGGATCCCGAGCATCGCGACGAAGCCGTCGGGATGGTTGGGGGACAGAATTCCGATCCTGCTGCTCGCCAGCCCTTCCCGGGTCAGTCCGTGCGCGATCGCGTGCGACGCGACGACGACGTCCCGGTAGCTGAGCCGCAGTGTGTCGGACTGCAGAAACGTTCGGTCCGGGTACCGGGCAGCACCCGTGTCGAAGTAGTCGGTGATCATCGGTCGTCCACCTCTGTCAGAGTGAATTGGGGAAGGATCGTCTCGGCGCTGATCCGTTCGAAGCGCACTTCGACGCGGGCACCGACGCGGATGCGATCGATCGGGCAGTCCACGATGTTGGTCAGCAAGCGCACACCCTCGTCGAGTTCGATGACGGCCACGGCATAGGGAACCTTGTCGGCCATCGACGGATTGGCGGGAACCCGGCAGATCGTGAAGGTGTAGATGGTTCCCGCTCCCGCCGAGTCCACCCATTCGAGGTTCTCGGAGAGGCAGACCGTGCAGAAGGCGCGGGGGTAGAACTGATGACGCCCGCACTGCTCGCACCGTTGGACCACCAGGCGTTCCTCCCGGGCCGCATCCCAGTACGCCTCGGTCTCGGCGGTGGGCCGGGGTTCCGGCCGTACCGGGGTGTCAGCCATTGGCCCGCAGTTCGAGGCCGGGAGCCACCAGGCGCACGGTGTGCTTGCTCCGCATCCGACCGAGTCCGGCCACCAGCTCCACGATCGACTGCTGGACGGAGAAGGTGTCCTCGACCGGGACGAGTGCGTCGATCTTCTGGTCGCCGTACATGTACCGCAGGATCATCTCGTCCGGCGACAGGTGGCCGTACCGTCTGCGCAGTTCCGGCAGGATCGGGTCGAGTTGTGGCGGTGTCTCGGAGATGTCGCACGACCCGTTGTTCATCACGAGATCCTTGACGTTGTCGTCGACGGGCAGCGGCAACGCACCGAAGTATCCGCACACGTACTTCTTCACCTCGTCCGGAACCACGGCGTAGCGCTCGGGGTTCAGGACATTCATGACGGCCTGGGCGGCGACGATGGCGGGGAACGGCGTAGCCATGACCGGGGAACCCAATTCCTCACGGACCCGGCCGATCTCCTCGATCACCGCCGGCAGTCTGTCGGAAATTCCTGCGGCCTTCAGCTGAGCCTCGAGGTTCGTCATGGCGCCACCGGCGTACTGCGTCTGGTAATTGGCGGGGTCGTACTCCGCGGGGACTCCGACGGGGTAGTCCAGTTGCGCGGCGAGCTTGCCCAGGTAGTCGCCGACCTCGTCGAGTGATCGGTCGTCGACGTCGACATCGAACCCCAGTGCACGCAGATCCCGGGCCATCATCTGAGCCGACGGCAACGAGTTGCCGTTGGCCAAGGGATCGACGGCGGTCAGGATTTGATCCGCTCCGTACACGGCCGCTTCGAGCGCGACCTGCGGACCCATCCCGGTCAAACAGTGCGTGTTCAGCTCCAACCGGGTCTCGCCGATCGCCGCTCGCAGCGCCGGTACCAGCGTCCGGGTGCGTTCGACGGTCAGGCTGCCACCCGCGTCGGCAAGAGAAATCGTGTCCACGCCGAACCGGTCGATGACCTCCCGTGCCTGCCGCACGTAGAATTCGTCGTCATAACCCGGTGCGAGGTTGAACACGAGAGCAATCGTGACCTTCGCGCCGAGCCGCTTCGCGATGCGGATACCGGGTGCCACGTTGTCCCACGAATGCAGGGAGTCGAGGACCGCGAAGTCACGGATCCCGTTGACGAACATCCGCTCGACGAACAGCTCGTTGATGTCGTCCGGCTGCGGGTAGAAGCCGTGGAGCAGGTTGCTGCGGACCGCCGCACGTAGCGGAGCCGTCGAGATCCGGTCAGCGAGCAGCCGCACCCGTTCGAACGGGTCCTGATTCAGGAACAGAACTCCCGCGTCGAAGCCGACCATGGCGATGGCCTCGACGGCACCGAATCCCGCGTCGGCGATCCTGCTCGAGATGGGCAGCATGTGTTCGGTGCGCATCCGGGTCGCCCACAAGCACTGGTGCGCGTCCCGGAGCGTGCCGTCGGTGAGGGCGATCGTCCGGCGCCGACCCGTCCGGGCGAATTCGGCCTCGACGAGGTGACGAAGGTTGGTGAGCACGGTGATTCACCCTTCCTGTTGCAGATGGATGCGGAGACCGGGCGCAGACACGGTCAGCGTGGCGTAGCGACCGGCCCGCTCGAGCAATCCACGGGTGAGGCTTTCGTAGGGTGTCAATGCTTCGTAGGGCTGCACGTCCACTCTCCGCGGGACGGTCGCGACCGTGACTCCCGCTATCCACGCGAGCAGAACGTCCTCATCGGCAGCGAGATCTGCTTCGATTGTCGGGGAGTCACATTCGGACGTCAGTACCGAGCCGACCCGCGCCTGGAGGTCGACGCGTTGGTCACCGTTCACCGTGCCGTACACGCCCTGCAGCAACCTGCGCAGAACCGGCCGGAGGGTCTCGTACCTCTGCTCCCCACCGAAGTGGCACATCGCCTGCTCGGCGATCGCCCGGGCGAAGGGGGGCACCATCGGCGGCGAGCCCATCTCACGGCGCACGGCCGCGCATTCGGCGGCGAACTCGTGCAGGTCGGCCCACCGTCCACGCTCACGCAGAACGCTTCGCACGTCGGCCGCCACCTCACCCGGCAGCTGATGGATGTACGTCGCCAGATCGAATGGCCACGGGGTTGCCGCGGGCAAGCCTTCCTGGTCGGCGATCCCGGCGAGGATCGCATCGGCGGACAGCAGAGCGTCGAGGTCGGGCAGACCCTGAACGTCGTCGCGTCGCAGGACGCGGATCAACGACGGCAGCGACGGAAGGGAGGCGCCGTTGGCGACCGACGGCAGTGCGGTGTCGATGCCGCGGACGCCGAGCCGGCCGGCCTCGAGGGCGACGACGGTTCCGAGTGCGGTGTGGCACCGGGTGTGCAGGTCGAGGGGAGTGTCACCGAGCGCCGACACCAGTGCCGGGACGAGGGTGCGCGCCCGGTCCGGTGTCAGGACTCCGCTCTCGTCTCGCAGCATCACCCGGTGGGCGCCGGCAGCGATGAGCGATGCGGCGCGCTCCGCATAGGTTTCGTCGGACACTCCGTCGTCGGCTGTATAAGGAAGCGCGGCAATGGCGGTCAGCCCCGCCGTGGTGGCAGATTCCAGAGCGGCCTTGAGGCGGACCAGGTCCAGCAACGGATCCAGCAGGACCACCTGCCGCAGGCCCGCAGCTGCCAGTGCCGTCAGCCAGCCGTCGATCGCCGTGGGTCCGAGGACGTCGGCACCCGGCCGCCCATGCCCGGTCAGCAGGTTGACGGTGGCCCGCAACGGAACGGGGCCGTAGTGCCGATGGGCGAGTTCCACCCGCTGCAGCGGGTGTTCGTCGCGGGCCAGGCATTCGTCCAGCACCGCCGGGCTCAGCACCTCGACCGCAGCGAGGCCGCTGGACGACAGCGCGGCGGCGGGTGCGAGGACCATCCGATTGTCCAATGCACCCGCCCATACCGCGGCCTGGCCGTCGGTCAGGCTGGTGTCGGTGAAGGTGATCTGATGGTTGCTCATGCCGATGCTCCCGCCTCGGTGAGGGACTGGCGAAGGAAGGTGTCCTCGACCCATCTGGTGGTGACCGCTCCCGCGGCGAAGTCGGGGTGAGCGAGCACCGAGTGGTGGAACGGGGCGGTGGTCGTCGGACCGGTGACCGTCAACTCGGACAGGGCGGTGCTCATCTTCTGAATCGCCTCGGCTCGGGTGGGGGCGTGCACGATGATCTTCGCGAGAAGTGAGTCGTAGTACGGCGAGACCGTGTATCCCGAGTAGCAGTGGGTGTCGACCCGAACGCCCGGCCCGCTCGGTGGTCCCCACTCCTCGACCAACCCCGGACTGGGGAAGAAGCCGCGATCGGGGTCTTCGGCGTTGATGCGGCACTCGATCGCATGACCGTCCAGGATCACCTCGTCCTGTGTGAAGGACAACGGTAGCCCGGACGCGATACGAATCTGTTCGGCCACCAGATCGCGCCCGCTGATCATTTCGGTGACGGGATGCTCGACCTGGATGCGGGTGTTCATTTCCAGGAAGTAGTAGCTGTTGTCGCGGTCGTCGACCACGAACTCGACGGTGCCCGCACCGACGTAGTCCACGTTCCGGGCGAGGCGGACCGCGCTCTCGCCCATCGCTTCCCGTTCGCTCTCCCCGAGTACAGGCGAGGGCGCCTCCTCGATCAGCTTCTGATGCCGCCGCTGCGTCGAACACTCTCGCTCACCGAGGTGGACGACGTTGCCGAACTGATCACCGATGACCTGGATCTCGATGTGCCGTGCGCGTTCGATGAACTTCTCGACGTACAGGGTGGGATCGCCGAAGGCCGATTGGGCTTCCGACGACGCGGACCTGAACAGTTCCGGGAGTTCCGCCGCCGACCCCACGACCCGCATGCCGCGGCCCCCGCCGCCCGCGGTCGCCTTGATCAGCACCGGAAACCCGATCTCCGTGGCAATCGCCAGAGCCTCGTTCGGATCGGACACTGCCCCCGAGCCGGGCACACAGGGAACCCCGGCCTCCGATGCCAGGCCCACCGCCGTGATCTTGTCGCCCATGCTGTCGATCGACTCGGGTGTCGGGCCGATGAAGATCAGGCCGGCGTCGCGGCAGGCACGGGCGAACGACGCTCGTTCGGACAGGAATCCGTAGCCGGGATGGACCGCGTCGCAACGGGTCCGCTTCGCCGCCCGGATCAGCAGGTCCGCGCGGAGGTAGCTGTGGGTCGGCTGCGGCGGACCGAGGACGACGACCTCGTCGGCCATCCGCGCGGCCAGGCTGTCGACGTCCGCGTCGGAAACCCCGACCGCGGTCTCGACGCCGAGGTGACGGCACGCCCGGATGATGCGGACCGCGATCTCGCCGCGATTGGCGACGAACACTCTCCGGATGTCGTGCCGAACGACTGGGATGTCGTCGGTCATGCTGCGGCCTCCGCGTCGGTGGGATCGACGATCATCAGGATCTGCTCGTGCTCGACGGCCTGACCGTGCTCGACGAGGATCGAGTGAACCCGGCCCGCTGTCGGCGTCGGGACCGAGTTGAACATTTTCATCACCTCGATCAGGCAGAGTGTCGCGGATGCCTCGATCTGCTGACCCTCTTCCACGAACGGCGGCTGAGTCGGTGCCGGCGTGCGGTAGAACGTGCCCGGCATGGGTGCCCGGATGGCGATCATCCGATCCGGGACTTCGGCGAGTGCCGGGCTGCTCACGGTGACCGAGGCGGCCGGCGCGGGCGGCGGCGTCACGGCCGGGGCGGGGGCCGGGGTGGCGGGGGCGGTCGTCGGCGCCAGGGCTTCGACCGGCAGCGCACTCGTCGGCGCGGCGCCCGGTTTGCGCGCCTGCAGGACGACGTCGCCGATCCGAAGGTCCAGCGAATCGAGATGCTCTGCGGTGTCGAGTAGTTCCAGGATGCGTCGGACGTCTGCGTGTTGGAGATTCATGGTCTGCTCCTCGTAAGTGGCGTTCGCGATGAGGTGTCGGTCAGGCCCGCATGGTGCGTGCGGTCGTGCCGAGCTGTGCGGGCAGGATTCGGTAGGCCTGACGTACCCATTCGCACAGCATCGGACGGGTGTCGCGGGGGTCGATGACGTCCTGGATTCCGAACCTTTCCGCAGTTCGGAACGGGTTCTCCACGGGTTGGAACCGCGCGTAGAGTTCGGCACGGAGCGCGTCCGGGTCATCACTTTCGGCCAGGGTGCGCCGGTAGGCGGCCTCGACGCCGCCCTCGATGGGGATCGATCCCCAGTGCGCCGTCGGCCAGGCGAGGCGCCGGTTGATGCTGCCACCACCTATCGGCCCGTAGGCGGCGCCTGCCAGCCCGTAGGCCCGACGCACGAACAGCGAGAGCCAGGGGACGCGAGCCTGCTCGAGGGCCATGGCCGTCCTGATGCCCTTGCGGAGGGTGCCCTTCTGCTCGGCGTCGCGGCCGACAAACGTCCCGGGCTGGTCGATCAGGTTCACCACCGGCAGGTGGAACGTGTCGGCCATGTCGACGAACCTGGTGATCTTCTCCGCGGAATCGACGGTCAACGATCCGCCGAGCCACCTGGGATCGTTCGCGAGGACCGCCACGGTGTGACCGTCGAGACGGGCGAGCATCGTGATCTGAGACTGTCCGAAATACCGTCCGATCTCGAACAGGCTGCCGTCGTCGAAGACCGAGGCCAGCAGCGTGCGCATGTCGTACGAATACTGCTTGATTTCCGGGATCGTCGTGGACAGGGCCTCGTCACGACGATCCACCGGATCGGCGCAGGCCCTCACCGGAGGGAGCTCGTGAACGCTCGACGGAAGGTACGACAGGAATCGGACGACGTCGTCGAGTGCCTCGAACTCGTCGGCCGCCTCGTTGTCGACGACGCCCGATGCACGCGCATGCACACCCGCGCCGCCGAGCTCGGCGTTGGTGACGTCTTCGCCCACCGCCTTCTTCACGACTGCCGGTCCACCCGCGAACAGGTAGGAACCCTCGGCGGTCATGATCGATAGGTGACTCGCGCACACCCGGACCGCGCCGAGGCCTGCGGCCGCGCCGAGCGCGACGCCGACGACGGGAACTGTGGCCAGCAACTCCACCATCGGCCAGTGCGGGTATCCCGGAATCTTGGTGGCGGACATCTGCTCGAGGAGGTTGACGCTCCCGCCGGCGGTCTCGACCAGCCGGATCACCGGCCACCGGTACGTCAATGCCAAACGCTCTACGTACTGCCATTTTTCGGGGTTGGTCGCCTCCGACGATCCCCCTCGGACTGTGAAGTCCTCGGCGACGACGATGACGTCCCGACCGTCGATCTTCGCCTGCCCGCACACGACATTCGACGGTTCGACCGAGATCAGTTGCCCGCGTTCGTCGTAGCGGGCCGATCCGGTCATCATGCCGATCTCGCGCCACGATCCGTCGTCGACGAGCCGTTCGATGCGTTCGCGCGCCGTCAGTCGGCCGCGCGCGTGTTGGCGCTCGATCTTGTCCGGGCCGCCCATCGCCAGAGCGAACTCACGGCGCTTGGCGATCTCCGCTTCGAACCACGGCCGGCCAGTGCTGTCCGCTGCGCTGGTGCCGACGGTCAGGACCGGGGCCGCCGCTCCGGATTCGATCTGGGTCATGACGAGATTTCCTTCTGTCTGGGATGACGGTCAGCGAAGCGCAGCGGCCGGCAGTACGTCCGCGAGGTGGGCGCGCACGTGGTGGGTGGAGCGGGCCACGAGGACGCCCGCATCGGCGAGCGCTGCACACTTTTCCTGCACGGTGGCTCCGTCGGCGCTGCGCGGCGCGTGCCCGAACGGCAGCGTCGTCGGGAGGGAATCTGCGGCACGCCCGGCCACCATCGCGATGACCGGCACGTCGATTCGTCCGTCTGCCACCGCGACTGCCAGGTCGATTTCCTGGCCGCCGGACGGTTCGCCGAACACCACCACAGCACGGGTGTTCGGGTCACTCGCGGCGAGTTCGACTCCTTCGGTGAGGGTCGTCCCGACCGCGGGCGTGCCGCCGATGGACATCTGCACGCTGGTTCCCCATCCCCAGTTGCGCATCAGCATCGCCAGTTCGGAGGCCATGCCGCCGCTGCGGGAGACGATGCCCACCGAGCCGGGCGCGAATCGCTGCCACGGTTCGTTACCGCCGGGGCAGCCGATTCGGCCCACGCCGGGGACGACGACACCTTGGGAGTTCGGGCCGATGACGTGGCAGTGGTGCTCTCGCGCGACCGCGAGTGCCCGGAGCCAGCGATGCTGCGGGATGTTCTCCGAGCTGACCACGATCAGTTCGACGCCCGCCTGTGCGGCTTCGACGACCGCATCCGCGGCGGCGTGCGGCGGCGCGTAGCTCATCGCGACCCGGGAGTCTGTCGCCGCCACGGCCTCGGCGACGGTGTCGAAGACCGGCACGCCGAGCACCGCGGAACCCCCCTTGCCGGGGGTGACACCGGCGGCCACGTCGACACCGGAATCGAGCATCCACCGCGTTTCCAGCTGCCCCTGCCTGCCCGTGATGCCCTGCACGAGAAGACCTGAACGGGCTTCGAGAAGCTCACGAATCATCGGACGAGTCCTTCCAGTTCCTGCGGCGACTGCTCCATCGCGGTCAGCAGTAGGTCGCATGCGTCTTCGACTGAGGCCGCGCGATCCAGGACGAGAGCCCCGGGCAGACGCCGACGGAGGACGGCGTGCGCCTCCGCTTCGTGTGGGCCGGCCAGCCGGACGACGGTCGGCACCCGTGTGGAGTCGAATCCGGCCCGATCCGCGGCAGCAGCGAACTCGACCGCCACGTCGCGGGCATCGGCGAGACTCAGCACGGCGCCGCCGAACAGCACCCCGCGAAGCCCGGGGACGGAGAGCGCCGAACTGAACAGCGTCTGCAGCTTCGCGCTACCGGCACCCGGCGACGCGTCGAGGTAGCAGGCGGGACGGATACCGAGGTCGGTCAGGTAGTCCAGGGCGAGAAGCCCCGCACCGCCGCCGGTGATCATGCAGGCGACGTCGCCGTCCAACTCGAAGAACTTGATGCCCGCCCTATTCGGTTCGGCGGCGTCGGCCTCGCGGACTGCCAGTTCGCGTGGGGTGGGTGCGCGGTCCACGACGGGGTCGGCATCCACCAGTGCCGACGGACGGAGTGCCTGTGCGTCGGGATGACCGTGGGGGTCGAATTCGACCGCCACACCGACGGCGACCAGTCGCTGACCGTCCCAGCGGAACGGGTTGACCTCGACGAGGACGGCCTCCGCACTGCAGAAGGCGGTCCAGAGAACCTGCAGCGCATCACCGATCGCACTGCGCAACCGAGGGTCCGACACGGCGGCCCGGTCGAGCAGGTCGGCGACCGCGTGGTCGTCGGGGCCTTCCGCCAGGCCGACCGTCACGGCAGCCGCCTGGTGCGCATCGAATCCGACTCCACCGGTGGCGGCGGCGCGCACGACAGCACCACGAGTCGTCTCGTCCAGGGCGATGGAGAGGTAGCACTCCTCGCCCTCGACGAATTCCTCCACCACCGCGGGCGCACCGCTCCGAAGAGTTGCGGTGACGGCGGAGGACAGCTCGTCCCGGGACCTGCAGATGTGCACGAGGCCGGCGAGGCCCTTGCCGCTGCCGGCGATGTCCGGCTTCACGACCCACGGCGGGCCGAACGCCGGCCCGCCCGGCAGAAGTTCGTGCTCATGCGTCACGACGACCAACTCGGGCGTCGCAAGGCCGACCCTGCGCAGCCATGGCATTGCGGCGCTCTCAGTGGCGCGGGGCATCGCGTCTCCTTCGTTTGGGGCCCTCCCCGGGCCTCTCGATTCGTTTCCCAGTGTGATCCGGGTAACTGATTCACGGAAGTGAGCGCAGGCGACCAGGGTGATTGCCATCATCGATCACTCGGGTCTAGGGTCGCGGCATGAGGTCGGAGCAGATGCGCTATCTGGAGGCCGCGATCCGCCTCGGTTCGCTGCGCAAGGCCGCTCAGGAGGTGGGCATCGGGCAGCCGACCCTCAGCCAGCAGATCCGGCGCCTCGAGGAGGACCTCAATGTCGTCCTCTTGATCCGCCGCGCCAACGGGGTTCTCCCCAGCGCGGAGGCCCGGATTCTGCTACCGCACATTCGGCAGGTGTTGCAGGCCGATCGCGCGCTCCGCGAGGAGGCGGGGCTGATCAACGGACTGCGCAGCGGCAGCGTGCGCCTGGGTGCCGTCACCACGGCCAGCCAGATACTGCTACCGAGAGTGGTTCCGCTCTACCGGAACTCGTTCCCCAACGTGCGCTTCTCGGTGTGGGAATCGGGGTCCCAGGGTGTGCGCGACAGCGTGACGAACGGCGAACTCGACCTCGGACTCGTCGTGAGGGCCAACGACCCGGCCTCCGACGCCAGCCTCACCGCAACCGATCTGATCTCCGACGAGGTCGTGCTGTGCGTGTCCCGGCGACATCCTCTGGCCGGCAAGTCGACAGTGGGAATTCAGGACCTCGCCGGCCAGTCCTGGGTGGTGTCCGCGCACGGTTTCGCCCTGCGGGAGTTGGTGGACACCGCGTTCGCACCGCCGGCACAGGACATCGTCTACGAGACGACGAACCCGCACACGAGCCTGCTCATGGTCGCGGCCCGGGTGGGCATCGCAATGCTGCCCCGGCACACGCTCCGCGACCACTGCGCCGACGAAGTTGTCACTCCGGCAACGGAATGGAATCCGCCTCAGTTGACCGTCTGCATGATCAGGCGGGCGGACACTCAGCCGGCACCGGCCGTGCGCAAACTCATCCAGGCTTTACGCGAGGTCAGCGCGGACTGGTCACGCGACCATCCGATCACCAGGTAACTGATCGCGCCATCGCCAGGGGATCATGCAGTCGCTTCTCGCCCTGATCTCACCCTTCGCCCTGCGATTCCACGACCCACGCCGCGATCTGCGCACGTGAATTGAATCCCAGCTTCGTCAGGAGATGTTCCACATGCCCCTGTGCGGTGCGGGGCGAGATCACCAGCCGAGCGGCGATCTCCTTGTTGGTCAGCCCCTCGGCGATGAGGGTGGCAACCTCACGCTCCCGCTTCGTCGGTGCAGGCGACGGACCGGCGGACGTCGGAGAGGGCGAAATCTGCTCGCCCAGCGCGTAGGCGACGGCTGCGTCGAAACCGAGTGCCGTGCCCCTTCTGCGGGCCGCGGTGAAGGCCTGCTCACTCATCGCCTCTCGGGTCCGGCGTTCGCACTCGTCCTGGTACACGCTCAGGCCGGGCACCAACACCGTCGAACTGCCCACCGACCGGGTGAACTCGTCTGCGGCGCCCAGCAATACGACCGCGCGTTCCATGTCCTGTTCCTCGGCGGCTATCCATGCGAGTGCCTGCAGACACACACTGGCATTGAGTCGATCGTTCACCCGACGCTCGACTCGGAGCGCCTGCCCGAGGAGCTGGACCGCTCGTGCTCTCTCCCCGAGCCGCCACACCGCGACGGCCAGCGCCCACAGCGAATACGACCGATACACCGATTCGCCCTGCGCCTCGGTGATCGCGAGGACGCGCTCATGGCATTCGATGGCTCGTTCCGTGTCGTTCACGAGGTCGTGCGTCATGCCGAGGCCGACGACTGCAGCCACCTCGTAAAGGTCGTTGCGTGCCGTGAACCCTCGGACGGCCTTCTCGAGGTGTGCGCGGGCGTCGGGGAGGCGCCCCGCGAACAGTGCCGCGTATCCGAACGCGTGGTCGGCGTGCGCACGCACCAGCGGGTCGGTTGCCTGAGCGGCGACCGCCTGCGCTTCCTCCGCCAGCGTGTCCGACACGGGAATGTCGCCCTGCACTCCGGCCAGCACACTGGCGGCGTAGAGCGCCTTGACCCGATCGCCGGTAGGCTCGGCCGGTTGTCGAGCCAGGAGGCGACCGAGCCATCGCCGACCCTCGCTGAGCAATCCCCGGGACAGCCAGAAGGGGTACAGTGCGGCAGCGATCCGCAGTCCCGTTGCGGGACTGTCGGACACGCAGAAATCCAGCGCCTCGCGGATATTCGGTTGTTCCCGACCCAGTCTGGAGATCAACGCGAGCTGCCGGGAGCTGATCCATTCGGTTTCCGCCTCGACCGCCAGCCGCTCACACCAGTCGCGGTGCCGACGGCGAAGCGCGATGTAGTCGCCGTTCTCCTGCGCCTTTTCCCGTCCGTAGGCGCGGACGGTCTCGAGCATTCGGAACCGCACCGCGGAACCCGACTCTTCTCTCGTCAGGATCGACTTGTCGACGAGGAACGTCACGGTGTCGAGGAGGTCGTCTACGTCGTCACCATCGCAGACCTGTTCCGCGGCCTCGAGTTCGAAACTGCCCGCGAACACCGAGAGCTGCGCCCACATCCGTTGTTCCGCAGGGGTGCACAGGTCATAGCTCCAGTCGATGCACATCCGCAACGTCTGCTGCCGCGAGGGCGCGTCCCTGCTGCCGCGAGTGAGCAGCAGGTAGCGGTCGGTGAGGCGCTGCAGGATCTGGTCGGGCGTCATCGCGCGAAGCCGGGCCGCCGCCAGTTCGATCGGTAGCGGCAGCCCGTCCAGCCGCTGACAGATTCGGGCGATGGTGACCTTGTTCTCCTCGGTCAGCTCGAATCCCGGGACTACGGCGGCGCCGCGTTCCGCGAAGAGAGTGACCGAATCGTTGCGGGGCAGTCCTTTCGGCAGGTGGTCGGGATCAGGGACGGGCAGCGGGGGAATCAGAAGCGCTGTTTCCCCGCCGATTCCGAGCGGTTCGCGACTCGTCGCGAGAATACGCAGCCGAGGGCACACGCGGAGCAGGATCTCGGCAAGTTTCGCGGCCGCGGCCACCACCTGCTCGCAGTTGTCCAGCACGAGCAACACTTCACGCGGGGCAAGGAACTCGACGAGCACCTCGTGTGAGGGTCGGGCAGACTGGTCGCGCAACCCCAGTGCGGCCGCCACGACCCCGGCCAACAGCGAATCATCGAGCAAATCAGCCAGTTCCACCAGCGTCACACCGTCGGAGAAGTTTCGTTGCGCCTTGGCGGCTGCGCGTAGAGCAAGCCGGGTCTTTCCCACCCCGCCGATTCCGGTCAACGTCACCAGCCGCGACGTCGACAACAAGTTCGTCGCCTCGGCCAGTTCCGTGCGGCGGTCGACGAAACTGGTCAGCTCCAGCGGAAGTCCACCCGTTCGGCCCGAATCCGCCGGTGACCACGACGGCCGGACTGACGCTCCGCCCTGCACCGCGGCCGGTTCGGTGTGCATTGCCATCTCGTCGACCGGGAAGCCGTGATGCAGTTGGGATTCGCGCAGTTGCCGACCCAGTTCCACAGCGGAGGGGCGAGCGCCGGCCTCGGAGGACATGGCACGTTCGATGACAGCGCTGACCCCCTCGGAAATGCCGTGTTCGCGCGGGTTGGGAACCGGCTCGGACGTGATCCTCAGGAACTGTGCCACCAATTGCTCACCGCTTCGCCGTTCGAACGCCGCATGACCGGTGAAAGCAGCGAACAGGGTGGCGCCGAGGCCGTACACATCGGCGGCCGGACTCGGGGACTCACCGGCGACCACCTCGGGGGCGGTGAACGCCGGCGAACCCGTGACGACGCCGGCCGTGGTTTCGAACCCACCGGCGATGTGAGCGATGCCGAAATCCGTCAGCGCAGGCTCGCCGTAGTCGGTGATCAGGATGTTCCCGGGCTTGACGTCGCGGTGCAGGATCCCGAGGCGGTGCGCGGCCGCCAGCGCGCCGGCCATCTTCACCCCGAGTCGCAACGCTTCGTTCAGCGGGAGCGCTCCGTGACGCCGGATCCGCTCGTCGAGCGACCCCTCAGCGTGGTACGGCATCACGATGAAGGGCCGGCCGTTGCCGGTGACATCGGCGTGGAGAACAGTGACGATATTGGGGTGACCGGTCAGCCGGCCGGCCGCACGCTGCTCACGCAGGAACCGTGCCCGGTTCTCGTCGTCGAGGTCTGCGGTGAGGACCTTGACCGCCACGGTGCGGTCGAGCGCAGCCTGCGTGCATCGGTACACGACGCCGAAACCGCCGCGGCCGATCTCCTGGGCATCCTCGAATCCGGCCGCCGCCAACTCCGCCGTGACCGAACCGGACACGTCGCGTTGCGTCGCGAACGGATCGACGTCCGTCATCGACTACATCGATTCATCCCGCTCGAGGCACTGCCGACGAATGCCACACTGCTCACCTCTCGACGATGTACCCCAGGATATCGCCGCGCCGCACCGCTGCGAAGTCGATGAGAATGGTGAACACGGGGTTGGCTGGACGGCCGAAGGCGAACCGGGTGGCTCGGAATGAGCCACCCGGTCGCTCTCAGCTCGTGCGCTGGCGCGCACGTCATGGTCGTTATCGAAGCGACCGCAAGCCCACGCGGAGCTCGTTTACCAAATGCTGGGGCTGCTCCCAGGCGGCGAAGTGCCCGCCCTTGTCGAGCTTGTTGAAGTGGATGAGGTTGGGGTAGGCCTTCTCTGCCCAACTGCGCGGTGCCTGATAGAGCTCGTCGGGAAAGACGCTCACGGCAACCGGGATGGAGACGCTACCGGCGGCGAAGAACGGGGCCTTGTTCTCCCAGTAGAGACGAGCCGCTGACAACGCCGTGTTCGTCAGCCAGAACAGGGTGATGTTGTCGAGTACATCGTCTCGCGTCAGGCCTTCGGGCTGTCCCGCGAAGACCCGCGAGATCAGCGCCAAACTCGCCGGGTCGTGGTCGATCATGAAGGCGGCCAGACCGACGGGCGAATCCGCCAATCCGATCAGTGTCTCCGGCCGCGATCCCATCTCCACGGCGTAGCCGATGTGCTGATAGAAGAATGCCAGCTGGTCGCACGCAGCCTGTTCGTCGTCGGACAGATCGGCGGGCACGGGATGCCCGGTGAGGAGCGCCTGGTCGATCTCGGGTGGAACCACCTTGGCCATGTTGGTGTGAATGCCGAGCAGCTCCGGCGGCGCCTGCACCGCCATCGCCTCAGTCACGATCGCACCCCAGTCCCCGCCCTGTGCCACGTACCGGTTGTACCCGAGGCGCTTCATCAGCTCCACCCAGGCACGTGCGATGCGGTCGGGGCCCCAGCCGGTCGTCGTGGGCTTGCCCGAGAAGCCGTAGCCGGGCATCGACGGAATCACCAGATGGAAAGCATCCGACGCGTCACCACCATGGGCGGTGGGATTGGTCAGGGGGTCGATGATCTTCAGCTGCTCGACGATCGAACCGGGCCACCCATGTGTGACGATGAGCGGCAACGCATCCTCGTGCTTCGAGCGGACGTGAATGAAGTGGATGTCCAATCCGTCGATCTCAGTGATGTACTGCGGCAGAGCATTCAGCTTCGCCTCGACCTTGCGCCAGTCGTATTCCGAGGCCCAGTACTGCGCCAGTGCCTTGCTCGTCGCGAGCGGTGTGCCCTGCGACTGATCTGCGACGGTTTCCGTTTCGGGCCACCGGGTGGTCTCGATGCGCTCACGCAGTGCCTCGAGTTCGGAGTCGGGGAACTGGACTGTGAACGGCCGGATGGTGACGTCGGTTGTGAAAGACATGTAGGTTTCCTTGCTGTGTCGGTTGTTGGTCGAGAAGGGTTTTCGTTGGATTGGCGCCTGCATTCGACGGTGCGACCGTCTACCTCGGGGTGCTGCTTTCCCAGCCGTCGAGGATCTCGTTGCCGATGGTGATTTCGGCGCGGCGGTCCCGCCTCTGGTCGCGTTGACGGTCGTGCCGGCGCTGCTGCGGCATGGTGTTGTCGTGATCGCGGGGGATGTCGTGGCTGGCGACGGCGGCGAGGGGGCTGGGCGCCGGTGTGCTGGTGGATGCGGCCGCGACGCCGGCGGGGATGACGGCGAGTGCGGCGGCGGCGACTCCGACGGTGGCGAACCGCTTCCAGGAGGTGCTGGTGGTGTGTGTCCTGGTGTGGTGTTGGTGTGTGCTGTTCATGCCGATAAGACTCGCAATTGCGCGGCGAGTGGGACGGCGAAGATCTACGTGCTTCACTACCCGCATTTCCTACGCAGGTATCCGTGGGGACCAGCGAGGCCCTCGATGAGTTCAGCCCGGGTCCGCACCCAACGCAGCGGCGGCACTGCCCGAACTACGGATTTCGGGACTCGATGCTCTCCTCGCGGGCGATCCAGGCGGCAAGCTGCGCGCGGGATCGATGTCCGGTCTTCGTGAGGATGCGATCTACATGTCCTTCTGCGGTACGGGGCGAGATAACCAACCTTTCCGCGATCTCCTTGTTCGTCAGTCCCTCGGCCACCAGCTTTCCCACTTCTTTCTCACGAGGTGTGAGTTTCACCTTCGCTGCAGGAGTGGCCGCCGCTGCGGGCTGGGACGTGCGCTTTTGCAACGCGAATTCGATCGACGCGAGGTGTTCGAGACGCTCACCGGCCCGGGATTCTTTGTCGAACGCAGAGTCACCCAGCAGCTGACGGGTGCGTTGTTCGTAACGAGTCCGCGTGCGGATCAACGTGTCGTTTCCGAAGAGTGGAGCGCTCCCCATCTCGCCGCACAGTGTGCGCCCGATACCGAGCAGGCGGGCGGAACGGACAGGGTTTGCTTCCTCGATCGCGATCCACGCCAGAATCTCGGTGCATGTGCTCACGCCCAACCAGTCACTCAATGACTGCTTCAGCTCGAGCGCTTCTTTCAACGAGTCCGAGGCTTGCGGGTACTTGCGCTGGGTCCACAGGGCAAGTCCGCGGGCCCACAGCGCCCATGACGTCGAGAAGTGCTCCTTCAGCGACCTACCTGAGGCGATGGTGTCGTCCGCCCAGGCAAGGGATTGTTCCAGGTTTCCGGACAGGCAATGCACTAAAGCGAGCTGAGCGCCGCCCAGCAGTGTCAGGGAATTGACCTCCCCAGACTCGGCATGAAGTGCCATGCCGGCAGTGAGGTACTCCAGTGCGACGTCGAGATTTCCGTTTCCGAGCATCTCCGCCGCACCCCGGAACTGAACTGCAAACGCCTGGGCGGTTCGATCACCGATCGCTTCCGCGACGGCGCTGCATTCCAGCAAATACTGTTTGGAGGTCGGGTTGTCGCCCTGAACCATGGCGTTCCACGCGATCACCCAGAGCGCTTTCGCCCTCTCGCTGCTCGGCTCCCGGTCTGCCTCCAAGGCTCGGGTCAGCCAGTACCGCCCGTCGCGCAGCAGGCCACTCGCGTTCCAGAAGAACCACAACGCACCCGCCATCCGAAGACCGGTTCGGGCCTCCCCGGGGGTAGACAGGCAGTACTCCAGCGCCGCCCGCAGATTCGCCCGCTCGTGCCGCAAACGACGGTTCCATACCAGCTGCCCTGACCCCAGTGACTGGCTCTCGCTGTGTTCGGCCAAACGCAGGAAGTAGTCTCGATGTCTTCTGCGCCACGCATTCTCGTCGCCGTGCTCGGCAAGTTTCTCGGCCGCGTAGTCCTTGATACTTTCCAATAGTTTGTATCGAACTGTGGATCCGGATTGAACGGTGGAAATGACCGACTTTTCGACAAGACTGGAGATCAGGTCAAACGCGTCCGGAACGATGTCCGGATCGGTGCACACGCTCTCGACCGCGTCGAAATCGAATCCGCCCGCGAAGACGGACAGCCGTGCCCACAGGACTTGTTCCTCCGGCGAGCACAGATTGAAGCTCCAATCGATGGCGCCACGCAGCGTTTGATGCCGTACCGGTCCGCCACGGTTTCCCCGCGTCAGAATTTCGAAGAGTGCGCCCTCGCGCGACAGGACGCGGTCGAGGGGTAGGGACCTGATCCGGACCGCTGCGAGTTCGATCGCCAGAGGGATGCCGTCCAGCCGCTGGCACAGGCGGGCAACCTCCAGGCGGCTCTCGTCGTCGAGGGTGTATCCGGGGACGACGGACGCAGCGCGTTGCTCGAAAAGATCGACCGCCTCGGAATGAAAGCTCTTGGCGTTCTGCCCGTCGGCGAGCTGAGCTTCGTCGGGGACCGGCATGGGGGGTACCTCGAACACGGTCTCACCCAGCACACCGAGAGGTTCCCGACTGGTTGCCAGGATCTCCACACGGTCCGACCGCCGAACAATCTCGGCGGCGACGCTTCCGCTCGCGTCGATCAAGTGCTCGCAGTTGTCCAGGACGATGAGTGCATGTCTTCCATCGAGGAATTCGAACAGGTAGTGACTACCGTCCGCATTCATTCCGTCTCGAATGTCGAGCGCCTCGGTAATCGCACTGACGACAAGGTCTGGAGTGGAGATCGCGGCGAGATCCACAAACCAGACGCCGCCGGTGTAGGTTCTGCGCACTTCCGAGGCGACGCGGCACGCCAGCCGGGTTTTCCCTACCCCACCAAATCCGGTGAGGGTCACTATCCGGGAATCCGACAGACGCGCCTTGACTGCAGCTACTTCATTGCGGCGTCCGACGAAACTTGTCACTTCGCGGAAGAATTCGTGTGCATGGGAGACGAGTTGGTGAGGCGGCGGCACCATCACGTCCTCCTTCGGCTGCACGGCTCCCGCTTCGGCGTGCAGTGCCATCTCGTCGACGGGAAAACCGTGGAGGCGTTGAGATGCTCGGAGTTGCTGACCGAGTTCCGTGGCGGAGGGACGGCCCTCCGAGGTGCCGGACATGGCACGTTCGATGATCGTGCTGACGTCCTCGGGAATGCCGTGCTTCCGCGGGTCCGGACCAGGCTCGGCGGCAATCCTCAGGAACTGGGCCACCACCTGCTCCCCGCTACGGCGTTCGAAGGCAGCGTGACCGGTCATCGCAGCGAACAACGTGGCACCGAGGCCGTACACGTCGGCAGCAGCACTCGGGGATTCGCCGGTCACCACCTCGGGGGCAGTGAACGCCGGCGAACCCGTCACGACGCCGGCGGTGGTTTCGAACCCGCCGGCGATACGGGCTATGCCGAAATCCGACAGTGCCGGCTCACCGTAGTCGGTGAGCAGGATGTTCCCGGGCTTGACGTCACGGTGCAGGATCCCGAGGCGATGGGCAGTCTCGAGGGCACCGGCCATTTTCACCCCGAGTCGCAGCGCTTCGTCGAGCGGGAGCGGTCCGTGGCGGCGGATCCGCGTGTCGAGTGAGTCCTGGGCGTGGTACGGCATGACGATGTACGGCCGACCGTTGTCGGTGACGCCCACATGGAGGACATTGACGACATTGGGGTGCCCGGTCAGCCGGCCCGCCGCGCGTTGCTCGCGGACGAAACGTTCCCGATTCTGCTCGTCGAGGTCGGCGGTAAGGACCTTGACCGCCACAGTGCGGTCGAGGGCCGCCTGGGTGCAGCGGTAGACGACGCCGAAACCGCCGCGGCCGATCTCTTGTGCGTCCTCGAATCCGGCAGCCGCCAGATCGGCCGTGACCGAACCCGACGCGTCGCGTTGCGTCGCGAAGGGATCGTCGTCGGTCATCGACCGGACCGATTCTTCCGGTCCGAGCCACTGTCGAAGAAGTGCACCACCGCTGGCCTCTCGAGGAGATACCCAAGGATATCGCCGACGCCCCCCATCCGATGGCCGACTTACGACCTACCCTGGGCGGAGTACTCGAGGATTCCCGGTCAGGGGGCGACGAAGCCTCCGACTCCGGGGAGCGAGGGCTGGCCGGCCCGCGGGTAGAACCCCGAACCGATGACGGACACTGTGAACGCAACCGGACCGGAACCCGTGCGCACGGTGGCGCGTTCCGGTGCGGGCTCCAGGAAATTCACGCACGGCTTCACGACCACCGACCCGCGGTCACCGCTGGAGACGTTGAGATAGCTGACCCTGACGAGGGCGCCGCCGGCGCTGGACGAACAGAGCTCCGGCCGAAACGGCGCCGAGAACGTCGTCTCGCCGGGAACGTTCGCGGTCTCGGCGAGCACCGACCCGAAGTAGGGACCGGGAACGACCAGCATCGCCACCCGCAAAGATCGTGTTACGCACAACTAAACGCGCGCTCTCGCGCGCGGCCGGCGGGGTCGCCCGCGAGAAGGATGATCTTCGCAGGTCAGACTGTCGCGGACAGCATCGTCACTCGGGCGAAACTTTTCCTGCCCGAAGCGAGTAGCCCCGCACGTCGGCGGGTACCCGGCATCCACGCTGCCCCGGGCTCGACGGCCCCGAGTGGCAGCCAGGCCCCCTGACCGGTCCCCCTCGGCTGGGAGGCCGTCCGCCGCTCGTGGCCGGGGACGCCCCCCTCTTCCTCTGCCGCGGGCGGCTCCTCGTGCGCCTGCACGTGGTGCGGTCAAGACGGGCGACGATGTGCCGGCGACCGGCGACATCCTATACGTGGCCAACGGAAGCCGCAGAATACTGTAATCGTTCACACGACCCGCCGAAGCCGAAACGCGGTTGTCATTTTCTGCGCACCTTGCACATCGAATGGGCTCTCGCATAGTCACTTTGACGTTGACGACACATCAAAGGTAGGCCACGATCATGCGACAACCGGGCTGCGGCGCCCCGCGTCGTGACCCGACAAAGGTCGCTACTCAGCCGTCCTCGCCCGCACACTTCCGAGGTACTCGCCGCAAGTAGTTCGATACAAGGAGTCGCACGTGGGCGCTGCGCAGATCGTGTTCTTAGTCGGCCTCGCTTCTCTGATCGTGGCCATGGCGCTACGCAAGAACGTCATGATCCCCGCGGTACTCGCGACATTTGCCACAGCACTTGCGTACAGCGGCAGCGTCCCGAATTCCATCATGTCGGTATTCCGGGCCACCATCACTTCCGGCACCGCGCTGTTCGAGATCTTCATCGTCATCGCCGCGGTGACCTCGATGCTCGCGGCGATGCGGGCGATCGGTTCCGATGAGGTGATGGTGCGCCCCATCAGTCGGTGGATGGTCAATGGCCGCGTCGCTTACATCGTGTTGTTCGTCTTCACCTATCTTCTCTCGTTGTTCTTCTGGCCGACCCCGGCACTGGCCCTGATCGGTGCCGTCCTACTTCCTGCCGCGATCAAGGTGGGTCTGCCGCCGCTCGGAGCCGCGGTGGTTCTCGCGATCTCCGGCCAGGGAATGTCGATCGCCTCCGACTACGTGATCGGTCTTGCGCCGTCGATTTCCGCGAGCGGCGCAGGCGTTCCCGCCGACGACATCGCCGACCGTGCCCTGGTGATCTCACTGATCGTCGGTGTCACCGCGGCGGTGCTCGCCTACTTCCTGACCGTCCGCCGCAGGATGCGTACGGATGCAGTTCCGGGCACCGAACCGATGGGTGGAACCGTGCATCCCACCGGCGGTGTCGGTGGCACGCCCGCCGGCACGTCCGCTGGTTTCCCGCCGGGTCAGGACGTCGCGGTCTCACCCACCGCCACGGACGTGCTCGACGAGGAACTGCCCGGCTTCGAGGACGACGGAACGAGAATCACGGATCGCCCGACACTGACCCGTGCGTGGGCGATCGGCGTGCCCGACACTGACCCGTGCGTGGGCGATCGGCGTGCCCGCCGCGTTCGTCGCCGTCCTGGCCTACATGTTGATCGGTCGTTTCACCGACATCGTCCCCTGGGAGGACGGCGGCGGCGCGTCCCTGGTGGGAGGCACGGCAATCATCCTGATGGCACTCGTGACCATCACGTCACGACGATCCGAGGCTCTCGAATTCTGCGCCACCCACTTCATCGACGGTCTGTCGTACGCCTTCAAGGCGATGGGCATCATCCTTCCCGTCGCAGGTTTCGTGTACATCGGCATTCCCGATTATTCGGGCGCCATTCTCGGACTCGACGACGACACCACCGGTCCGGCCTTCCTCTTCGACACCGTGGAACGCGTGCAGCCGTACATCCCCGACAACGGCGTATTCGTTGCGCTCAGCATGCTCTTCATCGGCATGGCGGTCGGTCTCGACGGTTCGGGGTGGGCTGGCCTACCCCTCACCGGTGGACTGGCTGCCGCGCTGGCGCCGCAGTCCGGGATGGACACCGCGACCTTGGCGGCCATCGCCCAGAACGGTGCCACGTGGACGGGCGGGGGAACTCTCGTGATCTGGTCGTCGCTGGTGGTGGTCGCCGGATTCTGCCGGATACCGGTTGCCGAACTGGTCCGCCACCTCGTCGTCCCGGTGATGGCCGGACTGCTGCTGGCCACCGGAGCCGCCGTCGTCATCTGGTAGCGGCTCATCGCCGAACAAGGTTTCCGCACAACCCCTGACTGGAAGGACACCACGAAATGAGCTCGGTCCCGTTCCGCTACGACCCCGCCCGGTGCGCACTGATCGTCATCGACATGCAGAACGATTTCTGCTCACCCGCCGGGTCGCTGGCACAGAAGGGCTTCGACGTGACCGCCCCGGTGGCGATGGCTCCGCGACTGGACCACCTCGTCTCGTCCGCGCGCACGGCCGGGGTCCGGGTGATCTTCGTACGCACCCTGCACGACGAAATCACTGATACACCTCAGTGGCTCGGCCGCATCGGCGAGGGGCCGGACGCGGCACGCACCGGAATTACCTGCCGCACAGGAACACCCGGAGCAGACTACTACGCCGTCGCTCCGCAGGACGGCGACGTGGTGATCACGAAGAACCGGTTCAGCGCATTCGTCGGCACCAACCTCGACCTCACCCTGCGTTCCCTCGGCATCGATTCCCTGCTCTTCACCGGCGTCGCCACCGAGGTGTGTGTCGAGTCGAGTCTGCGTAGCGCGCTGTTTCACGAATACTGGGTTTCGCTCGTCGAAGACTGCGCTGCCACCTACAGCCGAACAGCCCACGACGCTTCGGTGTCCGTCGTCGCACAGAACTTCGGCACCGTGATCACGGCCGAGAAGCTCGAGACGTTCTGGACTGCAGGATCGTGAAAGGCTTCAGTCGGCGACGGGCGCTTTGAGCGACCGTCAGATTTTCGCCGGAGTCCAGTCGGGTGCCTCGACGAGGGCGACCTGCTTCAGGAGGTTCGCCGCCCGGCCGACGCCTTCGAGGGAATTGACGAGCGCGTCCTCGTGCTCGATGTTGAGGGTGCCGTCGTATCCGACCGCGCGGAGGTTGTAGACGAAATCCGCCCAGAACGTGGCACCGTCCGGGTGGCCGAGACCGAGGGTGACGTAGTTCCAGGCGCGTCCCAGCGGATCGGTGAGGGCCCCGGTGTCGAGGAGACCGTCGCGCTGCGCGGTCCAGGAGTTGATGCGGATGTCCTTCGCGTGCACGTGGAAGATCGACGTGCCGAGAGCGCGAATGACGGTGGGGATGTCGGCACCCATCCACATCAGGTGGGACGGGTCCAGGTTCGCGCCCACCACGTCGGCGCCCGCGCAGTCGATCAGCCGGAGCATCGCCGAAGCGTTGTGCACGAGTTGACCTCCGCACGCTTCGACGGCGAGCTTGACGTTGTGATCACGGGCGAAGGCCGCAAGTTCCTTCCAGTAAGGAATCGCGACCTCGTTCCACTGGTAAGCGAGGACATCGAGGTTCTCCGGCGGCCACGCCGTGGTGATCCAGTTCGGGTTGGTGTCACCTTTCGCTCCCGGCAGTCCGGACATGAGGACGACGGTCGCGACGTCGAGAGCGCTCGCGAGTTCGACGGTTTTGCGGATGACGGCGTCATGCGCCTTTCCCGAGACCGGATGCAGTTGGTTGCCGTTGGCGTTGAGGGCGCTCAGCGTCAGGCCCCGGTTGGAGATCTTCTCGGCGAACTCGGCGCGGGCGTCCGCGGACGAGACCAGTGCGTCGAGGTCGGCGTGCGGCGCTTCCGACCAGTTTCCCGTTGCGACCTCGACCGAGTTCAAGCCGTGTCCCTGCGCGAGGTCGAGAGCTGTCTCGAAGGGCAGGTGGCTGACCGAGTCGGTGATCAATCCTATTTCCATGCCTGCTCTCCCTCACACTCGGCGTCCTACAACTAGTACGTTCTAGTCGTCCTTTTTGTCAAGACATTCTCAGCTGTGACTGTGCAGTGGTGTTCCCGCGAGAGCGAGGTGTGCCTCGCCGAGCGCTTCGGCCTGAGTGGGGTGCGCGTGAACCAGGGTGGCGACTTCGTCGGGGTAGGCGCCCCAGTTGACGATCAGTTGGGCCTCCCCGATCAGTTCGCCCACGCGTTCGCCGACCATGTGGATCCCGACGACCGGTCCCTCGGTGGCTCCGGCTCGCACCAGTTTGACGCCGCCGCTGGTTCCGAGGATCTGGCTCTTGCCGTTGCCGGCGAGGTCGTAGACGACGGTGGCGACGTCTCCGTGCCGCTCGCGGGCCTGGTCTTCGGTGAGCCCGACCGACGCGACCTCGGGGTTGGAGTACGTCACCCGGGGGATGCCGCTTTCCTCGATCGGTGCCGGGCTCAGGCCTGCGATCGTTTCCGCGACGAAGATTCCCTGCTGGAATCCGCGATGCGCCAGTTGCGGACCGGCGACGATGTCACCGACCGCGTACACGTCCGGCTGCGAGGTCCGCAGGGAGTCGTCGACCGTGACGAAACCGCGGGGGTCGAGTACGACGCCGTTCTCTGTGAGTCCGATGTCGGCGGTCCGGGGTCCGCGGCCGACCGCGACGAGCAGCAGGTCCGCCTCGATCGTGTCGCCCGACTCCACGGTGACGCTGACCGTGCTCTCGTCCTGGACCGCCTTCGCGAATCGGGTGCCGGTCATGATGGTGATGCCGCGTTTGCGGAGGGCCCGGGTGAGTTGCTTCGAGGACCACTCGTCTTCGGCGGCGACGAGCCGGGGCAGCGCTTCGACGATGGTGACGTCCGCGCGCAACGAAGCCCAGATGCTGGCGAATTCGACCCCGATGACACCGCCGCCGAGTACGACGACGCGCTTCGGAAGTTCGGGAAACGTCAGTGCCTCGTCGCTCGTGAGGATGCGGCCACCGATCTCGAGTCCGGGCAGGCTCCGGACCTGGGAGCCGGTCGCGAGCACCAGCGACGTGCCGGTGATCGTGCGATCGCCGACGTGGACGGTGCGCCCTCCGCCGTAGCGGCCGGTTCTGTGCACCACCTCGATCTTGTGGCCGCGAACCAGCCCCTGCAGGCCCTTGTACAGGCGTTCGACCGTCGCGTTCTTGTAGGCGTGGACACCGCCGAGGTCGATCCCGTCGAGCGTCGCACCGATACCGAGGGCCGACGCGTGCGTGACGGTGTCGGCGACCTCGGCGGCGTGCACGAGCGCCTTGGTGGGGATGCACCCTCGGTGCAGGCAGGTTCCGCCGACCTTGTCCTCTTCGATCAGGGTGACGGTCTTACCCAGTTGCGCGGCGCGGAAGGCGCAGGCGTACCCGCCGGATCCACCGCCGAGAATCAAGACGTCCGGTTGGTCGGACATGGGAAAACTCCCTCGGTCGGGCACGCCATGGGACGTGCAGCAAAGGTCGAAGTGGACTGGGTTTCAGCTCAGTGCGATCAACGTCAACGGATCCGACAGGATCTGACCGATGGCCGCGAGGAATCTCGATCCCTGCTCGCCGTCGACCAGTCGATGGTCGAACGACAGGCTCAGTGTGGTGACCGACCGCAACGCGATCTCTCCCTGGTGTTCCCACGGCTGCCTGCGGATCGCCCCGAAGCACAGGATCGCCGCCTCGCCGGGGTTGAGGATGGGCGTGCCCGCGTCGATTCCGAAGACGCCGACATTGGTGATCGTGATCGTGCCGTCGGCCAGATCGGCGGGCCCGGTCTTGCCCTCCTTCGCCGTGGTCGTCAGATCCGACAGGGCGATCGCGAGGTCTCGCAGACCGAGGGTGTGGGCGTTCTTGATGTTCGGCACCATCAGCCCGCGCGGGGTGGCGGCCGCGATGCCGAGATTCACGCAGCGTTTGACGACGATCTCCTGGGCGTCCTCGTCCCAGGACGAATTCAGGGTCGGGTTGGTGCGCAGCGCCACGAGCAATGCCTTGGCCACCAACGTCAGTGGTGTCAGGCGCACGTCGGTGAAGTGCTTCGTGTCGCGCAGCTCAGCCAGGAGGTCGATCGTCGGGGTGACGTCCACCGTGACGAACTCGGTGACGTGCGGGGCGGTGAATGCGCTGCGGACCATCGCTGCGGCGGTGTGCTTGCGGACACCCTTGATCGGGATGCGTTCCTCGTCGGCGTCCGCCGGGACCGTCGCCGCCGACCCCGTGACCGGGGTGGCGGTACGGTGGCGCTCGAGGTCGTCCCTGGTGACTTGACCGTGCACCCCGGTTGCGTTCACTTCGGTGAGGTCGACGCCGTGTTGCTTCGCGGCGAACCGCACCGGGGGAGAGGCCAGCGGACGCGACGTGCGCGGCGCCGGGGTCACGTCGACCCGGGTTCCCGCCGGACGCCGCTGCCGGCGCCGGCTGGACGAGTCCTCGGCCACGCCGTAGCCGACCAGGACCGGGGTCCGCTCGGCCGGGCCCGCGGGAGCGGTCGGCTCGGGCGCGTCCGCCTGGCCCTCGCCGGCGACCGCGACGTCGATGAACGGGCTGCCGACGTCGATAGTTGTCCCCTCCTCGGCGTGCAACGCGACCACCGTTCCGGCGTAGGGCGAGGGCAACTCCACCGACGCCTTCGCCGTCTCGACCTCGGCGATGATCTGGTTGAGCGTCACGGTGTCGCCGACCTTCACCAGCCAGGTCAGCAGTTCGGCGTCGGTGAGGCCCTCGCCGAGGTCGGGCAGCAGGAATGTCTGGACAGTGGGCATGGCGAACTCCTGGTTCCTACGCGGTGAAGGTGCGGTCGACGGCGTCGAGGATGCGGTCGACGTCCGGCAGGAAGTGCTCCTCGAGTTTCGCCGGCGGATACGGGACGGTGAAGCCGCCGACGCGGGCCACCGGCGCTTCGAGGTGATAGAAGCAGCGCTCGCTGATGCGGGCAGCGATTTCGGCACCGATCCCGAGGAACACGGGCGCCTCGTGGGTGATCACCAGGCGTCCGGTGCGCTGCACGGACGCGGCGACGGTGTCGACGTCGAGCGGGGAGATGGACCGCAGATCGATCACCTCGATCGACCTACCCTCGCCCGCAGCGACTTTCGCGGCCTGCAGTGCAGTTGTCACGAGCGGCCCGTAGGCGACGACGGTGGCGTCGGTGCCCGGTGCGACCACCCGGGCCTTGTGCAGGGGACTCGTCTCGGCCGCCGGGTCTATCTGCCCCTTCTCCCAGTACCGGCGCTTGGGTTCGAAGAACAGCACCGGATCGTCCGACGCGATGGCCTGCTGAATCATCGTGTGCGCATCGGCGGCGGTGCTGCAGGTGACGACGCGAAGACCCGCGGTCGCGGCGAAATACCCCTCCGGCGACTCGGAGTGATGCTCGATCGCACCGATGCCGCCGCCGTACGGGACGCGGATGGTGATCGGCATCTTCACGTTTCCGCTCGTGCGGTAGTGCAGTTTAGCGACCTGCGAGACGATCTGGTCGAAGCCGGGGTAGATGAACCCGTCGAACTGGATCTCGCACACCGGGCGGTATCCGCGCATCGCGAGACCGACTGCGGTGCCGATGATCCCGGATTCGGCGAGCGGGGTGTCGATGACACGGTTGGGACCGAAGTCCTTCTGCAGTCCGTCCGTGATGCGGAAGACACCGCCGAGTTTGCCGATATCCTCTCCCATGAGCACGACCTTCGGGTCGTTCTCGAGGGCGCGGCGCAGGCCGGCGTTGAGGGCCTTGCCGAGCGGAAGCGTGGTCGGGGCGGCCGCGGAGATGGCTGTGCTCATGCGTCGGTTCCTTCGAAACTGTCGAGGTAGGCGGCGAACTGGCGCCGCTCTTCGTCGACGAGGGGATGAGGTTCGGCGTACACGTTGTCGAACAGGGACATCGGCTCGGGTTCGACGGTCTCGAGGCATCCACGGCGCAACGCCGCTGCGGTGTCATCGGCGCGCTGCTGCACGGTGGCGAGGTAGTCGTCGTCGATCGCGCCCGCCGACTCGAGGAGGGCGCGGATGCGGTCGAGGGGATCCTTGCGTTTCCATTCCTCGTCGAGCGCGGCCGGCCGGTACCGGGACGGGTCGTCGGACGTGGTGTGCGGACCCATCCGGTAGGTGACCGCCTCGATCAGGGTGGGTCCGCTGCCTTCCCGTGCCCGTTCGAGCGCGGCCCGGGTCACGGCGATCACGGCGAGGACATCGTTGCCGTCGACGCGCACGCTGGGAACCCCGAAGCCCCGGCCCCGCGCGGCGATACTCACCCGCGATTGCAGGCTGACCGGTTCGGAGATCGCCCACTGATTGTTCTGGCAGAAGAACACCACGGGCGCGTTGAAGCTCGCGGCGAACCCGAAGGCCTCGGAGATATCGCCCTGACTGGTGGCGCCGTCGCCGAAGTAGGTGATCGCGGCGCCGTCGGAGCCGTCGAACTGCATGCCCATCGCATACCCGGTGGCGTGCAACGCCTGCGCGCCGACGATGATCGCGGGGGTCGTCATGTTGTATTCGAACGGGTTCCAGCCCGAGTGCGTCGACCCCCGCCAGAACCTGAGCATGTGGGTGGGGTCGACGTCGCGGCAGTACGCGACACCGTGTTCGCGGTAGCTGGCGAAGACAAAGTCGTCCGGGCGGAGGGCGCGCGCCGACCCGACCTGCGCGGCTTCCTGCCCCAGCAGCGGAGCCCACAGCCCCAGTTCGCCCTGACGCTGCAGCGCGGTCGCCTCCGCGTCGATGCGTCGCACCACGACCAGGTCTTCGTACAGCGCACGCACAGCGGTGATGTCGACATCGTCGACGTACCGGGAGTAGTCCGGATGCTCCACTCGCGCACCGATTTCGGTGACCAGCTGCACCACATCGTCATTGTCGAACACGAAAACCTCCGAAAGTGATGTACCGGGAGAGCTCGCCACCCGCGAGTGACCGTGTCGGTCAGAATGTTGCATTCACACAATCATCAGGATTCATCATGCGCAAGTGCTGTCATTCAAAATAAGCAGAATGCTCAAATAGCAAGCGGCAAACTCTGACATACTGCGCTACATGACGAAACTCGATCGGACCGACGCCCGGCTGCTACTCGCCCTGTGCGACGCCCCTCGCGCCACCGGGGTGCAGCTGGCCTCGCTGCTGGGGATGGCACGGAATACCGTGCAAGCACGGATGTCTCGCTGGGAGGAGCAACGAGTGCTCGCACCGGTCGACCGCTGCGTGTCACCCCGCGATCTGGGATACCCCCTGCAGGCGTTCGTCACCGCGGTGGTCGATCAGCATCGCCTCGAGGACGTCATCGAACACCTGCGGGACATCGCCGAGGTCGTGGAGGTCGTCGGCATCTCCGGGGCGGCGGACCTGCACATCGGCGTGGTCGCCGTCGATGCCGACGATCTGTATCGGGTCGCCGGCCTCATCCTCGCCGTGCCCGGGATCGAGCGCACCACCGTGTCCGTCGCGATGCGCGACGCCATCCCTTACCGAACCCGGCCGCTGCTCGAGCGGATCGCCGAGGAGCAATGACGAAGGCGCTGCCGTCGACCGCCCGGCAGCGCCTGTTCTCCGATCAGCGATGTGCGGCGACGACCTCCCCGCCGACGTCTTCGACGCTGCGAGTGGGAGTTACCCGCGATCTGAGTACGAGAACCAGCACCACGGCGACGAGCATGACCGCCCCGACGACCCACAGGCCTGCGCGTGAGTTCCCGGTGGCGTCGAACAGCCATCCCGTGACGTACGGGGCCCCGAAACCGCTCGTGTTGCCCACCGAGTTGACGACGGCGATGCCTGCCGCGGCGCCCGCGCCGGTGAGGAACGTGCTGGGCAGGTACCAGAACACCGGCAGGGCACAGAACACACCGACCGCGTTGACGGTCACCGCGATCATCGTCGTGAGCGGAGACTGCATGTACAGGGCGATCGGGATGGAGACGGCTCCGATCAGGGTGGGGATGGCGACGTGCCAGATCCGCTCCCCGGTCCGGTCGGAGTGCCTGCTCCACAACACCATTGCGACAGCACCGACCGCGAACGGGACCGCGACGATCAACCCGGTGGTGACCAGTGAGAAGTCGGTGTCGAACGTCTTCTTGAAACCGGTGACGATGCTGGGCAGGAAGAAGCTGAGCGAGTACAGGCCGTAGGTGATTCCGAAGTAGACAAGACCCAGCATCCACACGCGGGAGTCGGTCAGCGCCCGGCCCACCGACATGTGGGAACCGGATTCGGCCGCCTCGGATTCGAGTTCACGAGTGAGCCAGACCTTTTCGTCCTCGTCCAGCCACTTGGCCTGCGAGGGCCGGTCCGTCAGGTAGAACCAGGTGACCACCGCGAGCACGACGGCGGGGATCCCCTCGAGCAGGAACATGACCCGCCACCCGGACAGTCCGAACAACCCGTCCCAGTATTGAATGATGGCGCTCGACAGCGGGGCGCCGAGCGCCGACGACACCGGGAGCGCGAGAAGGAACAGGCCCATCAGCCGGACCCGATAGGCGCGGGGAAACCACAGCGTCAGGTAGAGCAGCACACCCGGGAAGAACCCCGCCTCGGCGATACCCAACAGCATGCGCAGCGCGTACAGCGAGCCGGCATTGGGCACGAAGGCCATGGCCGCCGCGATGATTCCCCACGTGAGCATGATCCGGGCGATCCACCGGCGTGCCCCGAACCTGTGCAACGCGAGATTGCTCGGCACCTCGAACAGGAGATATCCGATGAAGAAGAGCCCGGAGGCCAGACCGAACATGGTCTCGGTGAGTCCGAGTTCCTCGCTCATCGTCAGCTTCGCCAGCCCGATGTTGGTCCGGTCGAGATAGTTGACGAAGTAGGCCAGGCCGAGGAACGGAATGAGCCGCCGGGCGACCTTCCGGACCACCCTCGCCTCGATCTCGGGTTTCTGCAGTACAGACGACATGAATGACTCGGCTTCCTGAAGAGTGGGCGCCCGACCGGGCAACGTGATGTAGACCACTGTATGAGCCGGGTCGCGTGGAAACCATGGAGAAATCACCCATACCGCGATGAGATCAGTGGAGACAATCACCGCCTTCGGTAACCAGAGTGTGCCTCACACCGTCGAGGCGCCCTCGCCGGAGTTGCCGCGTCCGACGAGACCGTGCAGGAGTGAGTCGACGATGCGCTCGGGTAGCTCCGGTCCCGGAGCTTCGCGGGTGAGCAGGACCTTGAAGTGTATTGGGGCGACCAGCATTTCGATGGCGAGTCGGACATCGGTGGTCTCGGGCAGCTCACCCCGTCCGATCGCGCGCTTCACGATCTCACTCGACCGCGCGAAGCGCGCCTCCCAGTACCGGTTGCGCGCCTCGGTGGCGGCGGGGTCGTCGCCGGAGGCAGCCAATGCCCTGTCGAAGGCCGAGCCGACCGGGCTGGTCAGGTACGTCACGAGTCGACCGGCGTAGGCGATCAGATCGTCGCGAAGTGATCCGGTGTCGGGCACCTGACCCCATTCTTCCGCTTCCTCGAGCAGCGCCTCGATCATCAGGTTCTCCCGCGTACCCCACCGACGGTAGATCGACGTCTCGTGCACGCCCGCCCGCGACGCGACGTCCGCGACCGCCAACCCCTCCATGCCGTGCTCGTGCAGCGCGTCGAGAGCGGCGTCGAGGACTGCGCGGCGGACTCGAGCGGAACGGCCACCGGGGCGACGCTGGGCTCCTTGATCAATCATGACTCCACCTTAACGCAAGACCCTTGCGTTAATGACGTGACTCAGCTCATACTGTTAATGCAAGTTTCTGGACTTTAGAAGGTGGGTAGTCATGACAACGCAAACCAGTGCGGAGATCAGCGAACGCAGCGAGACGGCGGACGGGATGCGCATCGACTGGGACGTACCCGTGCCGATGGCGGACGGCACGATCCTGCGGGCCGACGTCTTCCGGCCCGACGACGAGGGCGTATATCCGGTGCTGATGACGCTCGGGCCGTACGGCAAGGGCCTCGCATTCCAAGAGGGTTTCGGGCCGATGTGGCAGCAGCTGATCAGCGCGCATCCGGACGCGGCGGCCGGGTCGAGCAACCGCTACCAGGTGTGGGAGACCGTCGATCCGGAGAAGTGGGTTCCGGACGGATACATCTGCATTCGGGTCGATTCCCGCGGCGCCGGCCGCTCGGCCGGACTGTTGGACATGCTCAGCGAGCAGGAGGCCCGCGACTACTACGAGGCCATCGAATGGGCCGGCACCCGAGACTGGTCGAACGGCCGGGTGGGACTGCTCGGGATCTCCTATTACGCGGCCAACCAGTGGCTCGTGGCGGCACTGCAGCCACCACATCTGACGGCGATCTGCCCGTGGGAGGGCTTCACCGACATCTACCGAGACCTCAACCGGCACGGCGGCATCGTGACCCGGTTCGGCCAAGCGTGGCAGGAGTACCAGATCTTCACCGTCCAGCACGGGGCCGGGGAGCGGGGCCGACGCAATCCCAACACCGGTGAGTTGGTCGCCGGACCGCCGACGCTGACCGACGACGAACTCGTCGCGAACAGAGTCGACACGATCGGGGAAGGCAAATGTCGGGAGCTGCTCGACGAATTCGCGCAGGCCCGCACGCCGGACCTGACGCGGATCGAGGTCCCGGTGCTGTCGGCGGCGAATTGGGCGCACCGGCTGCACACCCGCGGCAATTTCGACGCCTACGCCCAGGTGTCCTCCTCCCAGAAGTGGCTGGAGGTGCACGGTCACGAGCACTACGCGGAGTTCTACACCGACTACGGCGTCGACCTGCAGAAGCGATTCTTCGGCCACTTCCTCAGAGGCGAGGCGACCGGCTGGGAAGACCAGCCACCGGTGCGACTGAACGTGCGCCACCTCGACGGCTCGTTCGAGGGCCGCGACGAACAGGAATGGCCGCTGGCCCGCACGCAGTGGACGCGGTTTTACCTCGACGCCACGTCCGGAGCGATGAGCCCGGCCGAACCAACGGCCGAGGGCACGGCCGAGTTTGCGGCGCTGGGGCCCGGTGTCGACTTCTGGACCGCGCCGCTGACCGAGCCGTTGGAGATCACCGGACCGGCCTCGGCGCGGGTACGTCTGTCCTCCTCCACCACCGACGCCGACCTGATCGTCACCCTGCGCGTTCAGGACCCGGACGGGAACGAGATCTCACTGGTGGACGCGATCGATCCCCACGGTGTGCTCGGCGTGGGCTGGCTGCGCGCGTCCCACCGCGAGCTGGACGAGCAGGCCAGTCTGCCGCACCGCCCGTGGCACCGGCATTCGAGCAAACAGCCGCTGACGCCCGGCGAGGCCGTCGATCTGGACGTCGAGATCTGGCCTACCTCCATCGTCGTCCCCACCGGCTACCGGCTCGGCGTCACCCTGGCCGGCCGCGACTTCGACATGCCCGGCGACGGACCTTGGCCGGTGATCTACGGCATCGAGATGCGCGGCAACGGATTGACCCCGCACGACGATCCGGACGACCGGCCTGCCGGCATCTTCGACGGCACGACAACAGTGCACACCGGCCCGGACGCCGGAACCTCCCTGCTCCTTCCCGTGATCCCGAAGTAAAGGCTCGAAACCATGCGACGCATCATCGACCTGTCCGTCTCATTGCAGGCGGGCATTCCCTCCGACCCACCCGGCCATCTGCCCGAGATCGACTACCTGGACCACGCACATACCCGCGACGACCTGCTGCAGTTCTTCCCCGGCACGCGGGTCGACGACCTGCCCGACGGGGAAGGCTGGGCCATCGAGCGCATCCAGCTGTCCACCCACAACGGCACCCATCTCGACGCCCCCTACCACTACGCGTCCACCATGGACGGCGGCCAACGGGCCATCACCATCGACGAAGTGCCCCTCGACTGGTGCTTCGGGCGCGGCGTCAAACTCGACTTCCGGCACTTCGACGACGGCTACGTCGTCACCGCCGACGACATCGACACCGAACTGGACCGGATCGGGCACACCCTGGCCCCGTTCGACATCGTCCTGGTCAACACGAGCGCGGGTGCCCGCTACGGCCACGACGACTATGTGAACACCGGCTGCGGCATGGGCCGTGATGCCACGCTGCACCTGCTGCGCCAGGGCGTGCGGGTGACCGGCACCGACGCCTGGAGCTGGGATGCGCCGTTCGTCTACACAGCTCAGCGCTACGCCGAAACCGGCGACGCCGGCATCATCTGGGAGGGCCACCGTGCCGGCCGCGACATCGGCTACTGCCACATCGAAAAACTCGGCAATCTCGAATCGATCCCGTCCGCGGGTTTCCAGGTGGCGTGCTTCCCCGTGAAGATCCACAAGGCCTCGGCCGGATGGACCCGTGCCGTGGCCATCTTCGACGAGGAGCAGGCATGAGAATCGGTTCCCTGATCATCGACGGTGTCCAGCGCTACGGCGTCGTCGACGACCACCACATCACCCTGTTGGCGGAGTCCGCCGACGTCTTCGACGTGCTCGAGTCCGACGACCCGAGCGTGGCCTTGACCGGGCACCGGCTAGCGTGGGAGTCGACCACCGAACTGGCAGTACCGGTTCCCGTCGCGAGCATCCGTGACTTCATCACCTTCGAGCAACACACGGCAGGATCGCTGCGCGCGGTCACCGGGGCGGCCGCGATCCCGGACGCCTGGTACGAAGCGCCCGCCTTCTACTTCACCAACCCCCACGCGGCCATCGGCTCGGGCGCAACGGTTCCGATGCCGCCGGGCTGCGAGGTACTCGACTTCGAATTGGAAGTCGCCGTCGTGATCGGCACAGCCGGCTACAACCTGTCCGTGGACGAGGCATTCGACCATGTTGCCGGGTTCACCATCCTCAACGACTGGTCCGCCCGCGACCTGCAGGGACGTGAAATGCGGGTGGGCCTGGGAACTGTGAAAGGCAAGGACACCGCCACCACCCTCGGGCCGGTACTCGTCACCGTCGACGAGTTCGTCGACTACGAGGTCGATGGTCGCTTCGACCTGGACATGGAGGTCTTCGTCAACGGCACCCGCATCGGCGGCGACACCCTGGCGAACATGGCGTGGACCTTCGCCGAGTTGATCGCCTACGCCAGCCGCGGCACCTGGGTGCGGCCCGGTGACGTACTCGGATCCGGAACCTGCGGGGGCGGCTGCCTCGCCGAACTGTGGGGATGGCGCGGAGATCGACAACCACCACCGCTGCGCATCGGTGACACCGTCAGCATGACCGTGGAAGGCATCGGCAGCATCCACAACACCGTGGTCGCCGGACCACCACTCCACGAGGTCCCGCCAGCGCGCCGATAGCCGCATTACTCGAAGATTTTGCCCGGGTTCATGATTCCGCGTGGGTCGAGGGCGTTCTTCACCGCTCGATGCATGCCCAGGACGACCGGATCGAGTTCCTGGGCGAGGCCGTCCATCTTCAGTAGACCGACACCGTGCTCGCCGGTGACCGTGCCGCCGAGTTCCAGTGCCGCGTCGATGATGTCCGCGAACGCGGCCTGCGCGCGGGCGCGGGCGGCCTCGTCGTCGCGCGGCGTGATGAGGAGTGGGTGCAGGTTTCCGTCGCCGGCGTGTGCGATGTTGGCGATGGTGGTCCCGTGGTCGATACCGATCTGTTCGATGCGCGCAAGCATCTCGGGGACAGCCCGTTTCGGCACGCACACGTCTTCGGTGAGGACCGGTCCGAGCCGCTCCATCGCGGGGTAGGCCAGACGACGCGCAGCGAACAACGCGTCGGCTTCCTCCTGGTCGGTGGAGACGACAGACCAGGTGGCTCCGGCTTCCTCGAAGCACGACAGCATCTTCTCCGCTTCCTGGTCGCCGACGACTCCCGCGGTGTCGATGCGGCCGAGCAGAACGACGTTCGCCTCCACCGACAGTCCCATTTTCTTCCACGCGTCGACGGCGATGAGGCACTGCTTGTCCACCAGTTCGAGCGCCGACGGGGTGAGTCCCGCCGCGGCCACCGCGCTGACGGCCCGGCCCGCGTCGACTATGGAGTCGAAGTAGCCGGCCACCGTGCGCTGCGGGTCCTGGAGTGGACGCAGCTTGACGGTGATTTCGGTGATGACGCCGAGCGTTCCCTCGGACCCGACCATGAGACCCGCCAGATCGTAACCGGCCACACCCTTGGCGGTCTTGCGTCCGAGGCGCACGAGGTCACCGGTGCCGGTCACGATCTGCATGCCGAGCACGTAGTCACGGGTGACGCCGTACTTGACGCAGCACAGTCCGCCCGCGTTGGTGGCGACGTTCCCTCCGATCGTCGACCACGGCGAACTGGCCGGATCCGGCGGATACCAGAGTCCGTGTTCGGCGCACGCGGCGCGGAGATGGTCGTTCACCACGCCGGGCTCGACGACGGCATACCGCTCGAGCGGATCGATTTCCTTGATCGCGTTCATGCCCTCGAGGGCGAGGACGACGCAGCCGTCGGTGGCGTTCGCTCCGCCGGACAGACCGGTCCCGGCGCCCCGGGTGACGACGGCGGTGTCGTGGTCGAGGCAGGCGCGCACGACAGCCTGGACTTCGAGGGCCGTTCGGGGCCTGACGACCGCGAGTGGAGCGGCGTACGGCGCCCACTCGGCTTCGTCGTGCTGGTACTTCGCGACGACGTCGGGGTCGCGCACGACGCGATCCGCGGGGAGGGATGCCAACACTGCATCGATCAACATGGCGAAAACCGGTCCTTTGCGGGCGAGAAGGTGATGTCTCGAATCTAGCTGTGATCTGCATCTCGGCCAATGTAGATTTCATCTATCAAATCCAGGAATCCATGGATGGAGGCACCAGTGAGTACTGTCGATCGCGGCTGGATGGAACTGCTGCTCGACGACGCACCCATCGACGAACTCGATGCCCTCCGGCGCACGTTGATCGAGGAATCCGACGCGTCCGACAGGGCCGCGGTCGAACGCGAAGCCAACGCCGCACTTCGGCTCCGGGCGCAGCTCGACCAGCGCCAACAGCGCAGTAGGGAGTTGGCGGCGCTCAACGACATCGCCGCCCGATTGACGACCGTCCGCTACGACCGGGTGTTGCTGCAGGAAGTGGTCGATCAGGCGCGGCAACTGCTCGGTGTGGATCTCGCCTACATGGGGTCGGTCTACGACGAGGAATTCGTCATCGAGGTCACCAGCGGGGCCCTGACCCCGAACCTCGTCGGAATCCGGTTGTCCCTGGACGAAGGACTCGTGGGCCTGATCGTCCGCAGGTCCGCGCCGGAGTGGACGCCCGACTACCAGAGCGAACCGGCGTTCCGGCACATCACCGGAGCCGACAGCGCAGCGCGGTCGGAGAACATGCGCGGCCTGCTCGGGGTGCCCCTGCGCGTCGCCGATCGCGTCATCGGTGCCCTGTTCGCGTGCAAGCGTCAGGAGCGGGCGTTCACCGAATCCGAGATCGCGCTGTTGTCGGCGCTGGCAGCCCATGCGGCGATCGCGATCGAGAACGTTCGCTCGTTGGAACGTGAGCGAGACACCATCGCACGGCTCGAATCGGTGAACGCCGAATTATCGCAGCGCACAACCGAGCTCGAACAGATACTGCAATGGGATCGGACGCTGACTCAGGTGGTGCTGCTCGGCGCCGGGGTGCAGCGTCTGGTGCAGGAGGTCGCCCAACTCTCCCGGCAACCGGCCTATTTCGTGCAGGACGAATCCGAGTTGCCCGTGGACCTGATGCCGCACGCCGACGAGGTGTCGGCGGCGGTCCGTGAGCTGCGCGCGGGCGGCAACGACCACGCCGAACGCGGCGAGGTGATCGCGCAGCGTGTCGCGGCTGCCGGCGAGATGCTCGGCGCGCTCCTGTCCGTGGGAGCCGGGCAGCCGACCACTCGCCTCCTGCTCGAACGCGCGGCACCCGCGATCGCACTGTCGCTCGCCGAGGAACGTGCGGCGGGGGAGGCGACGCGTCGCGCACGGGATGCTTTTCTCGTCGACCTCCTGACCCATCCCGCCGCCACCGCACAGGACGAGCGCCGCCAACTGCGGTTGGCCGGACTCAACCCCGACACGACGTACTGCGTCGCCGTGGCGATCGCCGCGGGCCAGGACACGGTCCGTACCGCTCTCGGGACATTGCCCTTCCCCTCGGGAACCGTTGCAGCGGAACATGGCTCCCGCGCGCTGGCGGTCGTGCCCGCCAAAGATTCCGCCTCCGTCCAGGCGGTGTTCACCGCCGGACGGCTCGGCGCGACGATCGGTATCGCGGAGCCCGCGCGTGGCGCGAAGGCGCTCGCGCGCGCCTACGTCGAAGCCCAGCAGACCGTCGATGTGCTCGACACATTGGGACGCGCAGATGAGGTCTCGTCCGCGCGCGGTCTGGGCATCTACCGGATCCTGCTGAGCCACATGGCGCGCGAGCACCTCGACGAACTCACCGAGGCACAACTGGGCCCGCTGATGGCGGAGCAGGCCAAACGCGGAGTGCCACTGCTGGAAACACTGTCCGAGTATCTGGCTCACGGCCGTCACCATTCGGCGACCGCGTCGAGTCTCGGCGTGCACGTCAACACCCTCTACCAGCGTCTCGACGCGATCGACCGCCTCCTCGGCCCGGACTGGCGCGACCCCGACAAGGCTCTCGATCTGCAGGTGCTGATGCGGTTGCGGAGAACCGCGGAACTACTCGGCCCCCGAACTCGGTGACACGGTTCAGGCGCTGATGCCGCCCGTGAGGATGGCGGCGAGTTCGGCGTAGGCGTGCGCGTCGTCGAGTCCGGTGCTGTCGCGGACCCCGCGCTGCTGGATGCGGACCATCATGGTGGCGGCGAGGTCGGCGGCGAAGGCGGCGTGCACGTCGCGGAAGTCCCCGCCGGCGACGCCTTCGGTGATCAACTCCTGGACCCGGCCGGCCGCGAACTGCGTGTTCCGTTCGTATACCTCCCGTGCCGGCGGGAAGGCGTCGAGGTCGGTCATGAACTGGTCGGACGCGGCCGACAGTGCGGTGCCCACGGCCGACAGATAGGCGGTGATCCTCTCGCGGGCCCCGGTGATCGGCTCGATGTGCGACTCGACGTCGTCGGTCGCGCGGCGGAAGAAGTGCACGGTGGCGGCCCGGACCAGCTGTTCCTTGCTGCCGGCGAGGGTGTACAGCGTCGACTTCGAACAGCGCAGCCGGTTCGCGATCTCGTCGAGCGTCAAGTGGGCGAACCCCTCGACCAGGATCAGGTCGACGAGGGCGTCGAAGAGCTGGGTGCGCCGTCGGGTGGCGAAACCGGTTCGGGTGGGCTGCTCCATGACAGAAATAGTACTGGGCGATGCCTTGCAGTACTATTTCGCAATCAGTACCCTGGGGCGTAATCCAGTACTGTTTTCCGTAGCCTTCTCGAGGAGAAACCGTGGCCGTCGATCGCTTGCTGCCTACTGACGAAGCCCGTGACCTGATCCAGCTCACGCGTGACGTCGCCGACAAGGTCCTGACGCCGATCGTCGACGAGCACGAGAAGGCGGAGACCTACCCCGAAGGCGTGTTCGCCACCCTCGGCGAGGCCGGACTGCTGAGCCTGCCGTACCCGGAGGAGTGGGGCGGCGGCGCGCAGCCGTACGAGGTGTACCTGCAGGTGCTCGAGGAGATCGCCGCCCGCTGGGCATCGGTCGCGGTCGCGGTCAGCGTCCACAGCCTCGCCTGCCACCCGCTGATGGCGTTCGGCACGGACGAGCAGAAGCAGCAGTGGCTCCCGGAGATGCTCGGCGGCAACACCATCGGCGCCTACAGCCTGTCCGAGCCGCAGGCCGGATCCGACGCCGCCGCACTGACCTGCAAGGCCTCCGCAACCGACGGCGGGTACGTCGTCAACGGCGCGAAGGCGTGGATCACCCACGGCGGCATCGCCGATTTCTACAACCTCTTCGCCCGCACCGGTGAGGGATCGAAGGGAATCTCCTGCTTCCTGGTCCCCAAGGACACCGAGGGCCTGACGTTCGGCAAGCCCGAGGAGAAGATGGGCCTGCACGCCGTGCCCACGACGTCCGCGCACTACGACGACGCCTTCGTGCCCGCGGAACGACGTATCGGCACGGAAGGCCAGGGTCTGCAGATCGCGTTCAGCGCACTCGATTCCGGCCGGCTCGGCATCGCCGCCGTCGCCGTCGGTCTCGCGCAGGCCGCCCTCGACGAGGCAGTCGCCTACGCCCAGGAACGGACTGCGTTCGGCAAGAAGATCATCGACCACCAGGGGCTCGGCTTCCTGCTCGCCGACATGGCGGCGGCCGTCGACTCCGCGCGCGCCACCTACATCGACGCGGCCCGCCGCCGCGACGCCGGCCTGCCGTACTCCCGCAACGCGTCTGTCGCCAAGCTCGTCGCCACCGATGCCGCCATGAAGGTCACCACCGACGCCGTCCAGGTGCTCGGCGGCTACGGCTACACCCGCGACTTCCGCGTCGAGCGGTACATGCGGGAAGCGAAGATCACGCAGATCTTCGAGGGCACCAACCAGATTCAGCGCCTGGTCATCAGCCGCACCCTCGCCGCGAACTGACGCATCCACCTTCGAGAAAGGCTCCTCCACTCATGCCCACCTCTGTGATCGTCGCAGGCGCCCGCACCCCGATCGGCCGGCTGCAGGGTTCGCTCGCCGGGTTCTCCGGCGCCGACCTCGGCGGAATCGCCATCGACGCGGCGCTCGGCAAGGCCGGTGTGGCCCCGGACCAGGTGCAGTACGTCATCATGGGTCAGGTCCTCACCGCCGGCGCCGGGCAGATGCCCGCCCGTCAGGCCGCCGCGAAGGCCGGCATCCCGATGAGCACCCCGTCGCTGAACATCAACAAGGTCTGTTTGTCGGGGGTCGAGTCGATCATCCTCGCCGACCAGTTCATCCGGTCCGGCGCATTCGACGTGATCGTCGCCGGCGGCATGGAGTCGATGAGCCAGGCACCGCACCTGCTGCCCGGTTCACGCGGCGGTTTCAAGTACGGCGACGTCACCCTCGTCGACCACATGGCCCTCGACGGGTTGCACGACGCGTTCACCGATCAGCCGATGGGCCTGCTCACCGAGGCCGGCAACGACAGGGACGTCATCGCCCGCGAGGACCAGGACGCGTTCGCGGCCCGCTCCCACCAGCTGGCCGCCAAGGCATGGGACAACGGGATCTTCGACGACGAGGTCGTCCCGGTCGAGATCCCCGCCCGCCGCGGTGAGAGCACCTGGCTGCGCCGCGACGAGGGCATCCGCCCCGACACCACGCCCGAAACCCTGGCGCGGTTGCGTGGCGCGTTCCGGGACGGTGGCACCGTCACCGCGGGGAACGCGTCGACGATCAACGACGGTGCCGCCGCGGTGGTGGTGATGAGCAAGGAACGCGCCGAAGCGGAGGGGCTGACCTGGCTGGCCGAGATCGGCGAGCACGGCATGGTCGCCGGACCGGATTCGGGTCTGCAGTTCCAGCCGTCGGGTGCCATCGCGAAAGCCTGTGATGCGGCAGGTATCGCGCCGGCCGAGCTGGATCTGATCGAGATCAACGAGGCGTTCGCGGCGGTCGGGATCGCCTCGACCCGGGAACTCGGCGTCGACCCCGACCGGGTCAACGTCAACGGCGGTGCGATCGCCCTCGGTCATCCGATCGGCATGTCCGGCGCCCGGATCACGCTGCACCTCGCGCTCGAGTTGCAGCGCCGCGGCGGCGGCACCGGCGCCGTCGCTCTCTGCGGCGGCGGCGGACAGGGCGACGCCCTGATCCTGCGCGTCCCCTGACAACCCCGCTTACCCAACACTGCCGCAACCCTATTCGAGGAGAACTTTGTGAAGATCGATGGAGCCGTCGCTGTCGTCACCGGCGGAGCATCCGGACTCGGCAACGCCACCGCCCGGGCCCTGCACGAGCGCGGCGCCCAGGTCGTGCTGCTCGACCTTCCGTCGTCCGACGGGGAAGTGGCCGCCAAGGAAATCGGGAAGGGCGCCTACTTCACGGCCGCCGACGTCACCTCCGCCGGTGACGTCACCTCCGCGATCGACTTCGCCGCATCGCTCGGCGAACTTCGCGTGGTGGTCAACTGCGCCGGAATTGCCACGCCCGGCAAGGTTCTCGGCAAGGCCGGCGCCCTTCCCCTCGCGGACTTCGAACGCGTCGTCCGCATCAACCTCGTCGGCACGTTCAACGTCCTGCGCCTCGCCGCCGAGAAGATCGCCCAGACCGACCCCGTCGACGGGGAACGCGGCGTCATCATCGACACCGCCTCCGTCGCCGCATTCGACGGCCAGATCGGTCAGCCCGCCTACGCGGCGTCGAAGGGCGGCGTCGCCGCGATGACACTGCCGATCGCCCGCGAACTGGCCCGCCACCTCATCCGCGTCGTCACCATCGCGCCCGGAATCTTCGAAACGCCCATGATGGCCGGGCTTCCCGAGGAGGCCCAGAAGTCCCTCGGACAGCAGGTGCCGCACCCCTCCCGGCTCGGCAAGGCCACCGAATACGCCGCCCTCGCCGCGCACATCATCGACAACGCCATGCTCAACGGCGAAACCATCCGCCTCGACGGAGCCATCCGGATGGGTCCGAGGTAGAAGTCGACGAACACTGCCGGCGGCACCGAGTCAGCCCGTGCCGCCGGCGGCACCGACTGGACGGATTCCTCGATCCGACTGGGGCCGGATCGCTCGGCCTACATTCCTACGTAGTTCGCGAATTTGACTGCTGATCGACACACTCACGCTTTCCGGAGGGGGTCGAAATTTCCGTCACACATGCGACCACATCTTCGGTGCGGGGGCATGCAGGCCGCGGTTGCAAAGTGAGACATCCGGTGCGGAGGCGAAGACTTGGCTCCATTCCACGCAACAGCCTGGAGATGGAATGATTTCTCCACTTGGAGTGCGTTGCGAGCAGCGGAGCCTTGTCTGAGCCCTACGTCGGAACGGTTTGTCTTTCGGCAGCCGATTGCATTGTTCCTCGGTCGCGAAGATCATCCGCTCCCGTCCTTGCTCCACTCCCTTTCGCACTGTGCCTACGAGGCTGCCAGTCGCTTTACGCAGCAAAGCTTTCTGACCACTGAGGTCGTTCGCGAGGGCCACCACGCGGTATGGGCTGACTGGCCAGACGATATACGGTGACGAGATCAGGCTTGGCCGCACGTTGTGCCTGAACGGAACAAGGACCGGAGCGTCGCACGTCATGAATCGCCCTTGCGGATCGTGCCAGATCTCAATCTGTCGAGTCGTGAGGACGTCGGCGGCTTCCCACATAGCCTTGAACAACAGTTCGGTGTGGATGCCTGCCAGTCGATTCGGGTTTGCTGCGTCGTTATCGATCGACTGGTGCTGCTCAGGATTCTGGGCGAGTAGCCACTCGTCGTACTGAAGGTGAAGGCGCCGCTGCTGCAGCGTTCGCATTCTTTGAACTGCGATTGAGACGCACAATCCTACTAAGTCATCGAAGTCGAGAATGTGGGGGTCCTCCAGCTCGTTAAAGAGACGCTGGACTCGCCGCAGTTCGGTATCGACGACGCCGAACAACAACTCGACGCGGTTGTGCGGCGATCCGTCAGGTCCAACAACTCTGTAGAAGTTTTCCTTCACGCAGACATTCGAGGTTCCGAGGGGCTTCGATATGCCGGTGACTGTGTCGAGGGTCCAGACTCGCTTTCCGTCGAACGACCACTGCCGAAGGTACGACTGCGGTACGTAGTGATGTCGCCGGCTCGGCGGGTCGTCGGCGCGCTGCTGCATGAGCAGGCGATCCATGTACTCCCGCGCTCGCCCAGGCAATGATCGACCGCCAGCGGTCAGAGGAATCTGGCCCCAAGGGTTGGGAGTCGATTGGATTATCTGCCACCTCCCGCCTTCGACGGCGCCTGAGTTGATCTGCACAGTCCAGAGGCTACGACATTCAGGCCAACCAGTTCGGCCGTATCCGTGTCGTCTTCCAATGGTGCAACGCCCAGCCACTCAAACATCCCGCTCCGGGGGTAAAACGACGCAAGTCGTTCGTGTTCGTCACCAGCGGCTTGCCCGAATCGCGGTTCCTGCCCTACACCCGCAACCTCGAGCAGAAGGACTTCGAGGTGGTCGGTATCTCCTCGTGCCGCGGGTTCGACACCCGGCTACCGTTCAAGCTCGTCGGCGGTGTCAACACGGACGATCCGACGTCGGCCGGGATCGGTCAGCGACCTTCGGCTGCGAGCTGCTCGACAATCCAGGCGGCGGTGTACGGACTGGAGCGCAGGCTGGAGTGGTCGACCGCGGGTACGTCCGGGTAATCCTCTTCGAACAGTGTGTTCGTCACACCCGGTTCGGTGATGAACGAGCACGTCCCGGCGGGTGTCGCGATCGCGTCGTTCGCAGTGGCCAGCACGGAATAGCTGACGCCGGGTTGCGTGATCGACCCATCGCCGAACACCGTCGTGTGCACTTCCGAGCCGGGCGCCAGTTGCAAGGCGACCGCCAGCTCCGGCGACGCGTGCCCAAGTAGTGGCGACAAGAACGGCAGCGCCTGCAGCGCCTGTACCGGGGTGACGGGCGGATTGTGGATGCCGTACGTGGCGAGAAAGCCGGCGCCGTCGCAGTCCCGTCCCTCCGGCGCCAGGAAGACGGCATTCGTCACGTTTTGGGCACCGCCGAGCACCTTCAGGTAATAGTTCGAGACGACCGTGCCGGCCGAATGCGCGACGAGGTCGACGGTATCCGCACCCGTCGCGTCCTTCACCGACGTGACGAACTCCGCGAGCTGGGCCGCCTCGTCGGGAATGTTTCCAGCCCAGCGTCTTCCGTCGACGACACCACCCTGGAACACCAGGGTGCAGGTACCCGATTCGCGCACCGCTGACGTGACCGTCGACCACTGGTCCGCGGTGTCGGACGTGGTGCCGTCTGCGCCCGGCAGCACGATCGCCGGGCGTGGATGCGCGACAGTAGTACTGCAGTCGATCGGCGGAGCCACCACCTCGCCCGCAGGCAGCACGACAGGATCCACGGATCCCGTGGATGGCGCCGCCTGCGCGGCCCCCGCAGTCACAACGAATCCGACCGTCAGTGCCACGAGAACGCTCGCGCGTCGTCCACCCATGCTCGAAGCCTCCCCACCCCGTATTCGACGCCCAGATGGTAGCCCGAATCCACGGACATCCCGGGCGTTCAGTCCGGCACAGCCAGCAGGATACGGGTGCGGGTGCCGCGGTCGACGAGGTCGTGAGCGCGCGCGGCCTGATCGAGAGGCACGGGTTCGTCGATGGCGATCGACAGGGCACCGCCTGCCGCTGCGGTGGTGAGGTCGTTGGCGGCCTGCTGTTTGGCCTCGGCCGGAAAATCGTCACTGCCCAGCAAACGAATCGTGATGTTGTCGAACAACATCGGCCAGAACGGCAAGCTGGGCCTGCTCTCGCCGGTGCCGTAGGCGGCGATCACGGTGTTGTTCTTCGCGACCGCGGCGTCGAGGTCGACGTTGTCGGAGAAGGCGACCTCGACGATGCGATCGACTCCGCCCGGCGCACGATCTCGGATCGCACCGGCAGGATCGGGACCATCCAGTGCGATGACCTGTGCGATGCCGCGGTGGTGGGCGGACTCTGCATCGGTACTCTTGCGCACGGTCCCGATGACGGTCGCTCCGCCCCATGTAGCGAGTTGCGCCGCAAGGGTTCCGACGCCGCCGAGCACACCGTGCACCAGGACGGTGCCGCCCCGGACGGGGCCGTCACCGAAGACCGCGCGGTGAGCAGTGATGCCGGGGATACCCAGGCAGGAGCCGATATCGTCACTGACGGTCTCGGGAAGAGCCACGGCCTGACCGGCAGGGACAACCGTGAACTGGGCCGCGGTGCCGAACGCGCGGTAGGACTGCGCACCGAACACCCAGACCAGTTCGCCGATGCGGGCAGAATCGACACCCGCACCGACCTTGTCGACCACGCCGGCGCCGTCACTGTGTGGGATGACCCGAGGAAAGGGCATCGACGACCCCAACCAGCCCCGACGCTTTTTGGTGTCACCGGGATTGATCCCGGAACGAGTCACCCGCACTCGGACCTCACCGGCGCCGGGTTCGGGCGTGGGCAGGTCCCCGAATCGCAGCACCTGCTCGGCCGGGCCTTGCATGTCGTACCAGACTGCCAGCACAGGGGGTCCTTTCTCTCGCCCGCCACAGGAGTGACGCGCACGCGATCATGTTGGGGCGACGTTCTACTCGGGATCGACTTCCGGTTCGGCAAGGATTTCGTGCAGCCAGGCTCGCTCGGCGGTACTGGTCGCCCGGGCGACGCGGAGCATCCCGCGGCGGTAGGGGTCACCGACCTCCTCGGCGCGCAGCGGCCGGTCGCCCTCGTAGAAGAAGCTGGCCGGTTCCTCGAGGAACGCCAGGCGCCGCCGCAGCACCGCCGCCCGAGCGGCGGGGTCGGGCAACCGGGACAGGAAAGCCAGGATGGTCATGAACTTCGTGTTGTCGGTGATTTCGTGCTCGTCCGGTTCCCGCAAGCGTCGCAGCAGTTCGCTACGGCCGTCGGCGGTCAGGTGTAGTACCTGCCGTGGGGCCGCCGCGGAGCCCGGTTCGGCCCGCTGTTCGAGAAGCCCTTGCCGCACCAGGCGTTTGATCGCCGGGTACAGGCTGCCGTCACTGACCGGGCGGGTGTAACCGGACAACTGGGTGACGCGGCGGCGCAGCTCGTAACCGTGCAACGGACCGTCGGCGAGGAAACCCAGGATGGCCAACTCCAGCATGCTGCCAGAGTACACCTCGAAACGAGATACCTCGATACGAGGTATTGTTTGCCTGCGCAAACTCGGCGCCTGACTCTTCGATACCCCGGAGTGCACTTCCTCATGACGATCAATCCCGCTGCCCCCGACCCTCAGGGGCCGCCCGCCGCAGGCGACGCGGCGACCGACCACCCGCTCCCGCGGGCCTCGATCGTGGTCGCGGCCCTCTCGACCGTCGTCGAGTGGTACGACTTCACGCTGTACCTGTTCATGGCCACTGTGCTATCCCGCGTATTCTTCGGCGACGGACCGCAATCGATCCTCACCACGCTCGCAGTCTTCGCGATCGCCTACGTAACGCGCCCGATCGGAGCGCTCGTGTTCGGCTACTTCGGTGACCGGTTCGGCCGGCGCCCCGTCCTTCTCGGGTCGATGACCGTGATGACCGCCGCGATGCTCGCGACCGCGCTGCTACCCACCCAGACGCAAGTCGGGTCCACCGCCGGCGTCCTGCTGCTGTTGTTGCGGTGCGTGATGGGGTTCTCCGTGGGCGGGGAGTACACCGGCGTGATGACCTACCTCGTCGAGGGTGCGCCTCCGGGCCGCCGCGGGTTGGTGGCGTCACTTGCGGCCGCGGCGAGTGAAGTCGGTGGTCTGCTCGCCGCCGGGATTTCGGCACTGACCGTGTTCTTCGTCAGTGGTGACGCGCTGGAGGAGTGGGGCTGGCGCATCCCGTTCCTGGTCGGAGCCGTCCTTGCGGCCGGCACCGTGGCCGCTCGGTCGATCATGCAGGAGTCGCCGGCTTTCGAGCGGTTGCGGCAATCCGGGTCGGTACCTTCGCGCCCGCTCGGCTCCATTCTGCGATCTCACCGGCCCGCGCTGTATCGAACGTTCGCGATCTCCGCGTTGGCCTCGGTGACCTACTACGTCGGCATCACCTACGTGCCCGTCTATCTGACCACCGTGAGCGGCTATGACGAACGGTGGTCACTCGGGTTGACGACGATCGCGTCGGTGGCCGTCGTCGTGGTCACCCCGATCGCCGGAGCGCTGTCCGACCGCTTCGGGCGGCGACCGACCCTGATCGTCCTCGGCATCCTTGCGGTTGCGTTGCCCGTGACCATGTTCGGTTTCATGGCACACGGCCCGTTCGCCCGCGCGCTGACCGGCGCGGTGATCCTGGCCTGCATCGCCGGCGGCCTGAGCGCTGTCGGGGCCGCCGCGACTCCCGAACAACTACCCGTCGCCGGCCGGTTGTCCGGTCTGGCCGTCGGCACCGTCGCAACCACCATCTTCGGTGGCCTCACCCCGTACGGCGCCCAAACCCTGGTCCAGGCCAGCGGTTCGGTGATCGTCCCCGGAGCCATGGTCACCGCTGTCGCCCTGCTGGCCCTCCCCGTCCTGTGGCGCATGCCCGAGACCGCCCGGATTTCTCGCACCCGGCCAGCGCTCGGTTGTCACGATCTGTGAAACAACTCCAACTGGATGTTGTCCGGATCGCGGAAGACGACCACAGAGTAGGGGCGTGCGCTGTCCTTGTCGATGACACCCGAGTGCGGAACACCCAGCTCACTCAGCCATGCTGCCCAGGCGTCGAGGTCGCTCCGCTGGGGCACACCCCACGCGATGTGATCGAGGCCGACACGACGCTCGTCGAATGAGCCTGTGACGACAGCCGTGTGGTGGTGCAACCCGATGAGGAAACCAGTGCGCGGATCGATCAACAACACCGCATATCCGCCCTCCTCGTCGCCATGGTGAGGAGCGACGGTCGGTAGTCGCTCGAGTCCGAAGACTCGGCTGTACCAGTCAGCCGACGCCTCCACGTCGGAGACCGTCGGGGAGAAATGATGAATTCCGGTCGTGGGCGGTGCGTCAGAGTGCGACATACGCGATCACCCGATTTCTTTGTGGAGCAACGACGACGGCGGGGCGTTCATGCGGACTGCGTGCCGGAGGGTCACGACTCCTGCCGCCGACTGTCCGTGGACTCGGTGACCGGCGGCCGCCAGCGTCGTCGGTCGGTGCCGGCTTCGTAGGCCTGCGGGGAGGGGTAGGTCACCAGCTCGACCGTGCTTCCCCAGGGGGTTCTGGCGTACAGGTATCGGTTTCCGGGTCCGGCGTCGCCGCCGGGCAGGTCGCCCGGCGCGCTGAGCAGAGTTCCGCCCGCCTTCTCCAGTCTTGTAGCGGCGGCGTCGATGTCGTCGACGTAGACGCAGAAGTGCTGGATGCCGAAATCGCTCGGCAGCACGGGCTCTCGCTGTTTCGTCCCGGAGTAGACGAACAATTCGAGGTTCGGGCCGTTGCCCAACCGCAGCATGCGGATCGACTCGATCGCGGTTCCCGGTGGAACACCGAGGCCGGATTCGATGCCGGGACCGGCCAGCGGGGCATCGATCATGTCGTAGATCTTCTCGGCGCCGAACGCGTCGGCGAAGAAGGTGGTGGCTTGTTCGAGGTCCGGCACGGTGATGCCGATGTGCTCGATAGCTCGGGCGGTCATGGTTGTTCTCCTCAGATTCGTGCGGCTGTCCAGAAACCGGACTGGGTGGCCTCGTACAGGCGGCCGCCGCGGAAGCGGGTGCCGATCGTCTGCACACGGTCGTCGTCGACGGCAGCGGACAACACTGTGGACGGGACCCGTGGGGTGGCCCAGACGACGGTGCCGGTCTCCGGGGCCGTCGCGCCGAGTCCGATGGTGACACCGTGTTCGGTGAGCAGGCCGGTGAGGTGTTCTCGCTCCATGTCGTTGGTGTCGACGCCGACGGCGTCTTTCGGGGAGAGCAGGGTCGTGTGTTTGCCCTGCTCGGCGAGCCACAGGGCCGCGAACATGGCGGTTTCGGTCTCGCCGAAGACGGTGACGTCGTCGGCCGCGGGTGCGCGCCGCTCGGTGAGCATGGTGACGGCGTCGAGGCAGTCGTGGGTGGGGATCGTCCCGGTTGCCAGCAGCACCGAGTCCCACGCGTCGAGGTCGAGCGAATCGCCCGCGGTACCGAGACGGAGGGTCACGTCCGATCGGTCGAGCTCGGTCTCGTAGAAGGCCATAAGGTTCTCGATCTCGGCGCGGAACGCACCTGGCGCGGCCCAGGCGTGAAGCTGCCCACCGATGCGGTCGGCGCGGTCGACCAATTCGACGTCGTGGCCCCGGGCGGCGGCGAGCAGGGCGGCTTCGCAGCCTGATGGGCCGGCGCCGACGATGAGCACCCGTCGTCGCACCGCCACGGGCCGTCGGGCCTCGGCTGCGCGGCGTTCCTGGCCGAGGGCGGGGTTGATCACGCATTGAGTACGTTTGCCGTTGAACATCCACCGTGAGATGCATTCGTTGACCGCCAGGCAGCGTCGCACCCGATCAGGTTCGCCCCGGCGGGTTTTCGCCACCGTCTCGGGGTCGGCGAGCTGTGCGCGGCCCAGTGCCACGAAATCGAGTTCCCCGTCGCCGACGGCCTTGTGCATGTCGTCGAGCAGCCAGGTCAGGCGACCGACGCCGATCACCGGCACGGACACCCGCCTCTTGACCGCCTTCGCGTACCCGACGAGGGATCCCGGGGCGATCATCGGCAGCAGGGTCGCGGCGGTGTCGTAGTTGCCCGCGCTGACGTCGAGTGCGTCGACGAGCGGGTCGAGCATCTCGCAGAACGCGAGCCCGTCGTCGAGGCTGAGGCCACCTTCGTAGGGCTCCTCGGCGCTGAGGCGGTACAGCAACGGGACGTCCGGTCCGATCTCCGCGCGGACAGCCTTGACGACCTCGAGCGCGAACCGGGCGCGGTTCTCGAGTGGGCCGCCCCAGTCGTCGGTGCGGTGGTTGGTGAACGGGGACAAGAACTGTCCCAGCAGGTAACCGTGGGCACCGTGCAATTCGACGGCATCGAAACCCGCGGCGACGGCGCGGCGGGCACCCTGCACATAGCGGTCGATGAGGCCGGGTATCTCGTGTTCCTCGATGGCCCGCGGCGGCGTGCCGAACGCACTGGTGATTCCTGCGGTCGGAGCGATGGGTGGTTCGTTGAGCTCGGTGTTGCCCTGCGAGTTCTGGCGGCCGGTGTGATGGAGTTGGACGGCGATCTTGGCGCCCTCGTTGTGGACGGCTTCGACCAGGTCCGACAGGCCGGCGCGGAACCGGTCGTGGTCGATGCGGATCGGGTGGCCGACGGTGCGGCCGACTTCCCAGTCGATGGACGTGTTCTCGATGATGATCAGTCCGACCCCGCCGCGTGCACGTGCGCGGTGATATTCGATCAGTCGTTCGTCGACCTCGCCGAAGGTGCTCGCGAACTGGGTGAAGATCGGGGCCTGCACGAACCGGTTGCGCAGGGTCATCTTTCCGATTTGGCCGGGCTGGAAGAGTGGGCCGTCCTGCGGCGCGCGCACGCCGGCGGGATCGGGTGTCGTGATCGTCATGGTGGTGCCTGCCTTTGCGTCGTTGAAATGAGGCGCTGATCACAGGCTGGCACGGATCCAGGGGGCCGGTCTTGGCGTGGTGAGCACGAAACTTCACCGGAAGCGCACACCCTTACGCGGCAGTGGACTGCCGCCGCGCCTCGCGCGGTGCCACACCGAATCGGGTGCGGTACGCGCGGCTGAAGGACGACGGGCTGTCGAAGCCGCTACGGATGGCGACCTCGGCGACCGGTAGCTCCGGTCCGGAACCGAGCAGCAGGCGCTGGGCGCGCTCGAGGCGGCGGCGTCGCAGGAATTCCCGGGCGGTCTCGCCGGTGCCCTGAAAGAGCATGTGCAGATAGCGCACCGATACCGCATTCGCCCGCGCGACCATGTCCAGCGTCAGATCCGGGTCTCCGAGGTTGCGGTCGAGGAAGTCCTTGATCTGCAACAAAAGGACTTCCCTGGAGTCACTCACATCGCCGCGAGTACGCGCGAGGGCGGAATGCAGCAGATCGACCGCCATCCGGCCCGCGGTGTGCGCCGCGTCGCGGTCGAGCGAGGTCTGCCGCATCGACACGTCGAGCCACCCGGTCAGCAGTCGCAGGGTCGCCGAATTCTCGATCGTGCGCACGAACACGGAATCGAGGTCGGGGACGGCGCCGGCCAGCAACGCGCGTGGGATGAACATCGTGCTCTTGACGAGCGTTGCGGCACTGAAGCACTCGACGGGACGCACGCCGTCCCACAGCGCGGCAGTGCCTGCCCGCACCTCGGTTGTCCTGCCTTGCTGGGTCAGGATTTCGGTCCCGCTGTGCACCATCAGGACCGCGGCATACTCACCCTGTGTGTTTCGTATCTCGGGAGCACTGCGACGTCCACTCATGCGCCCGACGCGGCAGCCGACCACCCACGGTTCACCGAGATCGACACGGGTAGTGGTGGGCGCCACTGCGGGATCGAACTCCAGGTTCCACGGCAGATGGCTCGTCCTGAACGGGTTACCCGGTGCGTCATCGACGAAGGTGCGAGTGGCCGAGGGGTTGTCGTGTGCTGATGTGTCGCGCATGTGTTCATCACCGTTCGCCGGAGAGCCTGTTGGTGTGAACCACATCATATCGTAGGTCAACTATGGCTCCCACCACGGTGACTGGTCCGTGGGCGACCCAACGGAACGGGTTCCGCCCTTCCATCGAAGGACGGAACCCGTTGCAGCCGAAGACTAGAAGCTGGTGCGACCGGCATCGACGAGTTGTGCGAGTAGTGGTGCCGGCGTCCACGTTCGACCGTGTAGGTTCTCGAAGTCGCGGATCTTCTGCAGGGTGACGTCCAGGCCGAGGGCTTCGGCGTAGTACATCGGCCCGCCGCGGAAGGCTGGGAATCCGTATCCGTCGACGTAGACGACGTCGATGTCGGAGGCGCGTTGGGCGATTCCTTCACCGAGCAGTGTGGCGCCTTCGTTGACGAGGGCCAGGACGCAGCGGTCGATGATTTCCTCGTCGGTGATCGTGCGGCGTTCGATGCCGTCCTCGGCGGCGCAGGTGCGGATGATCTCGTCGACGGCGGGGTCCGGAACCGGTGTGCGGCTGCCCTTCTCATACCGGTAGTAGCCTGCTCCGCTCTTCTGCCCGAACCGTCCGTTCTCGCAGAGGGTGTCGGCGACCCGCGAATACCGGACGTCTTTCGGCCTGGTCGGGGCCAGTCGCTTTCGCGCAGCCCAGGCGATGTCGAGGCCGGCCAGGTCCGACATCGCGCACGGACCCATCGCCATACCGAAGGCTTGCAGCGCGGCGTCGATCTGCTGCGGAGTCGCACCCTCTTCCAGGAGGAACTCGGCTTCGCGCCGGTAGGGGGTGAGCATGCGGTTGCCGATGAAGCCCTCGCACACCTGCGACAGCACCGGGATCTTCCCGATCTGCTGCGCGAGCGTCAGGCCGGTGGCGACGACGTCGTCGGCGGTGGCTTCCCCGCGGACAACCTCGACGAGTTTCATGATGTTGGCGGGGCTGAAGAAGTGCAGACCGATCACATCGGACGGACGGCTGGTGGCACGGGCGATCTCGTCGAGGTCCAGTCGGGACGTGTTCGACGCGAGGATCGCCCCCGGCTTGCAGAGGGCGTCGAGTTTGCTGAACACCTCCTTCTTCACGCCCATGTCCTCGACGACGGCTTCGACGACGAGGTCGGCCTCGGCGGCGGCGTCGAGATCGAGGTTCGGTTCGATCAACGCGATGCGGTCGCGTGCCTGCGTCTCGGTGAGTCTGCCCTTGGCGGTCGATGATTCGTAGGTCTTGCGCACCAGGGCCGTTCCCCGGGTCAGGGCGTCCTGATTCTGCTCGATCAACGTGACCGGGAGTCCGCCGTTCGCGAACGCCATGGCGATCCCGCTGCCCATGGTGCCGGCGCCGACGACCGCCACCCGGGAGATCGGCCGCGCGGACACGGGGGGAACGCCGGAGAGTCTGGGGGCGGTCTTCTCCGCGAAGAACACGTGCCGCAGGGCCGCGGATTCCGGACCCCGCAGCAGGCCGAGGAAGGCGGCCCGCTCGAAGGCGAGCCCGGCGGCGGCAGGAAGCCGGGTGGCGGTCTCGACGGCGTCGATCGCGGTGAGCTGGGCCAGACCGTTGCGGGTGCCGGGCCGCACCGTCCGGCGGGCGGCGTCGAAGTCGACACCTGCCGCGGCGGCCGGCGGCAGGCTGTCGACCACCGGTCCCGAGACGCTGGTGTCGACCTGGGTGCGGAGGAAATCGAGGGCGGCGCCGAGCGGATCGTCGTCGAAGCAGTCGTCGGCAATACCGAGTTCGGCCGCCCGGGCGCCGGACACCGGCGTGCCCTGCTGGATCAGCCGCAGCGCGGCCGCGGCACCGATCAGCCGGGGCAGGCGCTGAGTCCCGCCGGACCCGGGGATCAGTCCCACGTTCACCTCGGGCAGGCCGAGTTTCGCGTCCCGGTGTGTGATGCGGTAGTGGCAGGCGAGAGCGAGCTCGAGTCCACCACCGAGGGCGAAACCGTGGATGGCGGCGATCACCGGTTTCGGTGAGTGAGTAATGGTGGTGAGGACGCCCGGCAGGGTGGGGTCGGCGGTCGCTGCGGGGGTGCCGAATTGGCGCAGGTCGGCGCCACCGCAGAACCCCTTGCCCTCACCGACGACGATGACAGCACCAACGTAGTCGTCGGCGGCGGCACGGGCGACAGCGGAGGCGAGTCCGGCGCGGACGGTGTCCCCGAGGCCGTTGACGGGTGGGTTGGCGAGGCGGATGACGGCGACGCCGTCGCGGACCTCGTACCGCACTGTCGGTGATGGCTGGTGTTGCTGGGACGTGCTCATGGACCCTTTTCCTCGGATGCTGATTGCGGGTGTCGCGGTCTTCTCCGTTGTCGCCTCTCAATCGTGTCCGATTCTGCGGCGCCGTGGTGTTCCGATTTGGAACAACCGGACGCCCCCTGGTTGACCGATCCTGGAAGTACACACCACACGCCGCATCCGGCGTCCCGAAGTTCGCCTGCCGCGCGAACTGACGATCAATTCGCATTTCGATTTTCAGGAGACAACCGTGACCGCCACCGCGACCCGTGATCCGAACACCGAGTTGGACGACGACGACTTCCGCGACATCCTGGCCCACACCCGGACTTTCGTGCGCAACGTCGTTGTCCCGCGTGAGCAGGAGATCGACGAGACGGACGCGATCCCCGCCGAGATCCGGACCGCGGCCAAGGACATGGGCCTGTTCGGGTTCGCCATCCCCCAGCAGTGGGGCGGCCTCGGCATGAACCTCGTGCAGGACGTCGAACTCGCGATGGAGTTGGGCTACACCACCCTCGCGCTGCGGTCGATGTTCGGGACCAACAACGGCATCGCCGGTCAGGTACTGGTCAGCTACGGCACCGAGGAGCAGAAGACGACCTGGCTCGAGGGTATTGCGTCGGGTGAGGTCGTTGCCTCGTTTGCTCTGACCGAGGCCGGCGCCGGCTCCAACCCGGCCGGGCTGCGCACGAAGGCGGTACGCGACGGCGACGACTGGCTGATCACCGGGGAGAAACGCTTCATCACCAACGCCCTGATCGCGAACCTGTTCGCCGTGTTCGCCCGTACCCGGCCCGCCGACGGTGAGGGCCCCGGTATTGCCGTCTTCCTCGTGCCGGCCGACGCCCCCGGCGTCCAGGTGGGGAGCAAGGACCGCAAGATGGGGCACGCCGGATCGACCACGGCGACCGTGCACTTCGACGGCGTGCGGGTGCCGTCGTCGGCGCTGGTCGGTGGCAGTGAGGATGTCGGCTACCGTGCCGCGATGACGTCGCTGGCCCGCGGCCGGGTGCACGTCGCGGCGCTGGCGGTCGGGCAGGCGCAGCGTGCGCTCGACGAGTCGGTGGCCTACGCGGCGACCGCAACCCAGGGCGGCACCGCGATCGGGGACTTCCAGCTTGTGCAGGCGATGCTCGCCGACCAGCAGACCGGGGTCATGGCCGGGCGGGCCCTGGTGCGTGACGCCGCCCGCGCCTGGGTCGAGGGCACCGACCGGCGGATCGCCCCGTCCATCGCGAAGCTGTATTGCACGGAAATGGTCGGCAAGGTCGCCGACCTGGCGGTGCAGATCCACGGCGGCAGCGGGTACATGCGCGAGGTCGCCGTGGAGCGGATCTACCGCGACGTCCGGCTGTTGCGCCTCTACGAGGGCACCAGCGAGATCCAGCGCCTGATCATCGGCGGCGGCCTGGTCAAGCAGTCCCGCAACACCGCAGGCGGGCAACGATGAGCAACCAGCTACCCGGTCTACTGCCCCTCGACGGAATCACCGTCGTCAGCTTCGAGCAGGCCGTCGCTGCTCCGATCGCCACCAGGCACCTGGCCGATCTGGGTGCCCGCGTGATCAAGGTCGAACGCATCGGTGAGGGCGATTTCGCCCGCAACTACGACAGCGCCGTGCACGGAATTGCCTCGCATTTCGTCTGGCTCAACCGCGGCAAGGAATCGGTGACCGTCGACCTGAAAGCGGCCGAGGGTGTCTCGGTGATCCGCAAACTCGTCGACCGGGCCGATGTCGTGGTCCAGAACCTCGCGCCCGGCGCCATGGACCGGCTCGGTCTGGGCGCGGAGGAACTGCGCCGGGATCGGCCCGAGCTGATCGTGGTCAACATGTCCGGATACGGCACCGATGGGCCGCTGAAGGACCGCAAGGCCTACGACATGCTCGTCCAAGCCGAGACCGGGCTGTGCTCGATCACCGGCACCCCCGAGTCCGCCACGAAGACCGGTATTCCGGCCTCGGATATCGCCACCGGTATGTATGCCCTCACCGCAGTGCAGGCGGCGCTGTTCCGCCGCGAGCGGACCGGCGTCGGCGCCGTTGTGGATGTGTCGATGTTCGATGCCACCGTCGAGTGGCTCGGCCACCCGATGTACTTGCAGATGTACCAGGACACGCAGGTGCAACGGATGGGACTGAGTCACGCCTCGATCTCACCTTACGACGCCTACCCGACCATCGACGGCCGGATCCTCATCGGCGTGCAGAACGACCGCGGCTGGCGGGCCCTGGTCACCGAGGTGTTCGACCGCCCCGACCTCGTCGAGCACCCGAAGTTCGCGACCAACATCCTCCGGGTCCGGCACCGAGCCGAGACCGACGCGGTCGTCGCCGAACACACCCGCCGGTTCGACACCGACGAACTCGACAAACGGCTCGCCGCAGCGGGGGTGCCCGCCGCACGGTTGAACGACATGCGCGATCTCATCGACCACCCGCAGCTGTCCGAGCGCGACCGGTGGCGCCAGATCGACACCGAAGCAGGCCAGGTCCGGGCCGTGTTGCCACCGATGACCTTCACCGACGTCGAACTGCCCATGGGACCGGTCCCCGCCCTGGGACAGCACACCGACACCGTGCTCACCGAACTCGGCCTCACCGACGCCACGATCGCCGCATTGCGTACCGGGGGGGTTGTCGGGTAGATGCCTCACTTCTCCCGATAAACCGTCGGTGTTTCATTTCGGAACAACCGCGCATACTTGTACTGACCAACAATGTGACGTGGAACACTGTTGCATCGGATAAGGGGAGCACATGGCTCAGCGCACCGGTGGAGGCAAATCCGGTCGTGTAGCCGGTCCACTCGATCAGGAGCGGATCCGACGAGCGAAAGAGGAGTTGCTCGCCAAAGGGTTGCTGGACTCGGGCACGCTGAACACTGGGGTCCGAGAGGTCATCGATCGTAGCTGGCGGCGTTGTATCGGTGAGGAAGTGCAGTCCGTCCAGCCGCCGTACCGGGGGAGTCTGGTCACCAATTCCGCTCTCGAGGAGGCTGCGGAGCCGGTGCTGGCGCGCTTGGCGGATCACCTGGCCGACGTGCGTGTCGCGATGTTCCTCAGTGACAGCAGCGGCAACATCCTCAGCCGCAAGGCCAGCGAACCGCGCCAGCGCTCTCGCCTCGACAGTGCGTACGCTGCAGAGGGGTTCGACTTCTCGGAGCGCACTATCGGCACCAACGGGATGGGAACCTCCCTCGCTGAGAGACGTCCGCTGGTGATCCAGGGCAACGAGCACTTCAGCGAGCGATTGGCCGCGTTCTCCTGCGCCGGGGCCCCGGTCTTCGAGCCCTTCACCGGTCGTCTGCTGGGAACGTTCTCACTCGCCGCCAACACCGAGGACGCGTCCCCTCTGATGGGAGCGATCACCGTCGACGTCGGGCGGCAGATCGAGAGCAACCTCGCCGCGACACTCGAAATGCACGATCATGCCCTGGTCCGGTCCTACCTCTACGCGAATCGGAACAAGCGCGATCAGGTCATCGTGATCAACGAGCAGACCATGTTCGCCAACACCGCCGGCCTGTCCCATCTGGGTCCTGGCACGCACGCCATGCTGTGGCACTACCTGAACGACAACGCACCCACCCGGGACAAGTGCCGGATGCCGATACCACTGCAGTCCGAGTGGCACGAGGCCGAGGTGGAAATGATCGACCGTGGGTCCGGATCGAGCCCCACCTACATGATTCGAGTGCTGCCCGAACAGGACAATGGCCTGCGACTGGACCGGGGTGAGTCCGTCACTGCGCGTCGCCGATCGCCCAAGGCGAAGCGATCACCCCGACCGCCGGTGCATCCGGTGCCCGCGGTCGACGAGCAGCTGTCCCTGGTGGCTCGGCACCGTGAATGCCTTGCACTCGACGGAGGCCCGGGTACCGGGAAGCTTCACACGGCCACTGCGTTCCTGCGCACGCACTTCGCGGCGCAGAATCCCCACGTGGTCGATGTCGCGACACTCTTGCCGGACGAGGGGCCGCAGTGGTTCGTCGCAGCTTCAGCAGCCCTCGAATCGGGACGTCCGGTGATCGTGCAGCACCTGCAAGACCTCACCCCGCTGCAGGTGAATCGGGTCAAGGCGCTCATGCGTCCCGCGGAATCGCACGTTCCGGTTGTCGTCACCGTCGATGGGGACAGCGCCCCCGCGCACGTCAGTTCCCTGATCAGTCAGATGGCCACCACCGTGGCGTTGCCCGAACTCCGAGACATGGGCGAACACATTCCCGGCCTGATCGATGCGGTCCTGTCGGAACTGGAAGGTCCTGAGCAGTCGACGAAATTCTCCTCCGAAGCGCAGCAATTGCTGATTCGCTGGAGCTGGCCCGGTAACCTCGCCGAACTGCGCCGGACCGTAGAGCAACTCGTCCGCCGTATGCCCGGCCGGGTGATCCAGATTGCCGACCTGCCGGCTCAGATTCAGGGGGCTGGGTCCGGGCGTCGGCTGTCCATGATCGAGACGTCCGAGCGCGAGACGATTCTGCGGGCTCTCCAACAGTTCTCGGGCAATCGCAGCAAGGCCGCGGAGGCATTGGGAATCGGCCGAACCACGCTGTATCGAAAGATGCAGGCTCACAACATCGAAGTGTGAGCCTGCATCCTCTCGTCACGTCAGGCTCGGGCGCTGAGTTTCTCGGTCACCACGGGGATGACCTTGTCGGCCAGGTACTGGATGCGCGCCGATCCGGATTCGATGGACTCGCCGGGCAGTTGCGCCCAGTAGTGGAAGTCGCGGATCTGGGGATAGGTGGTGGCCAGCGACACCAGTTCGTCGACCGCCATCGAGGCGTCCATCAACCGGTAGGCGCCGGCGTCGAGGATGGACTGGGTGTCGGGGAACTGTGACGGCTGATTCGGGCCCTCGAACGATCCCCACTCGATGTATTTGTTGAGCTGGTACCGGGCGTGCTCGCCCACCTGCGACCAGACTCGCTCAGGATCGTCGGCGACGATCGCCCACTGGCTCGCGTAGATCCGCGCATCGGCAGTGCTTCCGCCATGGCGTTCGACGGCGTCCAGGTAGACCTGGCAGTGGTCGTTCGACAGGGTGATCAGGCCGTCGCCGAGTCGGGCGGCCCGATCGATACCCGGCTCGGACTGGCCTCCGATCAGCAGTCGCGGCGACACTTCCGGCAGGGGTGTCACCGGAACTCCGGGCAGCGAGAAGCGCTTGCCGTCGAAGGGTTCTCCGCTGCCGCTCCAGGCGCGTCGGATCACGGCGATGGCATCTTCGAGTAGGCTCGGGCGTTGCTTGACCGTGCGCCCGAAGGCGGCGAATTCCATTGCGCGGTAGCCCAGTCCGACGCCGAGCTCGAACCGATTGCCGGTCAGCAGCGACAACGCCGCGGCGTCCTCGGCGAGGCGCACCGGCTCGTGCAGACCCGCGACGATGATGTTGGTGCCGATCCGCATCGTCGACGTCCGTGCGCCGATCGTCGCGGCGACCGTCAGCGGGGAGGATGCGTAGTCGTCGTCGGCGAAGTGATGTTCGCTCAGCCACGCGGAGGTGAATCCGAGTTGCTCCGCCCAGACCACCTGGTCGATGGATTCGCGGTAGAGACTGCCGAGTGGCTGCCGCCACTGGGCCGGGTTTCGGAAGTCGTACCAGAGGCCGAACGTCGGGACGTGAGATGAGGTCATGAGGGGCTCCACAACTGTGGGGAGGGATGACGAAGTGAGGGGTGGGCGAGCGAATCAGACGAAGAGCATGCCGCCGTCGATGAGGGCGGACTGGCCGGTCATGTAGTTCGAGTCCGGTCCGGCAAGGTAGGAAACGAACCCTGCGACGTCCTCGCCCCGGGACACTCGTCCGAGCGTGATGCCAGCGGCCATGGCCTTCATGGACTCACCCTCGCCGACATTGTTGATGGCGCCGAGGTCGCGGTCGACCTCCACCCACATGTTGGTGTCGACGATGCCGGGGCAGTAGGCGTTCACGGTGATGCCGTGCTCGGCCCATTCCTGCGCGGCCGCCTGGGTGAGGGCGCGTACACCGAACTTGGACGAGCTGTAGACGCCCAGCAGGGGGAAGCCCTTGTGGCCGGCGATCGAGGACGCGCCGATGATCTTGCCGCCGGTGCCCTGCTTGATCATCTGCCGTGCCGCCTCGGTGTAGCAGAGGAAGACGCCGCGGCCGTTGACGGCGTGAACCCGGTCGTACTCCTCCGGGGTGACGTCGAGGAGCGCTTTGGTCTGCGCGATGCCCGCGTTGGCGACGAAGACGTCGAGGGAACCGAGCTGTTCGGCGGTGTCCACGACCAACTGCCGGACCGAATCATGATCCGACACATCGCCGGTCAGGGCAACCGATCGTCTGCCGAGCGCTTCGATGCCCTTGCGGGTGACGTCGAGCTCGTCTTTCATCGACGGCAGGTCCGAAACGGCGACGTCGTGGCCGTCCTGGGCGAGGCGCAGGGCGATGGCCTTCCCGATGCCGCGTGCGGCACCGGTTACATGTGCAACTGTCATTGTCATTCTCCTGTAGTGAAAGTGGGTGGGATCAGAGTGTGGGATCGACGAGCAGCTTCATCTTCTGGCCGGCGCGGAGCGCCTCGAACCCCTGCTCGATGACACCGCTGAGGGGCACGGTGTCGACCCATCCGGTGGTGTCGTAGTGGCCCCGGGCCATGAGGTCGATGACGGCCCGGTAGTCGTCGCCGGTGTAGCAGATCGTTCCCTGGATGCGACGCTCGCGCAGAACGAGGTTGATCAGCGGAGTGGGCAGTGGCTTGTCGTAGATCGCCACGCTGATCAGGGGTCGGCGTTCGCCGACGCACTCGAGCGCCGAGGTGACCGCCGGGGCGACCCCTGCGGCGTCGAATGCGGCGTCGACACCGTCACCGTTGGTGCGGTCGGCGATGAGTGCGGACACGTCCTGGCTCGTCGGGTCGAGTGTCCGCGCGCCGAGCGCCTCGATCGAGGCGCGACGGGTCGGTGAGGGCTCGACCACGTCGATCTCGGTCAAACCCATCCCCCGCAGCGCGAACCAGAGACCGATGCCGATGGGGCCGGCGCCGTAGATCAGCGCACTACTCTGGTCGCCCACCTCACCGAGAACGGCGGCGTGGTACGCGACGGCCATGGGTTCGACGAGGGCGCCCATCTCCAACGGGATGCTTTCGGGAAGGGCGTGCACCTGGTTGCGGGGGACGACGGTGTACTCGGCCATGCCGCCGTCCGCCATGAGGCCGTGGAAACCCACCGAAGTGCACAGGTTGTAGCGACCGGACTTGCAGGGGCGGCACTCACCGCAGCGATAGACCGGCTCGATGGCGACGTGGTCGCCCTCGTGCACATCCGTCACACCTCCGCCGACGTCGGTGACGACACCGGAGAACTCGTGCCCGATGACGAGGGGCATGGCCTTGCCGGTGAGCGGGTGCGGGTCGGATGGCGGGATGAAAATCGGCCCGTCGTAGTACTCGTGGAGGTCGGTTCCGCAGATTCCGTTGCGGCTGACCCGCACCTTGACCTGCCCGTCTCCGGGTGTCGGCTCGGGAACGTCTTCGATCTCGAGCTTCTTGTTGCCGTAGTAGACGGCAGCGCGCATGGCTACTCCTGGTGTCGCAGTGGTGGGGTCGGCCGCTCAGACGATGCGGACGAGTTTCTTGTTCGCGAACTCGTCGAGGCCGAAGCGGCCGAGTTCCCGTCCGATTCCGGAGTTCTTCACGCCACCGAACGGCAGGTCCGGGGCGCTTCGGATGGTGGTGTTGACACCGACCATGCCGACGTCGAGCCGGTTGGCGACGTAGTCGGCTTCGTTCTCGTCGCGGGTGAACACCGCGCTGCCGAGACCGTACGGTGAGTCGTTGGCCAACTCGATGGCCGCGTCCACCGACTCGACTTTGTGCAGCACGGCGACCGGGCCGAACAACTCTTCGTGGAACGCGTGCATCGCCGGGGTGACACCGGAGAGCACCGTGGCCGGGTAGTAGGCGCCGGGGCCGTCCGGGACCTCACCGCCGAGGTGGACGGCGGCGCCCTTGGCGATCGCGTCGTCGACCAGGGCGGCCAGATCGGCACGGGCGGCGACGGATGCCATCGGGCCGAGACGGGTGTCCTCGCTCATCGGGTCTCCGGCCCGCCATTGCGCCGCCTGTTCGACGAACGCCGGGACGAACTGGTCCCAGACCGAGGCCTCGATGATCATCCGCTTCGACGACGTGCATGCCTGGCCCGCGTTCCAGAACCGGCCGGCGACCGCGGCGGTGACGGCCGTGTCCACGTCTGCGCCGGGCAGGACGATCAACGGGTCGGAGCCGCCCAGCTCGAGCACGCACTTCTTGAGGTGGCGTCCGGCATGCGCGCCTACTGCGCTGCCGGCGCGTTCGGATCCGGTCAGCGACACACCCTGCAGGTGAGGGTCGGCGATCATCGTCGCGACCTGATCGGTGGTGGCGAATACGTTCTGGTAGATCGCGGCAGGTGCTCCGGCCGCGTCGATGATTTCGGCGATTCGCAGGGCCTGCTGCGGGCAGGATCCGGCGTGCTTGATCAGAATCGTGTTGCCCAGCAGCAGGTTCGGAGCGACGAATCGGGCGACCTGGTAGTAGGGGAAGTTCCACGGCATGACGCCCAGTAGTGGCCCGATCGGCGCGGTACGCACCAGTGCCCGCCCGGTGCCGGCGATGTCGAGTTCTTCGTCGGCGAGCAGGGCCGGCCCGGCGGTGGCGTAGTAGTCGTAGATCGAGGCCGACAGTTCTACTTCCGCCTCCGCCTGTGCGATCGGCTTGCCCATTTCGAGAGTCATCAGCTTGGCCAGCTCGGTGGCGTGCTGGCGGTGTAGCTCGGCGACCTTCGCGAGCACCGCCGCCCGGTCGGCCAGATCGACCTCGCGCCACAGCCGGTAGGCGTCGGCGGCTCGTACGAGCGCCTGATCGGCGTCGGCGTCCGACATCGTGGCGAACTCACGCACCACGGTGCCGGTGGTGGGGTCGACTGTTGCGTACTTCGTCATTCCTCGTCCTTCGTTGCAGATCGAATCCGGCTTCGCAGGGTGTGTCAGATCGCCGGCTCGAGGACGTCGTCATTGGTGGTGTAACTCGGGTATCCGGTCGACGATTCGGCGGCGAGGGTCGAGCGGTATTCCTTGAGTCCGCCCAGGTAGAACAGGACCGTGCGCTTCTTGCCCGGGATGTTGGCGCCGAAGATCCAACCGGCAGCCTTCGAGAACAGGGTCTGATTGGCGATGTCCGTGCAGGTCTGCGTCCATTCGGCTTCCGTGTCGGGCTTGACGTCGATCCAGCCCGCGTCGGTCGCCGAGACGTGGCGGACGGCGTCGCCGATCCATTCGACCTGAGTCTCGATCGACGGGGGGAGGTTCGTGAACGGACCGTTGGGGCCGAGGATCATGAACATGTTGGGGAACCCTGCGGTGGTCATGCCGAGGTAGCTCGTCGGCCCCTCGCTCCAGTGTTCCTTCAGGGTTTCACCCCCGCGGCCGCGGATGTCGACGCGCACGTAGTTTCCGTCGACGGCGTCGAACCCCGTGGCGCACACGAGGACATCGAGTTCGTGGAGGGTGCCGTCCTCAGTGACGATTCCCTTCTCGGTGACCTTCGCGATCGGGTTCTCCTTGACGTTCACCAGTGTGACGTTGGGGCGGTTGAAGGTTTCGTAGTATCCCGAGTCGCACAGCGGGCGCCGCGCGTACAGGTCGGTGGGCGTGAGCTTGCGGGCGGTCTCCGGGTCCTTGACGACCTCGGCGATCTTGCGGCGGATGAACTTTGCCGCCTCTTCGTTCGCGTCCTCGTCGGTGGCGATGTCACCGAACGTCTCGAACATGAACCGGAACCCGCCGCCCTCGTTCCACGCCTTCTCGTAGACGGCTTCGCGCTCTGCTTCATCGAGGCTGAAGGTCTCGACGGTGCTCTCCACGAAACCCATGGCGGTGCTCGAGTTGTGGACCTGTTCCCAGATGGCGTCGAAGTTGTCGCGGTGATGCTGAATCTGTTCCGGGGTGAGCTCGCGGTTTCCGGCGGGCACGCTGTACTGCGGGGTGCGCTGGAACGACGTCAGATGCGCGGCGATGGGGGCGCTGGCGGTGATCACCTGGTTGCCGGTCGATCCGTTGCCGATGACACCGACCCGCTTGCCGGTCAGGTCCAGGTCCTCGGGCCACGCGCCGGTGTGCACCAGGCGGCCCTCGAATGTCTCGATGCCCGGGAAGCTGGGCATGTTCGTCGCGGACAGCAGGCCGAGGCCGGTGACCAGGAAACGGCACCGGTACGTGACGCCGCGGTCGGTCCGCACGGTCCAGGTGCCCGAGGGCTCGTCGAATTCGGCGTCGGTCATGCCGGTTTCGAGCTGGATATGCTCACGCAGGCTGTAGCGATCGACGACGCCGTTGAGGTACTCGAGGATTTCGGGCTGGGTCACGAACTTGGTCTTCCACGGGGTCTGCTCGTAGAGGTCGCGGTCGAACGAGTACTGGTAGACGAAGCCCTCGGAGTCCGAGAGCGCTCCGGGATACTTGTTCCAGTACCAGGTTCCACCGACTCCGCCGGCCTTGTCGATGGCGACGGCGTCGAGGCCCAACTCGTTGCGCAGCTTGTACAGCATGTAGATCCCGCCGAATCCGGCTCCGACGACGAGGGCGTCGAGCTCGTGGATCTGATCGTGAGCGGCTGCATCCATGGCACATGTTCCTTCGGTCTCGCGTGGTGTGGCGTGCGCCACTTGCTTGGGACCATCATGGAAGGGGACACAGGTGCCGTAGTTGTTCCAATTTGAAACAACGGCCGAACATGGGCTGTGACCTGCTCCGATACTCGATCTGTGCGCTCGAATTCCCCGAAAACGCCGCTGGCCCGGGACGTGGTGACGTCCCGGGCCAGCGAAGTGGGTGATGGTGTTGAGCAGGAGTGAGTGGGGGTGGTCTCCGGTGCGTGGCTAGTCGATTCCCGGTATGAGCAGGACCTTGCCGGCGTCGCTCCCTTGTAGGTCCAGGGCTTCCTGGAATTTGGACAGCCCCATCCGGTGAGTGACAAGCGAGTTCAGATCGAGGCGTCCCTGTGACACCAGGGAGCCGAGGACATCCCAGGTCTCCCAGAGGGATCGGCCGAAGCTGCCTTTCAGGGTGATGCCGTGTTTGATGACATATCGGGTGATGTCGAGGGCGAAAGGTTGTCTGGGCACTCCGATACACACGGCGGTGGCCTCGCGGCGCAACGACTGCAAAATGATGTCGAGTGCGCCGGGGGCGCCGGTGCAATCGAAACCCACATCGAACCCGTGCCGGTCGGCGGCGTCGTTCAGGCACCATTCGACGGCCGCTTGATCGGACTCGAGGGCGACAGCGCCGAAGGATTCGGCGATGCCGCGACGAAAGTCGTTCGGCTCGATCGCGACTATCCGCCTGGCCCCCGACAGGTGGGCGAGCTGAACAAGTGCCAAGCCGATCGGTCCGGCGCCGGCGATGATCACCGAGCGCCCGGCGAGGGTGACCTGGCTGCGCAGCATCGCATGCACCGCAACACCGGCTGACTCGAACAGGGCACCGGTTTCAGTGGGCACGTTGTCGGGCAGTGCATAGCAGGCGTGTTCGGTGACGACCAGCCGCTCGGCGAACCCACCGTCGACGTGCAGGCCGAGCAGCGCCATGTTCAGGCAATTGTGTCCTTGACCGATGCGGCAGTGGTAGCAGTTCCGGCACGCGATATGCGATTCGAGGGCGACGCGGTCGCCGAGTCGGAGGGTCTCGACGCCCGGTCCGACCTCAATGACGGTTCCGGCGACTTCGTGGCCGAGGACCACCGGCAGCTCGAGACCGAATGCTTTCGCGGTGGCGCTGTAGCGGACGAGTTCGCGGTCGGTGCCGCACGGTGACGCGGCGGCGACGGCAATGCGGACCTCACCGTCTACGACGGGGCGCTCGGAGTAGTCGGTGATGTACTCGAAACCGTCGGTGGGGGTGGTTTTGACGATGGCTTTCATGGCGATCTCCCAGGGAAGAGGCGATCAACGAGGAGCTCGTTCAGGCGGCGGCGATACCTGCGGTCAGACCACCGCACACGTAGAGGATCTGTCCGTTGACGAATCCGGCCCGGTCGTCGAGGAAGAAGCCTGCTGTGTGAGCGATATCGTCCGGTTGTCCGATGCGCCGAACGGGAACGGAATCGACGATTTGCTTGGTGCGCTCGGGATCGTTCGCCTTCGTAAACAACTCCGTCGCGATCGGCCCGGGGCCGATGGCGTTCGCGGTGATACCGAGCGGCCCGAGTTCGAGCGCCCACACCCGGGTCAGGCCAATGAGTCCGGCCTTCGACGCGGCGTAGGCGGTGCGCAGTTCCTTGCCCAGTGCCGCCCGGGACGTCATGTTCACGATTCGCCCGAAGCCGGCGTCGGTCATACCGGGTAGCAGGGCCTGGGTGCACTGGACGGCGCAGCGCAGATTGAGAGCGAAGGCCGCGTCCATTTCCGCGAGGGTCTGCTCGCGCAGCGGTCCGGGGAAGACGGCGCCGACGTTGTTGACCAGCCGTGTGACGGGACCGTTGGCCAGTACCTCCTCGAGCGCCGTAGCGGTGGACGCGGTGTCGGCGAGGTCGGCGAGCACACTCTTGCCGATCGGGGACGGGTCGCGATCGATGACGACGACGTCCCAGCCTCGGGCCATGCCTTCCTCGGCGATGGCGCGGCCGATGCCGGAGGCACCGCCGGTCACGAGTAGACGTTCGGGAGAGGAAGACACGTTCATACCGTCGCAATCGGGGTCAGAGGCGACCCGGTTGCGCCGGGTAGCCGAAGTGGGGGAGCGGTGAGCAAGAATCGGGAGCGGTGTTGCGCCCGGAGATGGTTCGCGAGGTCGGAGAGCCACCAGAGTTCACCGAGGTGCACGCCGAGCCGGAACAGGCATAGCTCGTGCAGTGGGAGAGCGGGGGCGTCGCGGAGTTCGGTGGTCGGGGGAAATGCCTCGACCGCGTAGTTGTCGGCGGCGATCGCGGCGACTCCGCTGTCGCGGATCCAGTCGTGTAAAGCAGGGTCGGAGCCGTCGAGGACCGCGCACACTCGGAGCGCCTCCGGAGTGGGGGTCCCCTGCTGCGCGAGCACGTGCCGAGCGAAGCCGGTGTGCAGCACCAGCAGGTCACCGGGTTCGACGACGACGTCGTCGGCAGCGAGCACTCGCGCGAGATCCTCGTACCCGACGGCGATCCGGTCCGCGCCGAAGTGGGCCTCGAGGTCGACGAGGACGGCGCGGCCCTGCACGCCGTGCCGCGCCATGTGACTGATGTCGACCGGGCCCGCGTGCGAAGTCGACGCACGGCCGTCCTCGGCGCCGTCGAGGCAACCGAGGCTGCCGATCCCCGCCCCGTGGGCTCCGTCCGGTCCCACGACGTCGGCACCGGCACGCCAGCCGTTGTAATAGACCCGCTCGGGTGCACCGTCTCCGTTCGCGTCGAACAGTGCACCGACGTGACCGAAGGCATCCCATTGGGTCGAGTACTGGGTGTGCAGGACAACGAGATCGTCACTCATCACGTCGGTCGCCCCGGAATGGGCGACCGCCATGTCGCAGTTGAAATTGACCGCCCCCGCCCGCAGTGTGGGTCGCACGACGGGCGGGAACCGGTTGGCGTTGAGTGCGGTGCCGCCGGGTAGGTCGAGTGGCAAGGACAGGCTGAACACGAGGCCGTCACGGACCTCGGCGACACCCTTGCGGACCTGGGAGGGGCCGAGCAAGTTCAGCCGTCCGAGCACATCCTCCGGGCCGAAGTCCCCCCAGGTCGAACCTTCGGGTCGGTTCCGCCAGCGTGTCATCCTCTACCTCTCCTGCTGCAGTCCAGATCCTGCGGTGTCCTAGTCCGGAAGCGAGCACGTGCCGGTCGGACGGTGACTCATGACTCGTCGTCGGGCTCCATGACCTGATGGATCTCGATCATGTTTCCTGCCGGGTCGGTCAGGAAGATCTGGTACCAGCCCTCGACTGACCAGATGCCCCAGTCGTCGAACGGAATGTTGTTGTTGCGCAGGCGCTCCATCACGGCTTGGATATCGTCGGTGCGGAAGGCGACATGTCCGCCGATGAGGGGATTCACCGTATGACCCTCTGTCAGAGCGAGATACGGCTGGCGGCGTGTGGCATGCAGCTGAAGTTCGTCCTTGTCGCCGGCATCGTAGAAGCGTGCGCGAGTCGCCCACTCCTCGTCACCCGAATCGCCGCTGTCCGCCGACCGAGACGTCGCAATCATCGGGGGGCTGGCGATCTCGCCGAGTCCGAGGGCGTCGGAGTAGAACTTGCCCAACTCCCCCATATCGTCCGAGGTCACGTTCACGTGGTGCAGGCGCAGATACATCGTGTTTCCTTCCTTCGTGCACGGTGCGCGACGGCCCGTGCGGTCTTGGTCCCCTGGCCTGGGCGGTCTCGCCGCGGCGCTCGAAGCGCGCTGGGGATGTGACCCTCATGGCGGGTGCCGCGCCAGGTGGCGCTCTTCACATGATTACCCGCCGGAACCAACAAATCCAATACGAATCCGGTGGCAACTAATATCGTCAGAGTATTAGTGTGGCATTTCATGGACCTGCGTGACCTCGAAGCATTCATCGCGGTGGCCGAAGAGCTGCATTTCGGTCGGGCCGCGGCCCGTTTGCACATGGCGCAGCCGCCGCTGAGCAATCGCATCACCCAGCTCGAAAACGAGTTCCGGCTCAAGTTGTTCCAGCGGACGACGCGCAACGTGCGGTTGACCGACGCGGGGGAGCGGCTGCTCGGACCCGCACGGAGGGCGGTGAACCAGGCGGCGTCGGTGCGGGAGTTGGCGACCGCGATCGCCTCGGGCGAGGAAGGCCGGGTCCGGATCGGCTTCGCCGGTGCGTCGAGTCAGCGAGTACTGCCCCTGCTCACCCGGGCAGTCCGCGCAGCGCATCCCGGAATCGACCTGGTCCTGCAGTCCCAGACATACGTGTACCGGGCGTTCGACCTGCTCGTCGCGGGCGATCTGGATCTCGCGTTCGTCCGGATACCGGTCGCGCGTCCCGAACTCAGCTACCGGGTCGTCGAGGTGGAGCAGGTGCTCTGCGCGTTGCCGACAGGGCACCGGCTCGCCGATCGCGACAGCGTGCGCCTCGAGGACCTGATCGACGAGGACTTCGTCAGCCTCCCCGAGGACAGCGGATCGATGCTCCGGTTGACGATGTACTCGATGTGCATGTCGGCGGGGTTCCGGCCGAAGATCACCCAGGTGGCGCCGGATTCGAGCACGGTGCTCGCCCTGGTTGCGGCGGGCGCCGGCGTGACCATCACGCTGAGCTCGGTCTGTCAGGCGCAGAGCGTCGGGATTGTGTACAAGCCGGTCGAGGGCGCCGAGCCGTCCCACCTCTTCCCGGCTCTTGCCTGGCGAACCGACAACACCTCGCCCGCCTTGCAGCGCGTGCTCGCGGTCGGTGAAGCCGCCCTGCCGACACCCGACCTCGATTCATACGGTTCGGATATGAACAATTGAGAAATGAGTCTTGGACAAGATAGATCATGAGCCGATAACTTTCTTGCGTGTGGCGGGCGTCACGCTTCGCCGTTCGAGGGAGTTGGATCATGGTGAAACCAATGACGGACAGGGCAACGAGGTACCCGGGGTCGGCAGGCGCGATGGACGGCGGCACCTTGCCGGTCATGCCGACGCGGGAGTTACCCGAGGCGCCGCGATTGCGGAAGATCATCGGCCCGGGTGTCGTCATCGCGGCGGTCGGGATCGGCACCGGCGAGTACCTGCTGCATCCCTTCATCACGAGCCGGGTCGGTCTGACCTTCTTGTGGGCTGCCGCGATCGGCTTGGGCCTGCAGTACTTCATCAACACCGAGGTCGCGCGCTACACCCTCGCGACCGGTGAAACGATCCTGACCGGATTCCTGCGGCTGTGGCGGGGTTGGGCCCCGCTGTTCATCGCGATGACGGTCATCCCGTTCGCCTGGCCGGCGTGGATGACCAGTTCCGCGCAAATGCTCACCTTTCCCTTGGGTGGCGGCAACGTTCAATGGATCGCGATCGGCGGTCTCGTCCTGATCGGCGCTGTCCTGACCTTCTCGCCGGTGGTGTACAAAACGGTCGAGAAGCTCGAGATGTTCAAGATCATCATGGTGCTGCTGTTCGTCGCGTTCGCCGTCGTCCTGATCGGGTGGCAGCCGTGGACCGATCTCCCCCACGCCACCGTCCAGGGCATCGGCCGACTGCCCCAAGAGGTACCCGTCGGGGTGCTCATGTCGGCACTGGTTTTCGCCGGCGGCGGCGGCGCCGTGAACCTCGCGGTCAGCAATTGGGCACGGGACAAGGGCTGGGGCATGGGAATACACGCCCCGCGCGTCGTCTCCCCGGTGACCGGCGAGGAAGAGGCCGGCACCGCGACCGGCTACCAGTTCGAGATCACCGACACCAGCATGTCCCGGTGGCAGCAGTGGTGGAAGTCCGTCCGCATCGAGCAGTTCGTGACGTTCTACCTCGTCACACTGGTTTCCATCGTCGTGTTCGCGCTGTTGGCATACAAGATCATCGGCGTGGGCGGCTACACCGGTCCCGCCGACCTCGGATTCATCAAGTTCGAGGGCACCGTACTCGGCGAGCAATACGGCGAATGGCTGAAGATCGTCTTCTGGACCATCGGCGCCGTCTCGCTCGTGTTCGCCAACCTGGTGGTAGTCGACCTCGTCGCCCGCATCACCTCGAACATCCTCGCCACCACCTATCTGCGCGACCACACCACCTGGACCGAGGCCAAGACTTACATGGCCGCCGTCTGGGTGATGGTCGGGCTCGGCGCAGGAATCCTCGCACTCGGCCTCGATCAACCCCTGGTGCTGATCGCGATCGCGGCCCTGCTCAACGGGCTCGTAATGGTCGTGTACTGCGTGCTCATCATCCGAGTCAACGGAGCGCTCGACCACCGGATCGGCATCTCACGTCCCCGGCGAATCGTGCTCGGCGTCGCCTCCGTCGCCTACGCCGCCTTCACCGTCTACACCATCGTCACCTGGATCCAATCATGAGAGCAACGGACAACAGCATGAATGCAACCGAAAACAACCTCCCCACAGTCACGTTCGTCGGAATAGGCGCCATCGGCCTACCGATGGCCCACCGCCTGGTCTCCCGCGGCTACGACGTCGCCGCGGTCGACCCGAATCCGGCAGCCCGCACACGAGCCGAAGCCGACGGCATGCAGTCCTTCGACGACATCGCCGCGACCCCGGTCAGCGACATCGTTCTGGTGCTGGTCGCCACCGGTCAGCAACTCCTCGACACGGTCAAGGCCGGAACCGCGAACCGGCAGGTCGATCACCAGACCTGGGTGATCTGCTCGACCGTCGGACCGCGCGCCGCGAAGGAGGCAGCGCAGATGCTGACCGAATCCGGCGCCGCGGTCATCGACGCGCCTGTCACGGGCGGTGTCCCGGGCGCCGAGAAGGGAAAGCTGCGCTTCCTGACCGCCGGCGAAGCCGCGCCGGTCGAGGCACTGCGAGACCTGTTCGCCGTGCTCGGCGAGGTCGCGCTGGTCAGCGACCGTCCCGGCGACGGTCAGGCGACCAAGATCGTCAACCAGCTCTGCAGCTCGGTCCATCTGGCCGCGGCCGCCGAAGCCATCGCCCTTGCCACCCACCTCGGCCTCGATCCGGTCAAGACCGTCGGCATCATCAGCGGCGGCTCCGGTGCCTCGTGGTTCTTCGACGAGCGCGGACCCCGCATGGCCGAACTCGGCATCGTCCCCGACGTACTCACCCGGCTGGCGATCCTCGCGAAGGACAACGGACTCGTCCACGAGGAAGCCGCCGAGCACGGTGCCCATGTCCCGCTGCTCGAAGCCGCCAGGCAGCAGTATCAGCGTGCGGCCGAGCTAGGCCTGCTCGAAGCCGACGACAGCCAGATCATCCGGACTTACCTCACCTGACGACAGCACCGAAGACCAGCCGGGCGACGAGGCCCGAACAGCAGCTCCCAAACGATTGCCGGTCCCGTCCCGACGACGGGGCCCGCCTCCCGATGCCCGAAACAGGACAAAAATCATGAAAATCACTCGAGTGCGGGCGATTCCGTTCGCCATTCCCTACCGCAAACCGCTGCACTTCGCCAGTGGCCACATCGACGTCGCGGACCACGTCCTGGTCGAGGTCGTCACCGAAGACGGCATCATCGGTATCGCCGAGGCACCCCCGCGGCCCTACACCTACGGCGAAACCCAGGCATCCATCGTCGCGGTGATCGAGACCGTCTTCGCCCCCGCCATCGTGGGGATGTCACTGCTCGGACGTGAACAGGTGCGGGAGAAACTGAACCGCACGGTCGGCAATCCCACCGCCAAGGCCGCCATCGACATGGCCATGTGGGACGCCTGGGGCAAGACCGTGGACCGGCCGCTGCACGAGCTGCTCGGCGGCTACACCGATCACCTGAACGTGAGTCACATGCTCGGATTCGCCGACCCCGCAGTCATGGCTGACGAGGCCCTCCGCATCACCGGCGAATACGGAATCACCTCGTTCAAGATCAAGGTCGGACGGCGCCCGATCGACCTCGACATCGCCGTGTGCCGGGCGATCCGCGAGGCCGTCGGCGACGGAGCCGAACTCTATCTCGACGGCAACCGCGGCTGGACCGCGTCCGAGGCCGCGACCGCGCTGCGACGGATGGAGGATCTCGGTCTGTCCCGGGTCGAGGAACTGTGCCCCGCCGACGACGTCCTCGGCCGCCGATGGCTGGTGCGCCAGTCCCCGATTCCCTTCGTGGCGGACGAAAGCGTCCCCACCCCAGCGGATGTCACCCGCGAGATCCTCGCCGGCGCGGCAACGGCTGTGAGCATCAAGACCGCCCGCACCGGCTTCTCGGACTCGCTGCGCGTCGCACACCTCGCCGAAGGCCTCGGGGTGGAGGTCGTCATCGGCAACCAGATCGACGGCCAGATCGGAACCGCCTGCTCGCTCGCCTTCGGTGCCTCCCAACGCACGACCGCACACCACGCCGCCGAGCTGTCGAACTACCTCGACATGAGCGACGACCTGCTCACCGAACGCCTGCGCATCACCGACGGAAAGATGAGCGTGCGGCCCGGTCCGGGGCTGGGCATCGCGATCGACCCGGCCAAGCTCGAGCACTACCGCACCGACAACTGAAACGAACCGTTCCCGCTACAGGCGGTGAACGCGGCCGGAAACCCTTCCGCGATTTCAGCAATTGCTCATCGGTGCCTGCCGCCCGCATACCCCTTACGCCATGCAGTCCTCGCGACGACCCGTTCCGGCACCTTCGCCGCGCCGCCGCGACCTCGAGGAAGCCGATCCCATGACCAATCCCCTCATCACCGCCGACCCGGACATCGATATGGAAGCACGCATCTACAAGAAGATGCTCCTGCGAGTCATCCCGATCATCATGCTCGGCATGTTCATCTCGTACATCGATCGAGCGAACATCGGTGTCCTGGCCGGACCGATGTCCAAAGACCTCGGCCTCACCGCGGCAACCTTCGGTCTCGCCGCCGGGCTGTTCTACATCGGCTACTGCTTCTTCGAGATTCCCTCGAACATGGCCCTGTCCAAGTTCGGTGCGCGTGTGTGGCTCGCCCGCATCATGGTCACCTGGGGCATCGCCACGATGTTCATGGGCCTCGTCCAGAACGAGACGACGCTCTACATCGTGCGCATCATGCTCGGCATCGCGGAAGCCGGATTCTCGCCGGGCGCACTGCTGTTCCTCGCCTTCTGGTGCACACCGCGCATGCTTCCGCGGACGTACTCCATGCTGAATCTGGCCGTTCCCATCGCACTTGCCGTCGGGTCGGTGCTGACCTCGGCACTGCTGTCACTGGACGGATTGTTCGGCGTGGCGGGGTGGCGCTGGGCTTTCCTGCTCGAAGGCATACCGGCGATCGTGCTCGGAATCTACATCTTCTTCCGCCTTCCCGACGGCCCCTCGAATGCCAAGTGGCTCGACGCGTCGGAAAAGGAATACCTCGCGAAAGCAGCCGCTCAGAGTCCTGACAGCGCCGGTCACGAGATCTCGCAGCTGTGGGCAGTACTGCGGCGGCCCGCAGCGTGGGTGTTCACTGTGCTGTACTTCTGTATGACGATCGGGTACTGGACGATCGCGTACTTCCTTCCCACCATCGTCCGAGACCAGTTCGACCTAGGCGCTGCCGGTGCCGGATTCGTCTCGGCAATTCCGTGGCTGTTCGCTGCGGTCGTCATGATCTTCGTCTCGAAGAACGTGTCGCGAACCGGTGAACGAACCTGGCACATGACCATCCTGCAACTCGCAGGTGCCCTGGGATTGGCCGTTGCCGCGCTGAGCGGCAATCCCTACCTCGCGCTGGTCGGCATCAGCCTGGCGGCGGCCGGCTTCTTCGGCTCACTCCCGACATTCAATTCGATGCCCGCCCAGCTGTTCACCGGTGGACTCGCCGCCGTCGCGCTCGCAATGATCAACGGCCTCGCCAGCCTCAGCGGCCTGGTCGGCCCCTATTTCTTCGGTTTACTGAAGGACACCACCGGCTCCACGTCAACCGGACTCCTCATCATGGCGGGCTTCTTCGTCGCCGCAGCGATCCTCGCCTTCACCATGAGCCGCTGGACCGACAAGATCACCGGAGGCCTGCTGCACGTGCACATCATCGAAGACGCGGAACCGGTAGCCGTGCCCACGAAGAGTTGAAACGCACTCGGTGGCCGTGGCATACCCTCGACCACCGAGTTCCGCTCCGGGGGTGAAAGCCACGGCGCGAACCCTGTCCGCAACGATGAACAATGAACTACGCACTAAGCCACCGAAATCGCACGGAGCCTCATCTTTCGGCGAGATACTGGTCGCCGCTGGCGCTGGTTCAGGGCATCAGGAGGCGGTACAGCGCCGCCGCGCCACGACCGCCGGTAATCCGAAGGACGCGGTGGGCCTGATCGACGACGGGGCGTCCTCACAGCGGGGCTCCGCATGTCCCTTGTGTCAGGCGCCGGCGATGGTGATCGCACCGAGGTTGGTGAACTCGGCGAGGATCTGTTGCCCGGGTTCGACGCAGACGGCGTCGGTCATTCCACCGGTGAGGACAATCCAGCCCGCTTCGAGTGCGAGACCGCGTGCGGCGAGAGCGTTTGCTGCGAGGGCAAGCGCCTCGGCGGGGTGACCTTGGACGGCGGCGCCGGTAGCGGTGTCGACGACGACACCATTCACTGACAGCACGCATGTTTCGAGGGCGAGGTCTAGGTCGGCGGGGTGGCGTTCAATCTCGCCACGTACGAATCTCGCTGATGAGGCGTTGTCGGCAACGACGTCCGGCAGGGTGAAACGGAAGTCGGTGTAGCGACTGTCGATCACCTCGACACCGGCATACACGGACCGCACAGCGGCCATCGCGGACGCCGCAGTCACACCTGGGCCTTCCAGCTTCTCGCCGAGGACGAAGACGATCTCGGGCTCGACGCGGGGGTGGATGAGTTCGTGGGTCGGAACCGGTGCCCCTGCTGCGAGAACCATGCCATCGGTGAGCCATGCGGTGAGTGGCGAGCTGATGCCCATCCGCTGCTGCTTCGCGCGGGACGTGAGGCCGAGTTTGACGCCGACAAGTTTCTCACCCAGTGCCAGCTTGCGGGCGATCAGTCGGTCCTGCACTTGGTAGGCGGTCTCGAGGTCGAGCGCAGCCCAGTCGTCGGTGATGGGGTGTCGATCGGTGCGAGTTGCCTCGGCCTCGAGGAGAACGTCGGCTGCCGTCTCGACAGTCCAGATGGAGTCGCGGCTCATGCAGTCTCGTCGCGTTGTTCCGCAATGACATCGGCTGTGGTGACGATCTCCGCGATGTTCGTCAGGGCGTAGCCGACCGCCGCAGCTTGCCAGTCTGCGCTCAGGCTCGACGTGGCGTCGGCAGGGAGGATTGCGCGGTAACCGTGGTCGGCTGCGTCGCGGATGGTGTGCTCTACGGCCATGTTCGTCCACACGCCCGAGACGACGACGTCGGTGACGCCGAGGTTTCGCAGCAGACTGTCGAGCGGTGTCCCGTTGAAGCAGCTCATCCGGTTACGCAACAGTACGGGCTCGTCGTCCCGAGCCTCGAGTCCGTCCAGCGCCTGGGCGCCCCACGAGCCGAGGCGGAGTGAGTCCGGACCGATCATCCGGAAGATCGGGGCGTTGCGGCCGCCGAAGGGGCGACCCGGAAACGACACGATGTGGTTGTGGACTACGGGTACGGATTTCGTTCGAGCCCAGTCCAGCAACTCGCCGACGTGGGTGAGGAGTTGTTGTTCCTCCGCGTGTGCGGCGGCGCCGAAGGACGCGTACGCGCCGTCCCGGTGAACGTTGTCGTTTTGAAGGTCGATCAGGACGAGTGCGGTGCGGTCCAGGTCGAGCGTGAGGTTGGTCATGAGGCGTCTCTCTATTGGATGCGGCTCGGCAAGGGGAGGCTCTCCGAGGAAGGCGAGTCGATGAGCCGACCGGTGGCGTAGGCATGGCTTGCCGCGACGACGCCCTCGATTGTTGCGAGCTCGTCGTCGTCGCGGGGTCCGTAGACCATCACGAAGCCGGGCGACAGCCGGGTTCCCGCCCACGGGTGCATCCGCCCCCACCCATGGGCCACGAGGTCGGCCGCGAGGGCGGCCGGCAGCGTCAGGTGCAACGAGCCGTCGTACTGCGGGTGCAGATGCGCGAACTCACCTGCCGACGGAACGAGATACGCCTGCTCGTCGGGCCCTCGGTCTTCGAGACTGAATCCGACTGCTCCGGGGACCGAGATGTGTGAGGCACCGACGGTGACGCCGGCCATCTCGCGGACGTGCGCCAGCAAACGTTCCTGCAGATCGACGGGGGCAATGTCAGTGCTCTGCTGCTGCGGGATCGACCACGAAACACGCGGGTGGGGGCCACGACGTTCCGGTAGCCGACCGCCCGGGACGGTCGGCCAGTGGACACCGGCTCGCGGGCCGCCGGAAGGCACGTGTTGGTGCTTCACGAAGCGCAGTCGATGCGCAATCCATTCGCCCAGAGCCGACACCACGGTCTCGGACAGCCCATGTCCGCCGGGGTCGCGGTGCGCTTCTGTGGGTGCACCGGACTCGCTGAGTAGGTAATTCCAGGTGCGCTCGAGCAGCTCGGCCGGGATGACATGGTCCTGATCCCCTTGGGCGACGAAGACCGGAAGGTGAGCGAGACGGGCCGGCTCCACCGAAAGGCCCGCGTCGAAGGGCAGTGTCCCGTACAGGACAGCCGCGCCGGTGAAGCGGGCAGGGTGGTCGAGGATCAGGCCGCCGGCGAAGGCCGCTCCGCCGCTGAAACCGACGAGAATCACCGGACGCCCGATCGGCGCGACGGAGTCGAGCCAGCTCCGGAACCACTTCATGGACACTGCGAGAGAGGCCGCAACAGGCCGGCCGATCCCACGATTGGCAAACCAGGCGAACCCAGATCCCTCGGCAAGTGGGGCGCGCACCGCGGCGTAGGCGACGCCTTCCGGCAAGTGGGGTGCCAGCAAGAGGATTTCGCGCTCGTTCGACCCACGGCCGTGGAGGAGCACGACCAACGGCGCGGCCGGGTCGGCGGAGCCGTACGTGGCGGTGACGGGTTGGCCGAAGGCCACTGCGCTCATGATTGCCCTATGTCGTCGACGGTCACTGGGTGTCCACCTTCTAGTTGGTCGTTCCGGGCGATACTGGCGAACTGTCGTTACAGGGCTTTCTTTCGCACACGGAACAGCTGTTGCCTGGTGACGGCGCTGCAACCGACGGCGGAGATGCCGACGACGAGAAAATCTTGCCGCACACAAGCATGGTTGATGCTTCAAGTAAAGCCTAGTTGATTTAGTTGTCGTGTCAAGTAATAGAGGTAGGCTCCGGGAGTGGAAACGAGATGGTTGAACGCGGATGAACGGGCAACGTGGCTCCGATTGGTCGCCGTCGTCGAACTGCTACCCGGCGTCCTGGACTCGCAATTGCGACGAGACGCAGGCATCACCCACTTCGAGTACTTCGTACTCGCCATGCTGTCCGAGGCAACCGACCACACCCTGCGGATGACCTCGCTGGCCCAACGCACCAGCGCAACTTTGCCCCGACTGTCCCACGTCGTCCGACGATTGGAGGAGAGAGGATTAGTGGAGCGAATCCCGTGCCCCGAGGACGGCCGGGCGAGCAATGCGCGACTTACGACGGCAGGATGGGATGAGGTCGTCGCCGCCGCGCCCGGACACGTCCGTACCGTGCGCCGCAACGTCCTCGACCCGTTGACGCCAGCACAGCTGACCCAACTCCGCCGGATCGGTGAAGCTTTGTTGACGCAACTCGATCCAGAGGGACGGATGACCGGGCTTTACAACCCCGGCGGATACCGCCGGTGATGCGCCGGCGCGGTGAAGTGCGATGCGATTCGACCGGAGCACTCGGAAGTGGCATCAACCAGAGTTCGATACAGAAGCGGCGACGCCGGAATCAATTCCTCCGTGCGACGCCGACGCCGAGTTCCATCAAGTCTTCTCCGACGAGTATCTCGCCTGAGAAGTCGTTCTTCGCTTCGAGCCACCGTTCAGGCGGATTGTCCGCAGGTGCCAGGTGGGTGAGCACGAGCGTCCGCACGCCCGCTCGCTCAGCCACTTTCCCGACGTCCTCGATCGGTGTGTGCGAGTTGACGAGGTGCTCGATCTTCGCTTGCTGCGCTGGGCTGGGCGGATCGGGAAAGAGTCCTTTCACCCACGCAATGTCGATCACCTCATGGACGAGCATGTCCGCGCCCCTCGCAAGCTCGACAAGATTGTCACATGCGTTCGTATCTCCGGACACTACAACCGATCCGTCGGCGGTATCGAAGCGGAAGGCAAAGGCAGGAAACACCGGTGCGTGATCGACCAGCGTGGCACTGACTCGCACCCGTTCGTCCTCGAACACAGGGAACGGTGACATGCGCGGTGCCACATCGATGTTCGGATCGACGGCGACACCAACCGGAAGTTCGATATCGTGAACGGTGATCAGCGAGTAAGGGTCCGGCTTGAGGCTGTCCCGCATATTGTCGTTCAGATCGTTCGCGAACGCCTGGTAGAGGTATTCGGTGGTATCGCGCAGACCTGGCGTCGGGTTCGACGCATTCAGAACAGGAGGCTCCGGAGCGTCGGAGTTGCCGAGCGGTACGAGTGAGGGGCGGGGTCCCGGGCCGAAGACCTGAAGTGGCTTTGGCCGGTTCGCCAGGCCGTCGGATGACCCGAAGGTAAGGATATTCGGGTAGTCGACGATGTGGTCGGAATGAAGATGGGTAACGAAGGCTGCCTCGAGCCGCTCGAGGCCGTGGAACTCCTCCTGTCTCCCTAGCCCGGCCTGGAGATACCGCCTCGCCCATCCTTCCCCGAAATCGACCAGGTACACCGAGTTTTCGACCACGACAGCGGTAGATATCCCCTTCCGCTCCGAGCCGCCCCACCAGGTCCGGCCGGCGGCGGTCCCCAGCAACACGAGTCGTGTCCGAAAGTCCGCTGCACTGCTCGAGGAACCGGCCGGTCCCGCTGCGGCTACGTCACCATTCTCCGTGCATCCACTGAGAGTGGTGGATGCTACGGCGGCACCGGACATGGCAAGTGCTGCCTGGACGAAGGAGCGCCGGGAGATTCCGGCGAGTGGACCGGCGGTATTGCACATTGAGTTTGTTCCAATCGATGGGCGCGTGGGGCCGGGCGATTACACTGTCTCGGACAGGGATCAGGGAGGGATTGGTTTCCGGCGCTGGTCGTCAGCCCCCGCTTCGGGGCGCGCCCACGCCGATCACATCCAGGTCCCGGCCGATGATCAGCTTGCCGTCGAAACCGTCCTTGGCCGCTTCGAATCGCTCGTCCGCCCCGTTTCCCGGGACGATGTGGGAGAGTGCCAACGTCTTCACGTTCGCCTCCTGCGCGACCCGTCCGACGTCCTCGACGAGGGTATGAGCGTTGATCAGGTGTTGGAATATCGATTCCTGCTTCGCGTCCCGGGGCTCAGGGAAGAGCGATTCCGGCCAGGACTTATCGATCACCTCATGGACGAGGACGTCGGCGTTCTTGGCCAACGGCACCAGGTTGGGATTCTTTCCGGTGTCACCCGAGAAGACGATCGAGCCGTCGGGGGTGTCGAAGCGGTACGCCAGGGCTGGGAAGACCGGCGCATGGTTGACGAGTGTTGCGGACACCTTGACGTGATCATCTTCGAAGAAGACGAAGGGATCCATCTCCGGGCAAGGTTGCCCATTCGGATCGGACAGATACTGCGCGGGGACGGGGACGTCTTTCGCCTCCCACATCTGTTCCGGCCGCGGCTTGGCGTTGTCGAACAGCCTGTCGTTGAAATCGGCGGCGAAGGCTTGCACCAGCAAGTCGGTCATCTCGCGAGTACCGGGCGTGGGATTTTCCGGGTTGACCGGAGTCGGGGGCGTACCACCGCCGAAGAACGGTGGAACCTGTCCGCGGTTTCCTGGCCCCCAGATAGGGATTCGGTTCACGAACTGGAGACCGTTGTACATTCCCTCACTGAGAATGTTATTGAGGTCGACGATGTGGTCGGAATGGAGGTGAGTAAGGAACACTCCGGCCAGTACATCGAGGGGACCATCGAAATCCGTGTCGTAGTTCCTACCCAGCTTGGCGTTTCGGAGCTGACGCATCACCCCGTGGCCGGCGTCGATGAGATAGAACCGATCGTCGACCACAACTGCGGATGCAATACCTTCACGAGTTCCGCCAGGCCAGTACGGTGGCCCGCCCGATGTGCCGAGGAGAATGAGGCGCGTGCGCTGATTGGCATAGGGCTCGGGACCGTAGGGGCGTGCGTCGAGCGCGACGTCGCCACCACCGGTGTCGGGATCGGACGAGCATGCTGCCGCAGTGGCGGTCGCCGCAGCGCCGATCGCCAGGCTGGCAAGAATCCTCCTGCGCGAGATTCCCCTGGATTCGAGTCCTGCAACTATGTCACACAACGAAATCAGCCTTTCCTGTTGCCCACGTGGACGTTGGTGCGCGGTGAGTGCCTCATGGTCCGGAGTTGTCATGCGGGTGCCGGGCTCGGCCCGGTCCATTTGCCGCCCGTGTGCAGCAGTGGAGCGACCACGGAACCGGCGGATGCAAGAGTGCCGAGTGTGGCGGTGCGCGTGATGACGAACGCACCGCCACACCTTGGGCCGGTTACTTCACGACGCGGATCGCGTGGTCCTCGACGTACTCGCTCATGCCCGCTTCGCCGAACTCCCGTCCGATACCGCTCTGCTTGACGCCGCCGAAAGGCATGCGCAGGTCGAGGGATTCGAATGCGTGCGAGTTGATGAACGTACTGCCGGCCTCGATCTGACGCGCGATGGCAAGTCCCCGATCGATATCGGTCGTCCATACCGAGGAGCCGAGTCCGTATTCGGAGTCGTTCGCCCACTCGATTACCTGGGCCTCGTCGTCGTAGGCGATGAGGGGGATCACGGGGCCGAACTGCTCGCAGCTGCTGATCGGCGCCGAGTGTTCGACGTCCCGTACGACGTGGGGGAGTACGTAGTACCCGTCGCCCGCGGAGTCGAGTTTCTTTCCGAGCTGCACGATCTTCGCGGAGGAGTTTTTTGTGCCCTCGATCAAGTTCGTGACACTGTCGAATTGTGCCTTGTTGTTGAGGGGGCCGAAGCTTGCGTTCTCGTCCAAGCCGTGTCCGACGGCGTACTGGTCGACTCGTTCGCAGAAGGCGTCGGCGAAGGTGCCGTACAGCGAGCGGGGTACGTAGATGCGCTTGACCGCGAAGCAGATCTGCCCGGATCGGGTGAACACACCCTTGAGCATCCGGTCCAGCGCGGCATCGATGTCGACATCGTCGAGGACGACCGCCGGGTCGTTGCCTCCGAGTTCGAGGGTCAGGTTCTTGATCGTGCCTGCGGCCGAGGCCATGACGTGCCGGGCGGTGGCGGTGCCGCCGGTGAAGCCGACCTTGCGCACCAGCGGATGGGAAGTGAGTGCCTGTCCGACGTCCGCGTTTCCGTGGACGACGTTGACCACACCCTCGGGAAGTTGTTGCGCGATGCGCTGCAGGGCGAGGGTCAGCGCGGCGGGTGCGAACGGGGACGGCTTGAGCACGATGGTGTTGCCTGTGGCGAGCGCGGGCGCGAGCTTCATCATGGTCAGCACCACGGGCATGTTCCATGGAACCACTGCCGCGACGACGCCGCGGGGAACCCGTTCGATGCTGATGAAGCTCTGCTCGTCGTCGTACTGGACGGGTGTGAAGAACCCGTCGACGAGACTCGCGGTGTGCTGGAGAACACCGGTGCCGAGGGCGAAGTCGGTCTGAGCTTCCCACAGCACACCGCCGTGCTCGCGGACGAGCAGCGGCGCGAGATCCTCCGCGCAGCCGGCGAGCACGTCTGCGGCGCGGAGCAACAGCTGAGCCCGCTCGGCGGGTGGGACGTTCCTCCACGACGTGAACGCGCGGTGCGCCAGTTCCACCGCCTGGTTCACATCGGCGGGGGTGCCGACTGCGACGCGGGCGACGATGTCGTCGAGGCAGCCCGGGTCACGGACCTCGTCGTAGTTGTCGACGTCGGTCAGGGTGTGGCCGATGAGGTGGCCGATCGAGAGGACATCGTGGGTGGTGGTCATGAGATTTGCTCCTTGGCTGGTTGCGGGGATTGTGGTTTGCCGGTGCGGAGGTGTGCTCAGAACACGACAACTGGCTTGATCGTCGACCCGTCCGCGGAGTCGGCGAACGCGGTGTTGATGTCGGCGAGGGAGTAGGTGCGGATCAGCTTGTCGAACGGGAATCTGCCCTGTTTCCACAGTTCGACCAATCGGGGGATGAACACCTGGGGCACCGAACTGCCCTGGATGATCGTCTTGAACGTCCACCCCTTGACCAGCGACGCGCCGATCTCGAAGTTCACCTCGGTGCCGGGGGCGGCCGCCCCGACGAGGGCCAGTGTTCCTCGAATTCCGAGGGAGTCGGCGGCTTGGCGCAGCACCGCCGGTACCGCGGTGGTGTCGATGGCGTAGTCGACGCCGTCCCCGTTGGTGATCTTCTTCAGTTCGTCGACGACATCGACGGTGCCGGCGTTGACGGTGTGCGTGGCGCCGATCTGCTGGGCGAGCTCGAGCCGGGAATCGTGGAGGTCGACGGCGATCACGGTGGTGCATCCGGCGACGCGGGCTGCCATGATCGCGGCCGAACCCACCGCGCCGGTCCCGAACACCACCAGTGACGTTCCGGGTTCGGGGCGCAGGTCGTTGAGGACGGCGCCGGCGCCGGTCTGCAGGCCGCAGCCGAGCGGGGCGAGGGTGGCCAGGGGTGCGTCGCGGTCGACCTTGACGACGCTGGTCTCGACGACGTTGGCGTACGTGGCGAACGAGGATTGGCCGAAGAAGTGGGAGGAGATCGGTGCGCCGTCCACCGATAGTGCGGTCGTGCCGTCGTGTCGGTGTCCGCCGAAGTCTTCTTCGAAGAGGTTCTCGCAGTATGCCATTCGTCCGGATCGGCACTGCCTGCAGTGCCCGCAGTAGGCGGCGGACAGGACGACGTGATCGCCCACATCCACGGTGGTGATCTCGTCGCCGATCGCCTCGACGACGCCGGCGCCCTCGTGGCCGAGGACGGCGGGGAGAGGGGTGGGGTAGATCCCGTCGCGCACGATGGCGTCGGTGTGACAGATGCCGGTGGCGACCATCCGCACCCGCACCTCGTTCGAACGCAGCCCGTCGAGCTGCAGTTGCTCGATGGTGAGTGGTTCGCCGGTGGTGCGGGCGACGGCGGCGGTGACGGTCGTGGTCATGAACTCTCTTCTCTCGGAATGAACGGCTATCCGGTCAGCTCGCTGCGGCCTCGACGAGGGCGGCGGCGAGTGGCTCCGGCTGGGTGAGCTGGGATTCGTGGCTGCCAGGGGTGTAGATCACGGGTGCGCCTGGAAGCCGTTCGGTGAAGCGAGGGGCCCAACCGAATTCCCCGGGCGGCAGGGCGAGGTCATCCTTGGACAGCACGTAGCTAGAGGGCAGTTGGAGCCGTTCCCACTCGTCGAGGTCGAGGGACTCGTTCATGGTGTGGAACGGTTGGCTTTCGAGCAGTGGGTAGACGATGCGTTGGGTCTCGGGGGATGCGTCCTGCATGAAGGCGGCGCAGAACACTTCGAACGGGAACGTCACCGAGTTGTCGGTGGAGGCTGCCGCCGAGGCGCGGAACATGTCGCCGTAGGCGGGCGGGCACAGATCGATCAGCGACTCTCCGGTCTGGGGAACGAACGCGCTCCAGTAGACCAACCGGGAGATGCGTGTCGCGAGTCGGATGGAGGCGCCGGAGACGGGGAAGCCGCCCCAGCTGTGGCCGACGAGGACGATGTCGGTGAGGTCCCGCTTCTCGACGTAGTCGACCAGGTAATCGACCGAGTCGGCGAGGTGGATGTCGGCTTTCGTGTCTTCGGTGCCGAGTCCGGGCAGGGTCGGCGTGTACACGCGATGTCCCTGAGCGCGCAGATAGCCGGCCACGGGACGCCAGGACCAGCCGGCGTGACAAGCGCCGTGGACGAGGACGAAGGTTGTGGACATGGTGTCTCCAATCGAGGGGTGTCAGAGTCGTTCCGACGATGCCGAGGCCGTGAGCTGCGAGGTGGCGGGAACGGCGCTCGACGGGTGCGGTGTGCTTGCAGCCGATCGGCTGACCAGCGCGACCGCGAGGCAGCCGAGCGCGGCGAAGGCTGCGAATGCGTAGAAGTTCCACTCGACGCCGAGCGCGGAGGAGGCGATCCAACCGCCGAGGATCGGCCCGACGATGGCGCCGACCCGGCCGAGTCCGAGTGAGAGGCCCAGAGCCGCGGTGCGCTCGTTCTCACCGAAATATGTCGCGACGTAGCCGTTGACGAGGATCTGTGTACCGACGGTGCCGAGCCCGGCGACGGCGACCACGGCCATGGCTGCAGACACCGGCAGTCCTGTTCCCAGGGCGAGGATGGCTACCACGGCGAGCAGGAATGACGTGACGGTCACCGGTTTGCTGCCGAATCGGTCAGCGGCTCTCGAGGCAGCGAGTGCGCCGACGATGGCTCCGAGGTTGAGCACCAGCAGGAAACTCAGCGAGCTACCCAGCGAGTAGCCCGACTGGCGCATGATGTTCGGCAACCAGGTGTTGACCCCGTAGACCAGAAGCAGGCCGCAGAACGAGGCGACGACGAGAAGGAGCAGGGGGATCCGGCGAGGCCCGGTCATCAGCGCCGACATACTGCCGTTCGACGTGGTGGCCGACGGCGCGGGGAGGTCGATCCCGAACTTGTCGGCGAGCGCCCGCGCTTCGATGATTCGGCCCTTGCCGGCCAGGAACGCCGCGGATTCGGGAAGGTACCGCCATGCCAGGGGCACGATGGTGACCAACGGCAACAGGCCGAGGGCGTACATGATTCGGAAACTGTTCTCCGGAAGCAAGGCCAGCGCTGCGAGGGCGGAGAGCATCCCCCCGACGGAGTAGCCGCTGTACATCAGTGCGTTGTTGAACTGCCGGCGCGACGGTGGGGAGTACTCGACGGTCAGTGCGATGACGGTGGGGACGACACCACCGAGGCCGAGACCTCCGAGGAATCGCAGCAGGCCGAACACCTCGGGGTTGGGCGCGAGCGCGGTGAGGCCCATGATCACCGAGAAGGAGATCAGCGAGCCGAGCACGATGGCGCGGGCGCCGACCCGCGAGGCCAGCCACCCCGACAACAGGGCGCCGAGCAGCATGCCGACGAGCGCGTAGCTCCCGATCGCACCGATCTGGCTGGCGTTGAGGTGCCAGGGTTCGTAGGCGAGGAGTGACGGAACGGTGGCGCCGTAGACAACCAGGTCGTAGCCGTCGTAGACGATGATGACGAAGCAGAGGGCGACGATCGAGGCGCTCGAACGCCGGGTGGAACCGGCGTTCGTGGCCGAGGTCAGGGGGGTCACCTGTTTCCTCCGTTGCGGGTGGGTGTCTGGAGGTGATGGGGGAGTCCGACACACTTGCGTGACGTCGGGCGGTTCGTGGTCGGTGGGACGACCGCGAGAAGACTATGTGAGCACAGTCACTATGTGACATAATTGCCCCTGAAGTCAATACCAATGACACATATTGCTGGTCGAACGGATCGATCGCGGGCGAAGGGATGGCAGACATGCGACCACGGGCACTCGTGTTCGATCTGTACGGCGAGTACTTCCGCTACACCGGCGGGGCCGCCAAGCTCGGCGCCCTGACCGAGCTGATGGGCGTGTTCGACGTCGAGCCGGCCACCGTGCGGATGGTGATGACGCGGCTGCGCAAGGACGGGTGGTTCGACTCGGCGAAGAACGGGCGCGAGGTGTCGTACCTGCTCAACGACAAGAGCTGGCACCTGCTCGACGACGGCCGTGCCCGCATATTCGAGCGGCACTTCGACGACTGGGACCGCACCTGGACGCAGGCGCTCGTCGACGAGTCCGACCTGAGCCGCGAGCGGCGCAAACGCATCGAAACGGCACTGACGTGGTGGGGGTTCGGGCATCACGGCGGCACCGCATGGTTCTCGCCGCACGACCGAGAGAAGCAGCTGCGCGAAATGCTTTCCGGTGACGACGAACTGCACATCCAGTTCCTGCGCAGTCAGACGGCGGGGCTTCCGAGCGACCGACTCATCGCGGAACGGTGCTGGGACTTGCGTGAGCTCGGCGCCGACTACCAGGGGTTCATCGAGGAGTTCCAGCCCAGGCTCGCGCGCTACCGCCGGGGCCTGGGCGGACGCGAGGCCCTTGTCGAGCGGATGCACCTGATTCAGGAGTACCGGAAGTACCCGTTCCGCGACCCCGACCTGCCCGAATCGCTGCTGCCGCCGGGCTGGCGCGGCCGAGTCGCCCACGAGGTGTTCACCGAGTGCCACGACACCCTTCGTGCAGGTGCGGAGGGTTTCGTCGCCCAGATTTCCGAAAACATGTAACAGTCCCATTGACTATCCGGCGTAATGTGTCACATAATCGAGTGAGAGTTCGCCCGAGATCCGGGCCACAGTCACATGAGGGGCCGACATTGATGTCCATCCCAGATCAGAATTCGTCGCCTGGCGCAGCACCGCTGCGCGTCGCCTGCATCGGCGGTGGACCGGGCGGATTGTTCTCCGCCATCGCGTTGGCGCAGACCGTGCCGGGCTCGACGATCGACGTCTTCGAACGCAACAACGAATCCGACGTCTTCGGGTTCGGGGTCGTGTTCTCCGACGCGACGCTCGACAACGTCGACCGGATCGATCCCGTACTGCGGGACGCTCTGGCCGAGCACGGCCGGCACTGGGACACCATCGAGGTGCGCGGCAAGGGTGTGACCACATCCGCCGGCGGCAACGGAATGTCCGCCGTGCACCGACGGGTCCTGCTCGGAGCACTGCAGGACCGCGCGACCGAACTGGGCGCGCGCCTTCATTTTTCGACCACCGTGGATGTCGACGCGCTCGACGCCGGCGGTGAGTACGACCTGATCATCGCCGCCGACGGCGCGAACTCTGCGTCGCGGGAACGTTTCGTCGACGAGCTCGGGCATTCGGTAGACGAGGCCGCGGTCAAGTTCATCTGGTTCGGCACCACGTTCCAGTTCGACGGACTGACCTTCCTGCACAAGCAGTCCGAGCACGGCAATTTCGCCGTGCACGCCTACCCGATCGGCTCCGACCTGAGCACGTTCATCGTCGAAACCGACGAGGCCACCTGGCGCCGTGCGGGCCTGGACGGCTTCGACATGTCCACCCCGCCCGGGCAGTCGGACCTGGTGTCCCAGCGTTACCTCGAGGAACTGTTCGCCGATCAGATCGACGGCCACTCGTTGGTGGCGAACAACTCTCGGTGGGCGAACTTCCGTACCCGCCGCACCCGCCGCTGGCACACCCGCGCCGCGCAGGGCACCCCCGTGGTCGTCCTCGGCGACGCCGTGCACACCGCCCACTTCTCGGTCGGCTCCGGCACCAAGATGGCCATGGAAGATGCCGCCGTCCTCGCCCAGACCGTCGCCGATCATCGCGGCGACCTCGATGCCGCCCTGGCCGCGTTCGAGGACATCCGTCGCCCGCAGGTCGCGAAGATCCAGGACTCGGCGATGCCGAGCCTGTCCTGGTGGGACCACTTCGGGGAGTACTACCGCGCACTCGAACCGTGGCAGTTCGGATTCCACTTCTTCAGCCGCGCCATCTCGGCCGAGAAGATGCGCGTGCGCGACCCCCGGTTCGTCTCCGACGCCGAGCGCGCCTGGAACACCCAGCACGGTGCCACGCCCCTGGATACCACGCTGACCATCGGAGCCGTCACGCTCGGGTCCCGGCTGCTGCAGATCACCGAATTCTCCAACGATTCCCTGCATTTCAGCGACGGCACGACTTCGGTGGTCGCCGGAACATCCACCGGCGAACCGGACGTGGCGGCGATCTTCACCGCACCGGACGCAGACCGGACCTCGCTCGACGTCGTCACCCGCACCGAACTCGATGAGCTGTGTGCGCGGAAACCGGTTGCTGTCGCGGTCCGCGGAGGTACTGCCCTCTCCCGGGTGTTGTGCGCCGAACACATCCGCTTCACCCATCGCATCCCGGTGATCGTCGTCGACCAGCCCACGTCTCTGCGCGCCAGGCGCGCTGTCGACGAACAGGACTGCGCCGCAACATTGATCCTGTCCGGTCGCGCCGACGCCGTCGCCTTCGAACCCACCGCCGACGCGCATCCGCGTGTCCTCACCTCCGCCGAGGTCGCGAAATGACACTGACACACACTCCCGCGCCGACGAACACACGACTGAACCGACTGTTCGCCCCAACCTCGATCGCCGTCGTCGGAGCATCCGCCTCGCCCGGGAAACTGGGGTCGGTGATGCTCGACGCGATCAATCGTGGCAGCGACGGCACCGTGACCGCGTACGGGATCAACCCCAAGGGCGCAGGCGACGGATTCCACGTGTCGCTGGCCGCCGCCACCGAAGCCCACGGCGCGCCAATCGACCTCGCCGTGCTCTGCATTCCGGCCGCGGCCACCCCAGCCGCGTTGCGTGAGGCCGCGGACTGCGGCGTCGGCGCCGCGCTGATCTGCTCCGGTGGATTCGCCGAGGCCGGCCCCGACGGTATCGCGCTGCAGAATCAGCTCGCCGACATCACTGCCGAGACCGGGATCCGGTTGCTCGGTCCCAACACCTCCGGCTTCTTCCGCCCGGGAAACACCACCGTGAGCTTCGTGCCGACGGTCGAACACATTAACCGCGGCACCGTCGCGGTCGTCGCGGCCAGCGGCGGCATGAACCACGCCCTGTCGTTCCTGCTTTCCGAGCAGGGAGTCGGCGTCGGACTCGGGGTCGGGCTGGGCAACAGTGTCGACGTGACCAGCGTCGACGTACTCGAATACCTGAGCGAGGATCCGACCGTCACCGCCATCGCGCTCCACGTCGAATCCGTCGACGACGGCCAGGCCCTCCTCGCCGCGGTGCGCAAGGTCACTGCCGAGAAGCCGATCGTGGCGATCGTCGTCGGGCGCAGCGACGTCTCCGCCTTCTCCGAATCGCACACCGGCGCCCTCGCGACGTCCTGGAAGACCACCCGGGCGCTGCTGGCCGAGGCCGGCGCCGTGGTCGTCGACTCCGAGCGGCAACTCGTCGATGCGCTCGCCGTGCTCAGCCACACCCGACTGACCGCCGCCCCGACCCCCGGCATCGGCCTCGTCACCGCCCAGGCCGGCCCCGGTCTGATGATCCTCGACGAATTGCTCGCCCAGGACGTGCAGGTGCCCACCCTCACCGAATCGACCCAAGCGGGGTTGTCGGAACTGCTGCCGCCGTTGACGTTCCAGGCCAATCCCGTCGACACCGGTCGGCCCGGCACCACCTTCGGCAACGTATTGGCGACCACAGCGGCCGACCCGCGGATCGACGCCCTCGCGGTCTACGCCCTCGCCGAACCCGACGCCATCGATCTCGCCGCCGCCGTCCGCGAATCCGGAGTACACACCGACGTGCCCGTCGTCCTCGGCATCGGCGGCCCCGCAGAGGCCGTCGGCAAGACCTCCGCGTCGGCCGCAGAGATCGGTGTCCCGGTACTGCCCAGCCCGACCGCCCTCGCCACCGGCATCAGTGCGCTGGTACACGACGCACGAAGTCGCTACCTGCGCGCCGCCGACCCCCGGCCGACCGCCACCGCCACGGCCCCGGCACTTTCGCTGCCCGCAGACGAGGCCACCGCCAAGGACCTCCTCGACGCCCTCGGAATCGCCACACCCCAGAGGCGCGTCTGCACCGACCGCGCCGCCGCGCACCAGGCCCTCACCGAACTCACGCTCCCGGTCGCGGTGAAGATCCTCGACGCCACGGTCGTGCACAAGACGGAGATCGGCGGCGTTCACCTGGGGATCCGCACCGCGGAGGACCTCGACGCCGCGCTCGACGCACTCGACGCCATCAACGCCCCCGCGTATCTGGTCGAGAGCATGGCCGCCTCCGGGGTGGACCTGTTCCTCGGCGCCCGCCGCGATCCGGTGTTCGGGCCCATCGTCGTCGCCGGTCTCGGCGGCACGGCGGCAGAAGCCATCGGCGATGTCGCCATCCGCAGCCACCACCTCACCCACGCCGCGGCCGCCGCCATGCTCGACGACCTCCAGTGCGCGCCGTTGCTCGACGGCTGGCGCGGCGGCCCCGTCCTGAACCGCGACGAGTTCGCCCACCTCGCCGTCACCGTCGCCGGCTACCTGGCCGCCCATCCCGAGATCAGCGATATCGAGATCAATCCACTGCGGCTGACCCCGACCGGACTGACGGCCCTCGACGCGGTCATCCTCCCGGCGCCGAACCGGCCCACCGCACTCGAAGGAGAGCTGCAATGAGCACCCGCACCCCGCTGTCCATCGAGGGTGTCGTGCCCTGGCCCGACGAGGTCGCCGAGCAATACCGCAAGGCCGGGTACTGGCAGGGAACGTCGATCGGCTCCCACATCGCCGGACAGGTCGAGCGCCGACCCGACGACGAAGCCCTCGTCGACGGCTCCACCCGCCTGACCTACCAGCAACTGTGGGACAAGTCCGCCTCCTGCGCCCAGTACCTGCTCGACCTGTCGATCGCCCCCGGTGACCGGATCGTGCTGCAACTGCCCAACAGCTGGGAGTTCGTCGCACTCACCCTCGCGTGCTTCCGGACCGGGATCGTCCCCGTGATGGCGCTGCCCGCGCACCGCCGGCACGAACTCACTCACCTGGCGTCGCTGTCCGAGGCCACCGCGATCGTCGTCGCCGACACCGACCGGGATACCGACCTGCGCCAGATCGCCCAGCAGGTCGCCGCCGACGTACCCAGCATCCGGACGGTGCTCGTCCACGGAGAACTCTCGAACGACGCGACGCCGCACGCACCCGAGCGCGCGCTCGCCGCCGGCATGGACACCCCAGGTCGGTTCACCGACGCCGACTACGAACCGACCGGCGCCGACGTGGCCTGCCTGCTGCTCTCCGGCGGCACCACCGGACTGCCCAAACTGATCGTCCGCACCCACGACGACTACGTCTACAACGTCCTCCGCTGCAACGATGTCACCGAATTCGACTCCGACACCGTTTATCTCGGGACCCTGCCGAGCAGTCACAACTTCCCACTGGCGTGTCCGGGCATTCTCGGTGCGCTGTTCGCCGGCGGCCGCACCGTGATGCTGCCGTCGCCGGCCCCCGAGCGGGCCCTGCGCACCATCGACGCCGAAGGCGTCACCGTCGCCACCGTCGTTCCCGCCGTCGCCCAGACCTGGATCGAGCACCAACGCGAGCATCACACCATGACCGGCACCACGCTGCGGGTGCTCCAGGTGGGCGGATCCCGCATGCCCGACGAACTCGCCGCCCGCGTCGAACCCGTCCTCGGCGCCCGCCTGCAGCAGGTCTTCGGGATGGCCGAGGGTCTGATCAACATGACCCGTCTCGACGACGACCCGGAAGTCATCACCAATACCCAGGGCCGACCGGTCAGCGAGGCCGACGAGATCGCCGTCGTCGACGAGATCGGCGAACCGGTACCCGACGGCACCCCCGGCGCCCTGCTCACCCGCGGCCCCTACACGCCGCGCGGCTACTTCCGGGCACCCGAACACAACGCGAAAGCGTTCACTCCCGACGGGTGGTACGCCAGCGGCGACATCGTCGTCCGCCGCCCCGACGGAAACCTGGTGGTCGCCGGCCGCGACAAGGACATGATCAACCGCGGCGGGGAGAAGATTTCCGCCGAGGAAGTCGAGAACTTCGCGTATCAGATCGACGGCGTCGAGATGGCCGCCGCCGTCGCCATGCCCGACCCCAAACTCGGTGAAAAGCTGTGCCTGTACCTGTCGCTGACCGACGGCCACGACGTCACCCTCGACGACGTCGTCACCCTCATGAACGAGGCCGGCGTCGCCCGATTCAAACTCCCCGAGCGGCTCGTCATCGTCGATCAGATGCCCACCACCAAGGTCGGAAAGATCGACAAGAAGGCCATGCGCGAAGACATTCGCGAACGCCTCGCGAAGGAACACGCCGCGTCGTAAGACTTCCGAGGATCGGCGACGTGTATGGCGCCGTCGCCGATCCTCGGTCTCCACATTCGAAGGAGCCCTTCATGCATACCCCCGACCCCTCGCTCGACGACGCTCCGGAGCTGAAGCAGCTCTACCACGATTTCGAGGCCGAGCACCTGAATCCGTTGTGGACGCAGCTCGGTGATCTGATGCCGATGACGCCGACGTCGCGGGCGGTGCCGTTCGTGTGGAAGTGGTCGACGCTGTACCCGTTGGCGCGGCGGGCCGGGGATCTGGTGCCGGTCGGCCGCGGTGGGGAGCGGCGGGCGATCGCCCTGGCGAACCCGGGGTTGGGTGGGGTGCCGTATGTGACGCCGACGTTGTGGGCGGCCATCCAGTACCTCGGCCCGAAGGAGGTGGCCCCCGAGCACCGGCACGCGCAGAACGCGTTCCGGTTCGTCGTCGAGGGTCAGGGGGTGTGGACGGTCGTCAACGGGGATCCGGTGGCGATGCGGCGCGGCGACTTTTTGTTGACCCCGGGTTGGCATTTCCACGGTCACCACAACGAGACCGATCAGCCGATGGCCTGGATCGACGGCCTCGACATCCCGTTCGTGCATTACACCGACACCGGGTTCTTCGAATTCGGGTCCGAGAACGTCACCGACGACTCCACCCCGGACGTGTCGCGGTCGGAGCGGTTGTGGGCGCATCCGGGGCTGCGACCGCTGGTCGGGTTGGACGCGAAGACGTCCTCGCCGATCGCGGCGTACCGGTGGGAGCACACCGACGCCGCGCTGCGCGAGCAACTGGCATTGGAGGACGAGGGGTACGCGGCGACCACCGAACCCGGTCACGCCGCGGTCCGCTACACCAACCCGACCACCGGCGGCGACGTGATGCCCACCATCCGCGCCGAGTTCCACCGCCTGCGCGCCGGCGCCCGCACCCGGCCCCGCCGCGACGTCGGGTCCACCGTCTACCAGGTGTTCGACGGTTCCGGCCGGTTCGTCCTCGACGGCCAGAGCCGTGAGGTCGGCACGGGCGACATGATCGTCGTCCCGTCCTGGACGGAGTGGTCGATCGAGGCCGACACCGAGTTCGACCTGTTCGCGTTCTCCGACGCCCCCATCGTCGAGCG